>JARFUG010000089.1 GCA_029289095.1 Desulfuromonadales bacterium
GCTTTGACGCTCGGCTCACTCATGCTGATCGACGCCGATGCCGAACCGTATTTTCAGGTCTCCCGTGTCATCATCGCCGCCATGGTGGGGGTGAGCGGGGGGTTTGTCGCTCTCGTCCTCTTTTTCGTGACGCGAACGCAGGGGACCCGCTTCTTTTCCGGGCAGGAGGGGATGGTCGGAGAGCGCGGCACCGCCATTACCGATGTGCATGCTCAAGGAACGGTCTTCGTGCATGGCGAATACTGGGATGCCTTTGCACGAGAACCGGTCTCCCGCGGGGAAGCCGTGGAGGTGGTGAAGATAGAGGGTTTGAAGCTCGAGGTGCGTCGGGCTGAAAACCCGAAATCGTAAGAAATATTCGCACGGGCCCTGGCAGGTTTTCTGATCGGAAACAAACCGTTTCGGGAGGAAAAATCGGCCGCCGGGCTCATCAACGAAGGAGGATCGAAAAATGATTCCTGTAGATCTGGTCGGCTGGGTGATCGCGCTCGGTTTGATCGCTTTCATCGTCGGCAGTGCGGTGCGCATCCTTTACGAATACGAGCGGGGGGTCGTCTTCCGCCTCGGACGCTTCGTCACGGTGAAAGGGCCGGGGTTGCGCTTCATCATTCCGGTGGTCGACAAGCTCGAAAAGGTCAGCTTGCGAACCATTGCCATGGACGTTCCGCCTCAGGACGTCATCACCCGGGACAACGTCTCGATCAAGGTCAATGCCGTTATTTACTTCCGGGTGGTTCAGGCCGACAAGGCCCTGATTCAAGTGGAGAACTACCTCTACGCCACGAGCCAGCTCGCACAGACCTCCCTGCGAAGCATTCTCGGCAAGTCCGAACTCGATGATCTGCTCGCCCATCGCGACCGGATTAATCAGGACCTGCAGCAGATCCTCGATCAACAGACCGATCCATGGGGGGTGAAGATCTCCAATGTCGAGATCAAGCATGTCGACCTGCCCGTGGAGATGCAGCGGGCGATGGCCCGACAGGCCGAAGCCGAGCGGGAGCGGCGCTCCAAGGTCATCCACGCCGAAGGGGAATTCCAGGCTTCGCAGCGCCTTTCTGAAGCGGCGAAAATCCTTGCCACAGAAGAAGGGGCCCTTCAGTTGCGTTTCTTGTCGACCCTCACCGACATTTCGGCCGAAAAGAACTCGACCATCATCTTCCCCCTTCCGATGGATCTCATCCGCCCCTTTATGAAGAAGCTCGAAAAAGAGGCGGGGGATACCAAATAGCGTCCGTTCGAAAACCAACTTTGTCTTCTTCCCTTCGCCAGGGGCAGGAATCAAACCTGCCCCTGGCGTCCTCCTCCTGGTTCTAAACTCCGACAGCGATTTCCAGATCAAGTAATAATTGTGCTTTGCTGGTGGGAAAAGGCGTTGATTTCCGCGGCCTTAAAACGTAAAACAAGATTTGATCTTGACAGCCCATCTCCTGTCTGGTTAGATATCACCCTCTTGGTAACTGATATAAATATTTAAAATAACGAAAGTTTTTTATCGAGGATAAAAATTTATCCTTGTTCTTTTTGTTCTATTTTAAAAAAACGGGGTTCAGTCAGCTGGTTTGGAGGAGGTTCAATGGCAATCAGGAAATTCAGGAAAATCATGGCGGCAAACCGCGGGGAGATCGCAATTCGAATCTTCCGGGCATGCACCGAGCTGGGAATCGGCACGGTGGCCATCTACTCGGAAGAGGACAAGATCTCGCTGCACCGTTACAAGGCCGATGAAGCCTATCTCATCGGCAAGGGCAAAGGGCCCATCGATGCCTACCTGTCCATCGATGAGATCATCGAAGTGGCGAGGCGGCATGAGGTCGATGCCATCCACCCGGGCTACGGCTTCCTGTCGGAGAATCCCGAATTTGCCGAAGCGTGCGAAAAGGCGGGAATCGTTTTCATCGGACCCACCCCCGAGATTCAGCGTCGTCTCGGCGACAAGGTCTCGGCGCGGCACGTCGCCATCGAGGCCGGCGTCCCGGTCGTGCCTGGAACGGCCGATCCGGTAAGGAGCGAAGAGGAGGCTCTCATCTTCGCCAAAGAGGCCGGCTACCCGATCATCATCAAGGCGGCTGCCGGAGGTGGCGGACGCGGCATGCGGGTGGCGCGCAACCAGCGCGAACTCCTCGAAGGTCTCAAGTCCGCCGCTTCGGAGGCGAAAGCCGCCTTCGGAAACCCCTCCGTCTTTCTCGAGAAATACATCGAGCGTCCCAAGCACATCGAGGTCCAGATCCTCGGCGACACCCACGGAAACATCGTCCATTTCTACGATCGCGACTGCTCCATCCAGCGTCGGCACCAGAAAGTAATCGAGATCGCCCCCTCCATCGGCGTCCCCGAAGCGAAGCGGATGGAGATCTGCGAAGCGGCGATGAAGATCGCACGGGCGGTCAACTACATTAACGCCGGGACCGTCGAGTTCCTCCTCGATCAGGACCAGAATTTCTATTTCATCGAGACCAATCCCCGCATACAGGTCGAACATACCGTTACCGAAATGGCGACGCAGCGCAACCTGGTGCAGATGCAGATCCGCATCGCCGCCGGGCATCGGCTCTCTGATCCCGAGATCGGCATCAAGGATCAGTCCGACATCGCCATCAACGGTGCGGCCATCCAGTGCCGCGTCACGACCGAAGATTCCGAGAACAATTTCGCCCCGGACTTCGGCACCATCAAGGTCTACCGCATCGCCGCTGGCTTCGGCGTGCGCCTCGACGCGGGCAACGGCTTCGCCGGCGCCCAGATCACCCCGCATTACGATTCGCTCCTGACGAAGATCACCACTTTCGGACGCACCTTCGGCGATGCGGCCCGCACCATGCACCGCGCTCTTCAGGAGTTCCGGATTCGAGGCGTGAAGACGAACATCGGATTTCTTGAGAATGTCATCACGCATCCCGATTTTCTGGCAGGCAAGTGCGACACCTCCTTCATCGATGCCCATCCTGAGCTCTTCAAGATCCGGGTCAAGCGCGACAGGGCCAACAAGTTGCTGCGCTTCATCGGGCATACCGTCGTCAACGGCTACCCGGGAATCAAGAAGGAAAAGGCTCTGCACTTCAGAGATTTACGCGAGGCGACCGTTCCCGAAATCTCCTACGGTCTTCCCCGTCCCCGAGGGACGCGCGACATCCTGCGGGAAAAAGGACCCGAGGGCTTGGCGAATTGGGCGCTGAAGGAGAAAAAACTCCTCATCACCGACACGACGATGCGCGACGCCCACCAGTCTCTCATGGCGACGCGCATCCGCACCTACGATCTGGAGCGCATCGCCGAGGCGACGAGCTATTACGGCGGAGAACTCTTCTCTCTGGAGATGTGGGGCGGAGCGACTTTCGACGTCTCCATGCGTTTTCTGCAGGAAGACCCCTGGGAGCGCCTCGACCGCCTACGGGCCAAGGTCCCCAATGTGCTCTTTCAGATGCTGCTGCGCGGCTCCAACGCTGTCGGCTACACCAACTATCCCGACAACGTGGTGCGCGAGTTCGTCCAGAAGGCGGCAAAGGGGGGCATCGACGTCTTCCGCATCTTTGATTCGCTCAACTGGACCAAAGGGATGGCCGTGGCGATGGATGCCGTGCGTGCCGAAGGGGCGGTGTGCGAAGCGGCCATGTGCTACACCGGAGACATTCTCGACCCCAAGCGCGACAAGTATCCTCTCAAGTACTATGTCGAGACCGCAAAGGAGCTCGAGCGCATGGGCGCCCATATCCTCGGCATCAAGGACATGGCCGGGCTTCTGAAGCCCTTTGCCGCGGAAAAGCTCATCAGGGCGCTCAAAAGCGAGATCGGCATTCCCATTCACCTGCACACCCACGACACCTCGAGCAACGGAGGTGCGATGCTCCTGGTGGCGGCCCAGTCGGGGGTCGACATCGTCGACACCGCCCTCTCTCCCATCTCGGGACTGACGTCGCAGCCGAACATGAATGCCCTCCTTGCGGCTCTCGAAGGTACGATGTGGGATCCGAAGCTCGACAACGAGGGTCTGCAGCAACTCGCCAATTACTGGGAGACGGTGCGCACCTACTACGCACCTTTCGAGTCTGAGCTGCGCAGCGGGACCGCGCAGGTCTACAAGCACGAGATCCCCGGCGGTCAGTACTCCAACTACAAGCCGCAGGTCGAAGGGCTGGGGCTCGGCCACCGCTGGGAAGAATGCAAGGAGATGTACCGCAAGGTCAACGACATGTTCGGCGATGTCATCAAGGTGACGCCGTCCTCCAAGATCGTCGGCGACATGGCGATGTTCATGGTTCAGAACAACCTCGAGCCTGACGACGTCTACAAGAAAGGGGACGAGTTGACCTTCCCGCAAGGGGTCGTCGACTTCTTCAAGGGGATGATCGGCCAGCCTGTCGGCGGCTTCCCCGCGCGTTTGCAGAAGATCATCCTCAAGGGGGAAGAGCCCCTGACCTGTCGCCCCGGCGAGCTCCTCGAGCCCGTCGATTTTCAGGCGCGCAAGACCGGGCTCGAGGAAAAACTCGGACACTCCGTCAGCGACAGGGACGTCCTCTCCCACGTGCTCTACCCCAATGTCTTCGAAGAGTTCGACCGGGTCCGCCAGGAGTACGGCGACACTTCCGTCCTCCCCACGCCGGTCTTCTTTTACGGACTCGGGGTCGGAGACGAGGTCAACATCGAGATCGAGCCCGGTAAGACTCTCGTCATGCGCCTCAACGCCGTCGGGAGCCTTCAAAAGGATGGAACGCGCAACATCTACTTCGAACTCAATGGCGAGCCTCGCCAGATCACGGTACAGGATCTGTCGGTCGGTTCCGATCAGCAGAGTCGCCTCAAAGCCGACAAGGGGAATCCAAAGCACGTCGGCGCCCCCATGCCGGGGAAGGTTTTCAAAATCCTTGTCAAGGTCGGCGACGAAGTCAAAGAGGGGGACACCCTTCTGTCGACCGAGGCGATGAAGATGGAGACCAACGTGAAGGCCCGCCAGGACGGGGTCATCTCCGACATCCTCTTCAAGGAAGGGGAGCAGGTCCAGCAGGGTGACCTGATGGTGGTCTTTCAGTAGGTTCGAGAAACAAGATTCAAGAACAAAGAAGAGCCGGACCTCCGAAGGGGTCCGGCTCTTTTTCATCCATTCGTATTACCGCCTGTCACGTCCTCCCTCCCTGTGATTTGATCTTGAAGGGGCGCCGCCGTTCACGAAGCTCTCCCGTGTTTGCAGCACGGGGCGTTCGACCGATGTCCCGTAGCGCTCCTGCTGTCGCTCTTGAACGCTCTGCTCGGAAACCCTGGCCTGGCGTTGTGGCTGCTGGCGCGTCTGCTGCGTCTCCTGCGATGCGCTGAGCTGCTGCTCCTGTCGAGGAGCGCTCTCACGGCGGCTGTGCTCGGGGCGCTCTTGAACGACTCTCTCCCTTTCGGGTCTTGGCCGTTGCTGCTCGACTTGCCGGCTCGGCTGCCGCTCGCCCTCGACCTGGCGGGATCTGTCGAACGTCTCTCGCGCCACCCTCTCGCGTTGCGGCTGGTGCTGATCGCGCTGGGTTGGCGGTGGCTGCTGCCGCCGACCTTGGTCGCGCTCAAGCTCTCTCTGGTTCGAACGGCCCGGCGGCGTCGCGACGTCCCGCGCATCGCGCCTCGGGTCCCGGCCTCTCGAAGGCGCCGTTTGTGTGGCAATTTCCCTTGTGCTCCTCACGCGCGGAGGGGGCTGGCCGTAACGGGTGGCGGTGGACGTATCGCGGTAGGAGACACCCCTGCGGTGGACGGGAGAGTGCCGCCAGGGGCCGGACTGAACGATCCATCGATCATGCCGGACGAATCGGGGGGGCGTATGGACAACGACGTGGATCGAGTGGCGGCGCCAGTCGACGTAATGCCAGCTACCGAAGGCATAGGTGAAATGCAACCCTGGCCAATAGGATATCCCCACGCCGAGCCGTATTCCCGAAGGGACCCAGTAATATGGAGGATAGGCTGGATACCACCAGGGGCCGTAGACATAGAAAGGATCGTAGTACGGCACGAAGATGACTCGGGGATTGGCCGGTTGAATGACGATGACTTCTTTTTCGACGATGATCTGCTGTTGAACGTTGCTGACGAGGTTTCCCTGAGCATAGGCCGAGGCCCGCAGTTCCTGGACCATGTCCATGACGTCGGCTTCCTGGGCGAGAAAGGCATTGCCCAGTTCGGTGGTCTCGGCGATCCGCTCGCTCATCAGCGCAATGACGGAGGGGAAGTGGCAGAGGGCCTTGACGCTCGGGTCCCAGTATTTGTGCAAAAGCGCAGCATCCAGGGATTCGCCCGCCAGATGTGAATTCATCCTGACCCAGCGCTCGGCTTCAATCACTTCGATAGGGTAGGTGGCGGCCATCAGGATCTGGGCCAGGAGCGCGTCGGGGTAAAGGGCGATGGGCGCGAGCATGCGTGCGAGTTCCTCGCGGGAGTAAGGATCCCCCGCATCTACGTATGCAAAATCGTTCGCCAACGCTACAGGCGCCGCCGCAAGGCAGGTTCCGAGAAGCAAGGCGAGAAAAAACCGAGGGACCCTGTGCCGTTTTCTTGTCGCCGTCATGATGACCTCCTGCTCGCCGGGAGGCGCCCTCCAACTCTTCTCCCGAACCCTTTATCTAAAGTCTAGCCGGCAATTGCGGATCAAATGAGGAAGAAATGAGGATTAAGATCAGGATGCTTTGGTAACGGAGTGCGGCGGGAAAAGAAAGAGCCGAATCCGTGCTGGAATCCGGCTCTTTTGTGTGCGAAGTTCAATACAGCACTTCTCAACGACGACCTGAATGCTGAGAGCGATCGCCGGTATTTCTCTGTCCGCCGCGGAACTGGCGACCCTCGGCGCCGGAGCTGCGGAAATCTCTGCTGCCCTGAAATTCCCTGCCCTGTCCGCTCCCCCTGCCGGGAGAGGTGATGCGGCCCTCGGACCCGGAGCGCATGTCTCTTTGTCCCTGGAAGTCCCGACTCGGTCCGCTCCCCCGGTTCGGCCTGCCGATCTGCTCATCAACCCCTGAGCGCATGTCCCTGCGTCCCTGGAAGTCCCGACTCGGTCCGCTCCCCCGGTTCGGCCTGCCGATCCGCTCATCAACCCCTGAGCGCATGTCCCTGCGTCCCTGGAAGTCCCGACTCGGTCCGCTCCCCCGGTTCGGCCTGCCGATCCGCTCATCAACCCCTGGGCGCATGTCTCTGCGCCCCTGGAAATCCCTGGAAGGGGCGCTTCCTCGATCCGGCCTCACTATTCTTGCATCCGAACCGGAGCGCAGGTCGCGGCGTCCATGGAAGTCTCTTCCGCCGCCTGAGATGGCCCCGCCGCGGTGCGATCTGACGATGACGTCGGGGTGGTGGCGGCGCAGGTCCCTCACCCCTTTGTGTTTGTGGACGCCGTGGAAATGGAAATGAGGCGCTTTGACGTGGCGCGTCCCAACGAAGTGGACGATGTTGAAACTGAAGAAGATGCGGGGGGGATGATACCAGGGGTAATAATAGTAGGGGTAATAGTCATACCACCGATAGTATGCATGGGGATAGACATAATGCCGCTCGATGACTTTCTCGACGACCTGAGGGCTGATCTGCGTCGCCTCGTCGGATACGATCATCCATGTGCCGTCCGGTTGTCGACAGGCCGTGCCGTACGCCAGTTCCTCCTGCCCGCCGATGAAGATGGTGGTGATGAATTCCCGGCAATACTGGCCGACGGAGGTCTGATATGTGCCGACCGGAACGACCGAACCCGTGCGTTCGGTATCGGGATTCACCCAGGCGGAAGCCTCATTGGTCCGGTTGTATTCCAAGGCATGCTGGAACGTTTCCGCCATCGCCTGCTGCTCGGTGCTGTCGAGCACGGCGCCATATTCCTGCCCCCAGACGAGGGAGTAACCGAACATGGCCCCGCTCAACATGATGACGAGGGCCATCCGTTTCATGAATCATCTCCCGGGAAAAGATCGAACCGGTGGTGTCCACCGAAATCCGGCCCTCCCGAGGGGAAGAATGGTACCCGTTTTTTTGCCCCGAACGCCGCTCCCTCGAGATCGACCGTATTCATCACCACCAGAGAGGGCAAAAAAACTGCTGCATCTCCATTATATCAGAGACGGCAGATCGGTTCAGGGAAGGCGGTCCGAAAGGTCGCCGGGAGGCTTGGGAGGGTTATTTTTTTTCGGAGTGGCGGAATTTTCCGACTTCGTTGCTGAAATGACAGGCGGCGTAATGTTTGCCCCCCTTGTCTTCAAGAGGTGGATTGACTTCTTTGCAAACGTCCCGCGCGTAGGGGCAACGGGGGTGAAAATGGCATCCGGGCGGGGGAAAGATGGGGGAGGGAATCTCGCCCTTCAAAAGCCGGCGGGGGCGGCGATGGTGCGGATCGGGAACGGGAACGGCGTTGAGGAGCGCTTCGGTATAGGGGTGGCGGGGTGCGCGATAGAGTTCTTCGGCGTCTGCAAGCTCGACGATGCGCCCGAGGTACATCACCGCCACGCGGTCGCTGATGTGCTCGATGACCGAGAGGTCATGGGCGATGAAGAGATAGGTGAGACCGAATTCCTCCTGAAGATCCTGCATGAGATTCACGACTTGGGCCTGAATCGAAAGGTCGAGCGCTGAAACCGGCTCATCGGCGATGATCAGCTTAGGGCGAACCGCCAGGGCGCGGGCGATGCCGATGCGCTGGCGCTGGCCGCCGGAGAATTCATGGGGGAAGCGCTCGTAGTGCTCTTCGCCGAGACCGACCTTCTGCAACAGTTCGACTACCTCTTTCCTGATGGCGTCCCCTTGGGCGAGTCCGTGGATCTTCAGAGGTTCGCCGATGATCTCTCCGATGCGCATGCGGGGGCTCAGGGACGAGTAGGGGTCCTGAAAGATCATCTGGATTTCACGCCGCAGGGGACGAAACTTCCGGGGGGAGAGTTTGAGAATATCCTGCCCTTCAAAGAAAATCTCTCCCGAATCCGGTTCGATCAGGCGCATGATGAGCCGGCCGGTCGTCGACTTTCCGCACCCCGACTCCCCTACGACACCGAGGGTTTCACCTCTTTCCAAGGTGAAGCTGACGCCGTCCACCGCCCGCAGTTTGAGCCGTCGGCCTCCCATCGGGCCTGAAACGTCGAACGATTTGTGAAGGTTCCGGACATCGAGAAGGGGGGTCATGGTTCAACTCCACATGCGGACGAAATGCCCAGCGGAGACTTCCCGCAGGGGAGGGATCTGTCCGCGACGGGGGGCAAACGGCTCGGGGCAGGCGTCGAGAAAAGAGCTTCCCGGTGGAAGATCGGCAAGAGTTCTCCCCTGGCTTCCGACTGGCATGAGGCGCTGGCGCTTTTCTCCGAGCCGGGGAATGCAGCCGAGAAGCCCCTGCGTGTAGGGGTGAACCGGAGCCGAATAGACCGTGGTCACCGGAGCGTATTCCATGATGAGGCCGGAATTCATGATGGCCACATGATCAGCCGATTCGGCGACGACTCCAAGGTCGTGGGTGATCAGCAGAGTGGCCATCCCGCGCTCCTCCTGGAGCTTTTTTAGCAGTTCCATGATCTGCGCCTGAATGGTGACATCGAGAGCCGTCGTCGGCTCATCGGCGATGAGGACTTTCGGATCGCAAGCAAGCGCCATGGCGATGACCACCCTCTGACGCATGCCACCCGAAAGTTGGTGCGGATACTCGCGCACCCGCCGTTCCGGCGATGGAATGCCGACCTGTTTCAACAATTCGATACTCGCCTCGAGCGCCTTCGATTTTTCCAACCCCCTGTGCACGCGCAGCACCTCTCCGATCTGGTCGCCGATGCGGAATACGGGGTTGAGTGACGTCATCGGTTCCTGAAAGACCATCGAGATCTGGTTGCCGCGAATGCGACGCATCTCCTCTTCGGGGATATGCAGCAGATCGTCACCCGCGAATCGAATCTCTCCTTCGACGATGCGGCCGGGAGGAGGAACGAGGCGCAGAATCGAGAGGGCCGTCATTGATTTACCGCACCCCGATTCTCCCACCAGTGCGAGAGTTTTTCCCTCTTCAATGGAAAAATCGATCCCCCGGATCGCCTTGACGATGCCGCGGGAGGTGAAGAAATAGGTCTGAAGGTTGGAAACGGAGAGTAGGGGAGGCATGCGTGTCCTTTGGCCAGCGGCGAAGATATTCAAATTTACATGGGTTGATTCCTCCGGTCAAGCCGCAGCCCCGGATGAAAAATTAGTTGGAATTTATTTTAAAATGTATATAATGATCCAATGTTAATTCAATTTTCATTCGGTCCGAAGGAGGTAAGCATGTCACTGCACGCTGAAGACTCCATGAATTCCGCTCATTCCGGCCCCTGCAAGGAAAACCCCTGCAGGGCGGGCCGCTCCTGGGAATGGATCGAAAGCATTCTGCGCTCGGTCGTCGACGGCCTTCTCGTCACCGACAGCAATTCACGCGTACTGATGATGAATGCGGCTGCGGAGGAACTTCTGGGCGTCGCGCAGACAACCCTCTTCGACCGCTCTCTCAACGATTTCGTCAAGGACCGGCGACTTCTCAAACGCCTGCGCGAGGCGGTGATGAAGGAAGAGGACGGCGGGCGCTTCGAGTTTGAGCTCGGCGGCCACAGCGGTGGGATACGGATCGTTTCGATTACGACGTCGGTCCATCGCGACAGCGAAGGGGTCGCCCAAGGGAGCGTTTTTCTTCTGCGCGAGATCACCCGGGAGCGGGAACTCGACCGGATGAAGAATGAATTCATTACCACCGCCGCCCACGAACTGCGCACCCCATTGACCGCCATCATGGGCTTTTCCGAGCTCCTCCTGACGCGGCGCGATCTCTCTGCCACCCTGCAGTTCGATTTTCTCACCTTCATCAACCAGAAGGCCGAAAATCTCTCGCGGATTATCTCGGACCTTCTCGACATCAGCCGTATCGAGGCCGGTCGCGGTCTCGAGCTCTTCCGCGAGCCGTGCGACATCAACGACCTCATCACGGAAACTGTCGGCTCCTATCGCACCTGTTCCGAAAAACATGCGCTTGAAGTCCTTCTCCCCGAAGAACGTATCCAGCTCTATGTCGATCGGGGCAAAGTCATCCAGATCATGGAAAACCTCCTGAGCAACGCCTTCAAATACAGCCCGCAGGGGGGCGTGGTTCGCGTGAGCGCCCGATCGACTCGCGGCGCCTATCTGCTGTCGGTCGAAGATGAGGGGATCGGGATGACCCGAGAGCAAGTGAGCCGTGCTTTCGACAAATTCTACCGTGGCGACGCCTCCAACAGCGCCGTGGAGGGAACCGGCCTCGGTCTCTCCATCACCAAGAATATCGTCGAAGCCCATGGGGGGCGCATCTGGCTCGAGAGCCGAAAAGGAAAAGGGACGACCGCCTTCGTCGCCCTGCCGATGACCCGCGACCAGCAGGAGCCGGAATCCGGAATACAGGAGCTGGGAGAGCACTGAAGACGGAGGACAGAGGACAGAGGACAGAGGACAGAGGACAGAGGACAGAGGACAGAGGAC
>JARFUG010000148.1 GCA_029289095.1 Desulfuromonadales bacterium
GCGAATTCGATTTCGAGGATCTGCACACGCTGATTGAAGAGGTCGGTGACGATGAGCTGTCCCTGCCGGTTCATGGCAAGATCGGAGGGGAAATTGAACCATCCCGGCCCGAATCCCCTGCCGCCGAACTCGAAGACATATCTGCCGGTGAAGTCGAAGGCGAGGATCGTGTGGCGCATGTAGTCGGCAACGTAGATGAGCTTGCGATTCTCGTCGACGGCAATCCCTCGGGGCTGGCTCAGCTTTCGGGGGGTCCCCCCTTTTTCGCCGAAGGAAAAGAGGAAGGTCTCGTCGGGGCCGTAAACGTAGATCTTGCTCGTCTCGGCGCTTACCAGGTAGAGGTTCCCCGCGCTGTCGGTACTGACGTTGCGCACCCTCACCGGACCGAGTCCAGGCCCTGAGGGAGCTTCCCCCTGCTGTCTGCTTCTCGGTCTGAATTCCTCCGGGATGTCGGCGCGTCGGACGGTTCTTTCAGAGACGTCCTCCTCCTCTTTCGCCCTGCGCGACTCCTCTTCTTTCTCTCTTTCGCGGGCCGCAGCCTCGATCGCCTCGCGATCGGCGATGGTATCCATCGGCCGCAGCATCCTCAGAAACGTCCCCTCGTTGTCGAGCACCATCACCCCGCGGGTGGCCTCTCCCGCAAGATAGATAAGGCCATCGCGAGTGACGACCATCCTGCTGGGAGAGAAATTCCCCCCGCCAGGGATGTCCTGAAGGAGGATCTCCCGATCGATGAAAAATGCCCCGTTGAGGATGGTGATCCTCGGATGCGGCTGGGCGGGCGTGCGGCTCTGGCAGATATAGACCGTCCCGTCGCTCGTCACGAAAACTCCCCTGGGAGCATCGACCCCGCGCCCCGCGCCGATGGAACCTCGCGGAAAGAGGTCCGGGCCGTAAACGACCACCCGCGACCGGCCGCCGTTGACCAGAAAGATCTCGTCCTCCCCCCGGTCGAAGAAAAGAGCCGAGGGATAGTGCAAAGCCCGCCCGTCGTCGTCAAAGGTGATTTCGGCGACGAACCGCACCGGATTGCTTTGCCCCAACGCCTCTGCGGGAGCAGCGGTGAGCATAAGGAAGATCAATACCGCCGCCAGCAGAATCCGAAAACTATCTATGACACCTTGCACAGACATGGCCACCCAGACTTTCGGCAAAGAGCATTTCCCTGTACGGGGAGCCATGCGGATCATGGCAACTCGTGCAGGTGAGTTTGCGCCCCGGTCTGCGTCGCTCCGTCGGCCCGGCGACCGGGTGTCCCCCCACCGGATGCCCGCGGCGCAGACCGGCATACCCATGATGACAACTGACGCAGAGCTCGTTGATCGAGTTGTAGAGAATGAACTCGTGATCGCTGGCGTGCGGGTCGTGACAGGCCACGCAGCCGGGGCCGTGAATGATGCCGTGGACGAAACGCAGCGGTCGATCGCTCACGAGATTTTCCTTGTCGCTGTGACAGGCGACGCACAGATCGACCGCCCCGTCCGCCCAGAGTTGATAGCGGTTTTTCTCGCCGTGCGGGTTGTGACAGAGGGTGCATCCCCCAGCCACCATCGGCCCATGGATGTGCTGTTTAGAGCGCCATTCCCGCTTTCCGGTGTGACAGCCGATACAGAGGTCCTCCGTCTTTGCGGTGGGAAATCCGATGCGAAAGGGCTGAACGAACTGCTGGTGGCAGGCGAGGCACTGTTTGTTCACCGAGGTGCTGTGCTGCCATGTGGAGCTCTCGAGAAGATTGCGGTGGCAACTCGCGCACGATTCCTGTGCCCGAAGGCCCACAGGTTCTATCGGAGAGGTCTTCTGAAGGTCGTGGCACAGGATACAGCTCTCGGGGAGCTGCCCGTTCTGATGGAAAAGGTAGACCTCCTTCCCGAAGGTGCTCGGGTTCACCGCGGCGCGCAGCGGCCGATAGCCCAGATCGAGCTTCTGGCCGACGGGGCGGATGGTGAAGCTGTTCCGATCCGGCTTCAGGGGGAGGCGAAAGTGGAAATAGTTATGGTTCAGACCTTCCTTGACGACGGTCGGATCGATCCTCCTGCCGTTCGCCTCCACCCAGACCTG
This sequence comes from Desulfuromonadales bacterium, assembly GCA_029289095.1. Taxonomy (GTDB): domain Bacteria; phylum Desulfobacterota; class Desulfuromonadia; order Desulfuromonadales; family JACZKF01; genus JARFUG01. Next base: position 2,059 of record JARFUG010000148.1, read on the forward strand.
AGTTCCCGCATTATGGGGGCGGCGCAGCACGAGGTGGGTTTCCGGGCGCCTGCCGACAATCGTCGAGCCCGGCCGGGGAGTGAGGATTTCCACCTCGGCGGCGGAAGCGACGCT
>JARFUG010000090.1:0-6456 GCA_029289095.1 Desulfuromonadales bacterium
TAGCGCCCCTCGTAGATGGCGTTGGCGCGGAACATGGGGAAGACGAAGTCGCGGGTGAACTCCTCCTTCAGGTCGACGATGTAGCTCTTGCTGGCGCCGGTCTTCTTCGCCTTCTCGGGAATGAAGTCGAGCTCCTCCCCCTGGCCGAGGTCGGCCGAGTAGGCGATGACCTCGCAGCCGTACTCCTCGACGAGCCACTTGAGGATGATGGAGGTGTCAAGTCCACCCGAATAGGCGAGGACAGCCTTTTTGACGGAACCCTTTTTGGACATGGAGGTACTCCTTTTGAGGAAGAATCCAGAATCCAGGAGCCAGAATCCAGGAGAACTGCGCCTGATTCCAAATGCCTGTTTTCTGACTACTGAATGTGAGCTATCGAAGAGAGCTGTTCGCCGTCGGAAAGCCGGAATTCAGAAGCGCCCTTCTCCTGGCTCCTGGATTCCGGCTCCTGGCTACTGCAGTTTAACCACATACGTATCCGCGATCATGTCGTGCAGCCCCTGCTTCTCCTTGGTGAAGGCGACCATGAGGTAGCCGATGCCGAGGACAATGCCGGAGAGGAACTTGCCGAGAACCTCCCGCAGGGCGGCCCGGCCGTAGGAGACGTCGCCGCCGTCGGTGCGGATGACCTTGATCTTGAGCGCCATCTTCCCCGGCGTCTGCCCGCAGTAGCCGGTGAAGTAGACGTAGTAGGTGATCGCCAGCGCCGTGCCGAAGAGGCGCACGACGAGCTCGATGAGCCGGACATCAGGATCGGCGATCCCCCGCACGATCAGCGCGAGGATGAAACCGAGAACGAACTGCAGCACCGTTACCGCGAGCGAGTCGAGGAGGAACGCCCCGGCCCGCACCCAGAACCCGGCTCTCGGCAGGGCGAGCTGCGAAGGAGCGGCGGCCGGGGGCGTGACGGTAAAGTCGGTGGAAGCGCCTCTGTCGTAGATGGAGAAGCTGCGCTTGCAGCGCGGGCAGGTCGCCTCCGTCGTGCCGGGAGGGATCTTTCCGGGATCGGTCTCTTTTTCGTAGCCGCAGTAGGGACAAGAGAGGAGCATAAAATTTCCAGATGACGGAGGGCAGATGACAGAGGACGGTAATGTGGAATTCCGTCCTCCGTCCTCTGTCTTCGAAGTTGTTATCGCATCAAAGTCGCCATGATCGCCTTCTGAACGTGAAGACGGTTTTCGGCTTCGTCGAAGACGATGGAGTGCGGCCCTTCGATGACCTCGTCGGTGATCTCCTCGTCTCTGTGGGCCGGCAGGCAGTGCATGACGACGCATTTCGGATCGGCCAGCTTCAGCAGCCCGGAATTGATCTGGTAGCCCTTGAAAGCCGCGGCGCGCTCCTTCTGCTCGGCTTCCTGCCCCATGCTCGCCCATACGTCGGTGTTGAGGACATGGGCGCCTCGGGCCGCCTCGGCAGGATCGGCGGTGTAGGTGATGCGCGCCCCCATTCCCCGGGCCCGCTCCATCACCCGCGCATCGGGGCGGTACCCATCGGGGGTGGCGACCTTGAGTTCAAAGCCGAAGACGGCGGCGGCGTTGATCCAACTGTTGGCCATGTTGTTGCCGTCGCCGATCCAGCAGTAGGTCAGCCCGCTCCAGGCCTCCCCCTTGTGCTCGATGACGGTGAAGAGATCGGCCATGACCTGACAAGGGTGGTACATGTCGGTGAGCCCGTTGATAACGGGAACGTCGGACCAGCGGGCGAGCTCCTCCACCCCCTCCTGAGAGAAGGTGCGGATCATGATGCCGTCGACGTAGCGGGCCATGACACGGGCGGTATCCTTGATCGGCTCGCCCCGCCCGATCTGGGTCGTTCCCGACGACAGGAAGAGAGCGTGGCCCCCAAGCTGGTACATCCCGACCTCGAAGGAGACGCGGGTGCGGGTGGAGCTCTTCTCGAAGATCATCCCCAGCGTCTTCCCCGCCAGGAGCCGGTGCTCCTCCCCCCGTTTCTGCTTCGCCTTGAGCTCGGCCGTCAGGTCGAAGATCGCCAGCAGATCGTCGCGGGACCAGTCGGCCAGGGACAGAAAGTCTTTTTTCACAGCATATCTCCCAGGTTCAAAATTCAAATGCAGTTTAACCGCGGAGAGCGCGGAGAACGCGGAGAGAAACTAAAATCTCAAAAGATTTTCTCCGCGTCCTCCGCGATCTCCGCGGTAAATATTAGTCTTTGATCTCCGCCAATATCCCATCCAGAATCCCCATCGCCTCGTCGATCTCCTCCTTCGTGACGATGAGGGGGGGGACGAAGCGCAGGACCTTGCCGGCGGTGACGTTGATGAGGAGGCCGCGGCGCAGGGCCTCCTTCACGATCTCTCCCCCCTCGATGGTCAGCTCCATGCCGAGGATGAGGCCGCGGCCGCGCACCGAGGCGATGAAGGGGTAGCGGTCCCGCATCTCCTCCAGTCGCGAGCGCAGATAGTCGCCCATGGTCCGGCAGTTGTCAAGAACGCCGTCTTCGATGAGGGTGCGCATCGCCGCCAGGGCGGCCCCCGTCATGAGGGGATTTCCGCCGAAGGTCGAGCCGTGGGTGCCGGGGCCGAGGTGCGTGGCGAGTTCCTCCGTCGTCACCATGGCGCCAATGGGGGGGCCGCCGGCGAGCGCCTTGGCCAGGGTGAGGATGTCGGGGGCGACCCCTTCCTGCTCGTAGGCGAAGAGGGAGCCGGTGCGGCCGCAGCCGACCTGGACCTCGTCGAAGACGAGGAGAAGGCCGAGTTCGTCGCACAGTTCGCGCACCGCCATGAGGTAACCGGGAGGAGGGACGTTGACCCCCCCTTCGCCCTGGACCGGTTCGAGCATGACGGCGCAGACCGTGGGGCCGGCGGCGGCGCGCATCGCCTCGATGTCGCCGAAGGGGACGTAGCGGAAACCGGGGACGACGGGGGTGAAGCCGTCGCGGATGCGCTCCTGACCCGTGGCGCTGATGGTGCCGATGGTGCGGCCGTGAAAGGAGGCGAGGGCGGTGATCACCTCGAAGCACGTCTCTCCCTTTTTCGCCCGGCTGCGCTTGCGCACCAGCTTCATTGCCGCCTCGTTCGCCTCGGCTCCGGAGTTGCAGAAGAAGACGCGGTCGCCGAAGGAGTGGGCGCACAACAGCTCGGCCAGCTCGATCTGGTTGGGGATGTGATAGTAGTTGGAGCAGTGCAGGAGCCTGCCCGCCTGCTCCTGCAGGGCGGCCACGACCTTGGGGTGGCAGTGCCCCAGGTTGTTCACCGCCACTCCGGCGAGAAAGTCGAGGTAGCTCTTGCCGTCGACATCCCACAGGCGGCACCCCTCGCCCCGATCCGCCACCAGAGGATAGCGGCCGTAGGTGGCCATCACGTGCTTTTCGCCCCGAGCGATCCAGTCTGCTGAAGTGTTCATCATCTTTCCTCTATAGATACTAGTCGCAAAGCAAGTTAACCGCGGAGTTCGCGGAGAAAGGCAAATTTCAAGAGGTTTTCTCCGCGCCCTCTGCGTCCTCCGCGGTGAGAGGCTTTTCGTTTAAAAACGAGCAATGGCCGTGCCGATCCCCTTGTCCGTGAAGATCTCCAGCAGGCAGGCGTGCTCCATGCGGCCGTCGACGATGTGGGTCTTGTGGACCCCTTCCTCCACGGCGTCGAGGCAGCAGTTGACCTTGGGGATCATCCCTCCGGAGATGGTGCCGTCGTTGATGAGGTCGGGGACGCGGGTGACGTCGATGGTGGAGATGAGGCGCCCCTCCTTGTCCTTGACCCCCTCGACGTCGGTGAGCAGGATGAGCTTTTCGGCCCGCAGCGCACCGGCGATCTTGCCGGCGACCAGGTCGGCGTTGATGTTGTACGTCTCGCCGTTGAGCCCCACCCCCACCGGTGCGATGACCGGGATGAAGTCGGCGTCCTCCAGGGCGGAGATGACCGAGGCGCTGACGCTCTCCACCTCGCCCACCATCCCGACATCGATGATCTCGGGGGTGAGGGTGTCGGGGTTGACCGCGGTCATCTCGAGCTTGCGGGCGAGAAGGAGCTGACCGTCCTTGCCCGAGAGGCCGACGGCCTTTCCGCCGTGGCGATTGATGTTCCCGACGATTTCCTTGTTCACCTTGCCGACGAGGACCATCTCGACCACGTCCATCGTTTCGGAATCGGTGACCCGCATCCCCTGCACAAAGCGCGACTCCTTCCCCATCGCCTTCAAGACCTTGCCGATCTGGGGGCCGCCGCCGTGCACCACCACCGGGTTGAGGCCGATGTATTTCATCAGCACCACGTCCTGGGCGAAGCTCTCCTTGAGGCGCTCCTCCACCATGGCGTTGCCGCCGTACTTGATGACGATCGTCTTGTTGTAGAAGCGCCGGATCCACGGAAGCGCTTCCATGAGGACATTGGCTTTGGCGATGAGTTCCTGCATAAGAATCTCCAGATATCAGGTCTCAGGTATCAGGTCTCAGGGTAGGAGGAACAGGTCTTGCCTGACCTGAAACCTGAAGCCTGATTCCTATAGAATGTACCGCGCCAGATCGTCGTCTCCGGCAATGCCGGCGAGGCGCTCGCGCACGTAGGCGGCGTCGATCTCGATGCGTTTGTCCTGCCGCTCGGGGGCGTCGAAGGAGAGGTCCTCCAGCAGCTTCTCCAGAATGGTGTGGAGGCGCCGCGCGCCGATGTTCTCGGTGCGCTCGTTGACGGTGGTGGCGGTGCGGGCGATCTCGTGCACCGCGTCCTCCTTGAAGACGAGCTCAATGTTCTCGGTCTGCATCAGCGCGGTGTACTGGCGGATGAGGGCGTTTTTCGGCTCGGTGAGGATGCGCACGAATTCCGCCTCGCCCAGGCTCTCGAGCTCCACCCGGATGGGGAAGCGCCCCTGGAGCTCGGGGATGAGATCCGAAGGCTTGGAGACGTGGAAGGCGCCGGCGGCGATGAAGAGGATGTGGTCGGTCTTCACCGGACCGTACTTGGTGTTGACGGTGCTCCCCTCGACGATGGGGAGGATGTCGCGCTGCACCCCCTCGCGGGAGACCTCGGGACCGTGTCCCCCTTCGCGGCTGGCGATCTTGTCGATTTCGTCGATGAAGATGATCCCGCTCTGCTCGGTGCGCTCCTTGGCCAAGGTGTGGACCTTGTCCATGTCGACGAGCTTTTCGGCCTCCGAGTTGATGAGGAGCTCTCTCGCCTCGTACACCTTCATGCGCCGGCGCTTGGTCTTCTTGGGGAAGAGGTTGCCGAACATCTCCTTGATGTTGATCCCCATCTCCTCGGTCCCCTGGGGGCCGAAGATCTGCATGCTCGGCATCTGGATGTCGGTCGTCTCCACCTCGACGAAGCGGTCGTTGAGGGATCCCAGACGCAGCAACTTGCGCAGTTTCTCCCGCGTCCCCTCGCGCCCTTCCCCCTCGCCGGAGGGCTCGCCGGGAAGGAGCAGGTCGAGGAGGCGCTCTTCGGCCAGATCCTCGGCCTTGACCCGCACGGCCTTGGCCTCCTCCTCCTTCACCATGAGGATGGCGAGTTCGACCAGATCGCGCACCATGCTCTCCACGTCGCGCCCGACGTAGCCGACCTCGGTGAACTTGCTCGCCTCGACTTTGACGAAGGGGGCCTGGGCGAGCTTGGCGAGGCGGCGGGCGATCTCGGTCTTGCCGACCCCGGTGGGGCCGATCATGATGATGTTTTTCGGAGCGATCTCGTCGCGCAGTTCGGCGGGGACCTGCTGACGGCGCCAGCGGTTGCGAAGGGCGACGGCGACGGCGCGCTTGGCCCCTTTCTGGCCGATGATGTAGCGATCGAGTTCGGAAACGATTTCGCGAGGGGTAAAGTTGTTCACGAGAGGGACTCCACGGCGATCCGGTCGTTGGTGTAGATGCAGATCTCGGCGGCGATCTTCATCGCCTCCTCGACAATCTGGCGGGCGGGGAGCGCGCTGTGGTTCGCCAGGGCTCGGGCTGCGGCCAGAGCGAAGGCGCCCCCCGAGCCGATGGCCGCCACCCCGTCGTCTGGCTCGATGACGTCGCCGGCTCCGGAGAGGACGAGGGTGTTGTTCTTGTCCGCCACAATGAGCAGGGCCTCCAGGCGCCGCAGGATGCGATCGGTGCGCCAGTCCTTGGCGAGCGCCACGGCCGCCCGGGGGAGGTTGCCGCGGAACTCCTGGAGCTTGGCGTCGAACTTCTCGAACAGGGTGAAGGCGTCGGCGGTGCTCCCGGCGAATCCGGCCAGGACCTGGTCGTTGTACATGCGGCGGATCTTGCGGGCGCCATGCTTCATGACCGTCTGACCGAGGGTCACCTGCCCGTCTCCCGCCAGGGCGACCTCGCCGTTTTTACGCACGCAGATGATTGTCGTTCCGTCAAACATGACTATCTCCCGGCCAGGGGCTTCGCCCTGCGCCAAAGTTTTAAGTATTCAATTTAACCACAAAGTCACAGAGGCCGAAGGAAATTCCCCTGCACTCTGTGACTTTTTTTTTGATTGATGTGGTTTGTCGGGTTTTTCCTCCCCTCCTGTTTCAG
>JARFUG010000090.1:6556-11316 GCA_029289095.1 Desulfuromonadales bacterium
CCCCTCCTGTTTCAGAAGGGGGAGAAACTCAGCCGAGCCGGCTGCGCAGCAGTTCCTCCGCCGCCGCGAGGGCTTCGCCGATCTTCTGCGGCTCGCTCCCGCCGGCCTGGGCCAGGTCGGGGCGTCCACCCCCTTTTCCGCCGACGATCTCGGCAAGGGGGCGGATGAGGTCGCCGGCCTTGATGCGTCCGGCGAGATCTTTTGTGACGGCGACCAGGAGGTTCGCCTTTCCGTCGCTCTCGGAGGCCAGGACGACGACGCCGGAGCCGAGGCGTTCGCGAAGTTGGTCGGAGAGCTCGCGCAGGGCCTTTGCATCGGCCTTCTCGAGGCGCTCGGCCAGGAGCTTCACCCCGGCGACGTCGCGCGCCTTGGCGAGCATGTCGCCGGCCTGACCGGCGCTCAGTTTCCCCTGCAGCGACTCCATCTCGCGCTCGAGCTCGCGCTGGCGCTCGAGCATCTTCTGCAGGCGGTTCTCGATCTGCTGCCGGTCGCTCTTGAGCAGATCGGCGACGCGGCCGATGGCGGCTTCCTGGCGGTGGACGATCTCGAGAGCCCTGGCGCCGGTGACCGCCTCGATGCGGCGCACCCCGGCGGCGATGCCGGTCTCCTGAACGATCTTGAAGAGGCCGATGTCTCCGGCGGCCCGGATATGGGTGCCGCCGCACAGCTCCATGCTGACCTCTCCCACCCGCACGACGCGCACCTTCTCGCCGTATTTCTCGCCGAAAAGGGCCATGGCGCCGGCGGCGATGGCGGCTTCGGGCTCCATCTCCTCGGTGGAGACGGCGGCGTTCTGGCGGATGCGGCGGTTGACCTCGATCTCCACCTGTCGCAGCTCCTCGGGGGTCACCGGGGAGAAGTGGGTGAAGTCGAAGCGCAGCCGCTCGGGGGAGACGAGGGAGCCGGCCTGCTTGATGTGGTCGCCCAGGACGCTGCGCAGCACCGCATGCAGCAGGTGCGTGGCGGTGTGGTTGAGAGCGGTCGCCTGGCGGGCCTCGGCGTCGACCTCGAGGCGCGCCTTCTCGCCGATGCGCACCGTCCCCGAGACGACCTCGCCGACGTGGACGGTGAGCTCATTCAGCGGTTTCTTCGCATCGACGACGCGCACGACGGCGCCGGGGGTGTGGATCTGCCCGCTGTCGCCGACCTGCCCCCCGGACTCCCCGTAGAAGGGGGTGGCGGCGGTGACGATTTCGACCTTCTGTCCAGCCTCGGCGGCGCTCATCGGCGCGCCGTCGACGAGCAGGGCGGTGATCTCGGCGTCGTCGCCGAGGCGATCGTAGCCGGTGAAGGCGCTTCGGACCCCCTCCTCGACGAGGCGTCGGTAGACCGGGGCGAGGCTCTCCTCTCCCGATCCCTTCCAGTGCTCGCGGGCCTGGCGGCGCTGGCGCTCCATGCACGCTTCGAACCCGGTCTCATCGAGGGTGATTCCTTCCTTCTCCACGATGTCGGCGGTGAGGTCGACGGGGAAGCCGAAGGTGTCGTAGAGACGGAAGACAACATCGCCGGGGAGGACGCTCGATCCGCTGCCGCGCAGTTTCTCGACTTCCTCGTTGAGGATGGCGAGGCCGCGGTCGAGAGTCTCGGCGAAGCGCTCCTCCTCGATGCGGATCACCTTTTTGACGTAGTCCTGCCGCTCGATGAGGGAGGGATAGGCCTCACCGAGGATGGCGTTCACAGCCTCGACGGTGCGGTAGAGGACCGGCTCGGTGAAGCCGAGCATCTTGGCGTGGCGGGCGGCGCGGCGCATGATGCGGCGCAACACGTAGCCGCGCCCCTCGTTGCTCGGGAGAACCCCGTCGCAGATGAGGAAGGTGACGGCGCGGGAGTGGTCGGCGATGACGCGCATCGAGACGTCGTCGCGCTCGTCGGCGCCGTAGCGCTTCCCCGACAGGGTCTCGACGTGGCGGATGATTCCCTGCAGCAGGTCGGTGTCGTAGTTCGATTTGACCCCCTGCATGACGGTGGAGATGCGCTCGAGCCCCATGCCGGTGTCGACGGAGGGCTTTGGCAGCGGCGTCAGAGTCCCGTCGGCGCTGCGGTCGAACTGCATGAAGACGTTGTTCCAGATCTCCATGTAGCGGTCGCAGTCGCAGCCGACGGCGCACTCGGGGGCGCCGCAGCCGACATCGGGGCCGTTGTCCCAGAAGATCTCGGTGCAGGGACCGCAGGGGCCGGTGTCTCCCATCGACCAGAAGTTGTCCTTTTCCCCGAAACGGAAAATCCGCTCGCGCGGGACTCCTTCCTGCTCGTGCCAGATGTCGGCGGCCTCGTCGTCGTCGGTGAAGACCGTCACGTAAAGGCGGCTCTTGTCGAGCTTCATTTCCACCGTGAGGAACTCCCAGGCGAAGGCGATCGCCTCTTTCTTGAAGTAGTCGCCGAAGGAGAAGTTCCCCAGCATCTCGAAGAAGGTGTGGTGGCGGGCGGTGCGGCCGACGTTCTCCAGGTCGTTGTGCTTTCCGCCGGCGCGCACGCACTTCTGCGAGGAGGCGGCCCGCACGTAATCGCGCTTTTCCCGTCCGAGAAAAAGATCCTTGAACTGGTTCATCCCGGCGTTGGCGAACAGGAGGGTCGGGTCGTTCTGGGGGATGAGGGAAGAGGAGGGGACAACGGCGTGTCCCCTCTCTTCGAAGTATTTCAGGAATCGGCTGCGGATTTCGTTTCCGGTCATCATGGTCGCTCGGACTTACCTTTCTTCTTTCAGAATAGAGAGCACGAGGGAGAGAGTAAACCCCCGGCGCAGAAAAAAATGGATCACCCGTCGGCGCTCGCGGTCGTCGGCGCCCGCATAGCGAAAAGCGGGGTAGCGCCGGTCGAGGAGAGAGCGCAACAGTTCCTCTTCGGGAAACTCGTCGGCCGCATCGTCCAGGGCGCGGAGCGCTTCGTCTTCGTCGACCCCGCGCGAGGCCAGATCGGCAAGAACGCGGGGTCCGACGGCGCGTCCCTGAGCCAGGAGCTGTCGCGCCCTCAGGCGGGCGAATCGGGCGTCGTTCAGGTATCCCCACTCCCGGCAGCGGCCGATCGCCTCTGCGATCGCCTCGGCGTCGAATCGACGCCTGCGCAAGGCCCGCTCAAGTTCCGCTTCGCTTCGCTCCCGCACCTGCAGAAGGCGCAGCGCCGTTTCGGTCGCTTCAGCCCCGTTCGATGGCGAGGGCATCCGCGTCGCCCTTCTCCTCCTTGTCGAAGTGATCCCAGGACAGGTCCGACGCCGAGGAGATCCCGGAGAACTTGAGCTTGAAATCGTCCGGATTGGAGCTCTGGCGAAGGGCCTCCTCGAAAGTGATCAGCTTCTTCTTCACCAGGCTCATCAGCGACTGGTCGAAGGTCTGCATGCCGTAGGAGACGTACCCCTGCTGGATGGTATCGCGCAGCAGCTTCGTCTTCTCCTTGTCGTCGATGAGCTCGCGGGTGCGGGCCGTCGAGACCATGACCTCCACCGCCGGCACGCGCCCCTTGCCGTCGGCGCGGGGGACGAGGCGCTGGGAGATGATCCCCTTGATGACCGAGGAGAGCTGCAGGCGCACCTGGCGCTGCTGGAAGGGGGGGAAGACGGAAATGATGCGGTTGATCGTCTCGGCGGCGTCGATGGTGTGAACCGACGAGAGGACGAGATGCCCCGTCTCGGCAGCGGTCAGGGCCGTCTCGATCGTCTCGTGATCACGCATCTCTCCCACCAGGATGACGTCGGGGTCCTGCCGCAGAGCGCTCTTGAGCGCCACGCCGAAGCTGTCGGTGTCGAAGCCGACTTCGCGCTGATTGATGATGCTCTTCTTGTCGCGATGCAGAAATTCGATCGGATCTTCGATGGTGACGATGTGCTCGGTGCGCTGCTGGTTGATGAAGTCGATGAGCGAGGCCAGAGTCGTCGATTTGCCCGAACCGGTCGCCCCCGTCACCAGGATGAGTCCGCGTTTCTCGTTGGCGATCTTCTTCAGCACAGGAGGGAGAAGGAGCTCGTCGATCCCGAGAATCTCGTAGGGGATGGCGCGCAGGACGAGGGAGATCGTTCCGCGCTGCGAGAAGGCATTGACGCGAAAACGTCCCAGTCCCGGTACGCCGTAGGCGAGGTCGACTTCCCTCGTCTCCTCGAAGCGCGCCTTCTGCCGATCGCTCATGATCTCCATGGCCATGTTGCGGGCCATGTCGGGGCTGATCCGGGGAGCCTTGGGGAGGGGGCGCAGCGCTCCGTCGATACGGTAGATGGGGGGCAGTCCGGCCTTGATGTGAATGTCGGAGGCGCGGGCCTTGAGAGCAACGTTCAGGATGTCGGCCAATTCCATCGCTCTATCCCTTCTCCGCAACGGCCGCCGGGGCGCCGAGGCCGAAATGGGCGCGGATCTTCTCTTCGATCGTGCGGGCCGTCTCCGGGTGCTCCAGCAGGAACTGCTTGGCGTTCTCGCGCCCCTGGCCGATCCTCTCGCCCTCGAAGGAGTACCAGGCTCCGCTCTTCTCCACGATGCCGTTGTCGGCCCCCAGGTCGAGCAGGTCCCCTTCGCGGCTGATGCCGGTGCCGTACATGATGTCGAATTCGGCTTCCTTGAAGGGAGGGGCGACCTTGTTCTTGACGACCTTGACCCGGGTGCGGCTGCCGATGACGTCCTGCCCCTGTTTCAGCGAGGCGGTCTTTCGAATGTCCATGCGCACCGAGGCGTAGAACTTGAGGGCGTTGCCGCCGGTGGTCGTCTCGGGATTGCCGAACATCACCCCGATCTTCATGCGGATCTGGTTGATGAAGATGACGCAGCAGTTCGACTTGCTGA
>JARFUG010000091.1 GCA_029289095.1 Desulfuromonadales bacterium
GCCGCCATCGTTCAGGCGATCCGCGAGGCGGGTTACGAGCCGGCGCTGCAGACGCTGGAGCTTTCCATCTCGGGGATGAACTGCGCTTCGTGCGTCGGGCGCGTCGAGCGGGCGCTCGGCGCGGTGCCGGGCGTTCTGGAAGCGGGGGTCAACCTCGCCACCGAAAAGGCGACGGTGCGCGCCGTCGAAGGGAGCGTGGCCCCGGCGGATCTCGTCGAAGCGATCCGAGATGCCGGCTACCGGGCCGAAGAGATCGCCAGGGCCGCCGACCGCGCAGACCGGGAGAGGGAGGCGAAGGAGCGGGAGGTCAACGCCCTGAGGCGCTCCTTCATTCTGGCGGCGACCCTCACCTTGCCGATTTTCGTTCTCGACATGGGCTCCCATTTCATCCCGGCGCTCCACCACTGGTTGATGGAGAATGTCGGTCGCCAGAACCTCTTCTATCTCTATTTCGCCCTGGCCTCCGTCGTGCAGTTCGGCCCAGGCCTCCGTTTTTACATCAAAGGGTGGCCGGCGCTGCTGCGCGGGGGGCCGGACATGAACTCCCTGGTCATGCTCGGCACCTCGGCTGCGTGGGGGTATTCGGTGACGGCGACCTTTGTTCCGCAGATCCTCCCCGAAGGGACGGTGCACGTCTACTTCGAGGCCTCGGCGGTCATTATCTCGCTGATCCTGCTGGGGCGCTATCTCGAGGCTCTCGCCAGGGGGCGCACCGGCGAGGCGATCAAGCGCCTGATGAGCCTTCAGGCCCGAAGCGCGCGCGTCGTGCGCGACGGCGTCGAGGTTGAGATCGGGATCGACCAGGTGCACGTGGGTGACGTGGTCGTCGTGCGGCCTGGCGAAAAGATCCCCGTCGACGGCGAGGTCCTTGAGGGCAAATCATACGTAGACGAGTCGATGATCACCGGCGAACCGGTCCCCGCTCTGAAGGAGGGTGGGGCCGAGGTCGTCGGCGGCACCATCAACAAGGCCGGCAGCTTCACCTTCCGCACCACCAAAGTCGGCGCCGACACCCTTCTGGCGCAGATCGTGCGCATGGTCGAGGAGGCCCAGGGGTCCAAACTTCCCATCCAGGCGATGGTCGATCGAGTGACCAACTACTTCGTCCCGGCGGTGATGGCCGTCGCCTTGATCACCTTCGGCATCTGGTACGCTTTCGGTCCGGCGCCGGCGCTCACCTTCGCCCTGGTCAACGCCGTCGCCGTCCTCATCATCGCCTGCCCATGCGCCATGGGGCTCGCCACCCCGACCTCCATCATGGTCGGCACGGGCAAGGGGGCCGAGATGGGGATCCTCTTCCGTAAGGGAGAAGCGCTGCAGACGGTGCGCGACGCCTCGGTCATCGCCCTGGACAAGACAGGGACCCTCACCCGGGGGCGCCCGGAACTGACCGACTTCGTCGTCGCCGAAGGTTTCGACGAAACCGAGGCCCTTCGTCTCATCGCCTCGGTGGAGCGTCGCTCCGAGCACCCTATTGCCGAGGCGATCGTCGAGGGGGCCAAAGGGCGAGGACTCCCCCTCGCGGAAGCGCAGGGATTCGAGGCGGAACCCGGCTTCGGCGTCTCGGCGCAGGTGGAGGGGAGACGCATCGAGATCGGAGCCGACCGCTATATGGCACGCCTCGGCATCGACGTGGCGAGCTTCGCCCAGGCAGCCGAACACCTCGGCGACGAAGGGAAGACCCCCCTGTACGCCGCCGTCGACGGACGCCTCGCCGCCGTTGCCGCCGTGGCCGATCCGATCAAGGAATCGACCCCAGCAGCGATCAGGGCGCTTCATGCCGAGGGTCTGCGCATCGCCATGATCACCGGCGACAACCGGCGTACCGCCGAGGCGATCGCGCGCAATCTCGGCATCGACGAGGTCGTCGCCGAGGTCTTGCCGGACGGCAAGGTCGAAGCGGTCAAGTCGCTGCAGCAGGGGGGGCGCAAGGTCGTTTTCGTTGGAGACGGGATCAACGACGCCCCGGCGCTGGCCCAGGCCGACGTCGGCATCGCCATCGGCACCGGGACAGACATCGCCATGGAGTCGGCCGAGGTCGTCCTCATGTCGGGGGATCTGCGCAACGTCCCCAACGCCATCGCCTTGTCCAAGGCGACGATCCGCAACATCAAGCAGAACCTCTTCTGGGCCTTCGCCTACAACACGAGCCTCATCCCGGTGGCCGCCGGAATCCTCTACCCCGCCTTCGGTCTTCTCCTCTCCCCCGTCTTCGCGGCCCTCGCCATGGCGGCATCGAGCGTCTGCGTTCTCGCCAACGCGCTGCGGCTGCGCGCCTTCAAGGCGCCGATGAGCGCGCAAATCAGCCAAGCGCCGCCGGCGCTGGCATCTCGGCTGTGATTTAGTACACTGATCAGGTCCGAACGACTCGACAGGAAGGAGATCGACGTTGACCCGAGCCATCTCCGGCTTCTTCTGGATTACGATCTTTCTGGCGGTGGTGCTGCTGCCGGTCGCGCTGATGCTCGTCTCGCCGCTCCCATCGGGGCGCCTCTTCTGGCTCGAGATGTCGGTCGCCTTCGGATTTTTCGGACTGACCCAGATCGCCGTACAGTTCGTGCTGATCGCCCGATTCAAGGCGGTCACGGCTCCCTACGGCATCGACGTTATCCTGCAGTTTCACCGGCAGCTTGCGCTGGTCGCCATCGCGGCCATCATCGTCCATCCGCTGATCATCGTCCTCGACAACCCCTCCCGGCTCAAGCTTCTCAACCCCCTGGAGGGAAACTGGGCGAGCCGCTTCGCGCTGCTGAGCCTGCTGGCTCTTGTCGCCATCGCCGTCACGACGCTCTTTCGTGAGCGGCTCAAGATCGACTACGAATACTGGCGCCTGTCGCACCTGGCCCTCGGGGTGGCGGCCGTCGTCTTCGCGCAACTGCACGTCTCCATGGCCGGCCTCTACACCAATACCTTCTGGAAGCAGGCCATCTGGATCGTCATGGCGATCACCATGGTGGGGCTCGTCGTCTATCTGCGGGTGATCAAACCCCTCGTCCAGAAGGGGAACCGGTGGCGGGTGGCGCAGGTGCGCCCGGAGCGCGGCAGAACGTGGTCGCTCGTCCTCGAGCCAGTCGACCATCCCGGGATGCGCTTTCTTCCGGGGCAGTTCGCCTGGATCAAAATCGCGAACACCCCCTTCACCCTGGAGGAGCATCCCTTCAGTTTCAGCTCGAGCGCTCAGCGCGAAGACCGGGTCGAGTTCGGCATCAAGGAGCTCGGCGATTTCACCAGCACCATCAAGGACCTCAAGCCCGGCACCCTGGCGAACCTCGACGGGCCCTACGGCGCCTTCTGCATCGACCGCTACCCCGCCGTGGGATATGTCTTCATCGCTGGGGGGGTGGGGATCACGCCGATGATCTCCTTTTTGCGCAGCATGGCCGACCGGCGCGACCCGCGTCCGATCCTGCTCATCTATGCGGTCGGCACCGAGGACGATCTGGCGTTTCACGAGAACATCGAAGAGCTCAGGGAACTGCTCGATCTTAAGGTCGTCTACGTCCTGCAGAATCCCCCCGACGGCTGGGAGGGCGAAAGCGGCTTCGTCACCTCGGAGCTCCTGGAGCGCCACGTCCCCCAGGAGCTGATCCACCGATACTTCTTCGTCTGCGGACCGCCGCCGATGATGGGCGCCGTCTACGACGCCCTCATGGCGCTGGGCGTGCGTAAGGAGCTGATCCATCAGGAGCGTTTCAATCTGGCTTGATGATCCGGAGTTGGGAGTTAGTATAACCTACACGTGCGAGGAGGGACCGTAGGACCGTGAACCGTCAGCACCCACCTGTCAGGAAGAGGGATTGAACCGATGCGGCACTTTCTGGCGAGCATCGCCACCTACATCATCATCGCCTTTCTTTTCGGCGCCGCGGTCCTGTTCGGCGCCGTGCGCTCGGCGCAGGTCGTCGTCAGCGACGAAACGACGGTTCTGACGCAGTACGCCCCGGGACCGGAGCGCTTCGAGTGGGAGGAGCTGGGGGCGGGATCATACCTGCGCAATTGCGAGAACTGTCACGGCGCGCAGGGAAAGGGGTGGGACCAGTACCCGGGGCTGGATCATATCGGGCTTCTCTTTCTGGCTCCGAAAGGGCGTGACTACGTCATCGACCTGCACCTCTACGGCCTCACAAGCGATCGATGGGGCGCTCCGATGCCCCCCATGGGTCACATGCACGACATCCAGCTCGCGGCAGTACTCAACCACGTGCTGACCCGTTTCGGCAACGAAACGGTCGTCGGCAAGGACGTCGCGCTCTACGAGCCTCTCGATATCGCCGCAAGGCGCGACCAGGGGCTTACGCCCCGGCAGATGGAGGAGCGCAGACCCGATGTCCCCCTTCCGGCTCCGCGATGAGCCGAAGAGAATCGGCTGCCTCACCTCACTCCTTTGAAACTCCCGTCAGACGATTCCCCGGAGCATAGAAGTCGAGGGCGTTTCCATAGAGAACGTCCGCCGCCCCTTTCTCCCCCAGAACCTCCTGCACAAGAAGCACGTCTTCGTCCTGATATGGACGCGGCGCCCGCGTGGACGGCAGGTCGGTACCGAACATGAGCGCTTTGGGATTGACGCCGTAGATCGCCGAAAGGGCGCGGCGCACATCGAAGTCGACGCGGCCGAAGCCGGTCGCCTTGACCCGCACTCCCCGCTCCACCAGCCGAAGCAGCCAGGAGAAGCCTTCTTCCGAGAGCCCGAGATGATCGATGCTGACGGCCGGAAGGGCGGCCAGGGTCTCCGCAAGATCGGGCAGGTCCCTGGAGTCAATGTAGAGCTCCACATGCCACCGGGCAAGCTCATAGACCCTGCGGGCCATGCGGTCGAGTTGCTCCACCCCTTCCGAGCCGCCGCGCTTCAGATTGAAACGCACCGCCCGCACCCCGGCATTCGCCAACTGGAGAATACACTCGTCCGGCGTTGCGGCCGGAAGCTGGGTGACTCCCACAAAGGACGGGCCGAGTTCTTTCAGTGCCTGAAACAGATAGCTCTGGTCGAATCCCTGAAACGATCCCGAGACGACCGCGCCTCCGACCAGAGAGTATCCCCTGAGCCGTTCGAAATAGTTGCGGCAGGTAAACTCCTCGGGGAGATACCCCTGGTTGGGCGCCAGCGGGAAGCGCCTGTCAATGATATGCAGATGGGAATCGAAGATCTGAACATCTTTCATAAGGACTCCTTGGAGCGACCGCCGCCGTTTCTCACATAACGGCGCCTGAGATCTTGGCTTTTCTGCAGGAGATGATTAACTTTAATCAGGATGCAGCGTCGCCTGGCGCCTCGCCAATCTGCATCTCTTCAATCCGAGCAGGAGGCCGAAGCTATGATACCGAAATGGAGAACGCTGCTCTCGCTCATTGTCGCGGTGGTTTTCGTGGGCGCGACCCCCGCCTTCCTCGAAGGCCAGAGCGTGCCGAGGATGAGCGTGGATCAGTTGAACGAGCGCCTTGGTGAAGCCGGCCTCGTCGTGATCGACGTCCGGTCCGATTTCGACTGGAACCGGGCGGAAATCAAGATCGCCGGAGCCGTCCGGGAAGCCCCCAACCACATCGACTGGGCGGATAAGTACCCCAGGGAGAGCACCCTGGTCCTGTACTGCACCTGACCGCGCGAAGGTACCAGCGCCGGTCTGGCGCTGCATCTGATCAACCGCGGATTCACCGACGTCTACGCCCTTCGCGGCGGGTGGGATGCCTGGATGCGGGCCGGGTATCCGACCGAACCGAACAACCAGACGTCCGGCAGTCACTCTGCAGAAGCCGCAGGAGAACGCAAATGAAAATACGCACGCTCATCCTATCCCCATTTGCAACTCTCGTGACCGCCCTGTCGGTTGCCGTGGTCCTGTGCTCGGCGCAAGGCGCCGCTGCCGGAGAGCGCGATCGGGACCGGCATCGTTTCTACGGATGGGTGGA
The DNA here is from genome assembly GCA_029289095.1 of Desulfuromonadales bacterium. GTDB lineage: Bacteria > Desulfobacterota > Desulfuromonadia > Desulfuromonadales > JACZKF01 > JARFUG01. The sequence goes on from JARFUG010000091.1 coordinate 5,905, forward strand.
GCAGATGCCCGAAGGGCTGCACGGCACATGGATCATCGGCGGCAGAGCGGTGACGACCAGCCCCCGTACGCAGTTCGATCAGCTGGACGGTCCGCTGATGGTCGGCGGTTGCGCAAAGGTCGACATTCGGGGGGGCGCCGTCCACGAAATCGACAGCGAACCCCCGGGAAACTGCAGCCGAAAAGGATCGGAGATTCGTATTCGATGAACCCGAGCGGCAAGGGAAAATCCCTTGCCGCCGCTCTCATGCCACCAGCGCCCCCGTGCAGCTCGACCCTTCCCCTGCGGTGCAGCAGTAGCAGTGCTCCGCCAGGAGGAGTTCCTTGCCGCTGAGCGCAGCCTTTTCCAGATCTGCGATCGTCAGGATCTTTCCTTCGCCGCCGGTGATCGGCATTCCCAGCGCTTGGTTAAAGTCGCAGTTGTAGAGAACGCCTTCCCAATCGACGCTGATCAGGGTTCGGCACATGATGCTGCGCGCCGCATCGGGGTTGAAGCGCGTTGCGAGGAGGTTCAAATAACGGTGGTAGATCCCCTTTGCCTCCAGGTCGTCCCGGAAACGGCCGATGGGGGCGTTGGTGATGGTGTAGAGGTGGTTGAAGCGGATGTCGTACCGGTCCGCAAGTTCCCTTCGGTAGGCGGTTTCCAGGGCGTGCTGGGAACCGGGGAGAAAATCGCCTCCGGGGTTGTAGACGAGGTTCAGTTCCAGGTCGTCGCCGTAGCCGACAGCGTTCAGGGCGCGCAGTGCGGCGATGCTGCGGGCGTGAGTCCCCTTGCCCCGCTGGCGGTCGACGTTATCCTCCAGGTAGCAGGGAAGCGAGGCGGTGACCACGATACGCTGTTCTCGGAAGAACGCCGGAAGCCATTCGAAACCGGACTCGGTGAGGATCGTCAGGTTGCTGCGCACGATGCGCCGGCTGCACAACCCAGCCGTCGCCTCAAGCAGACGGCGAAAGTGCGGATTCATCTCCGGACACCCCCCGGTGAGGTCGAGAGTCAGCCCCGCCCTGTGCGCGAGGACGTCGACGATCTGATCCATCACAGCCGGTCCCATGACCTTGCACCCCGCCGGGGAGGCGCCGACATGGCAGTGCTCGCAGCGCATGTTGCAAAGGTCGCCGAGATTGACCTGCAGTGTCTGCAGCTCATCGAATCGGATGAACTGCGGATTAAGCCTTTTCAGACGTTCCCTGAACGCTTCGATCATTCTCTGTTCCTTTCCTGCCTTGTCCGCCACTCGCCTTCGGTGGATGTTAATCGCGCCGGAAGCCCTTGTCAGCGCCGCCCTTCCGGAAGGCGAAAAACAATCACGCGGACCCGCTCGCCTTTTGCGAGCCCCGGCGATCCGGCCGCAACGGGGAGGAGCGCCTGGGCGCCCTGGAGACTGCGGGCCTGCCCCGATCCCTGCCGCGGCGAGGGGGTGAAGAAGCACTCCGAGTCGCCTGCGCTCAACGTCCCCCAAAGAAAGCGCTGACGTTTCTCGCCCCCTTCGATGTCCGACGTCAGGATGGCGCTCAGGGGAGGATGAAACGGGTCGGTGAACCCGGCGAGGCGGCGCAGGGCAGGCCGCACGAAGAGCTCGAAGGTGGCGGCCGCCGCCGCAGGGTTGCCGGGAAGGCCGAAGACGGGGCGCCGACCCACGGTTCCGAAGAGGACCGGTTTTCCGGGTTTGATCGCCACCTTCCAGAAACCGAGCCTGAACCCGAGATCGTGCAGGACGGGCTGCACATAGTCGCGGTCTCCGACGGAGACCCCTCCGGTGCTGACGAGGAGATCGGCCTCAAGGCCGCGTCGCATCTTCTCCTCCGTATCCTCTGCGCTGTCCGAGGCGATCCCCAGCGGCAGCACCGTACACCCCTCCTCCCTCAGGCGCGCCGCGAGATAGGGGGCGTTGGAGTTGATGATTTGCCCCGGGGCAGGCTTCTCGCCGAGTTCGACGAGTTCGTCGCCGGTCGACAGGACGGCGGCCCGGGGCGCCGGATGGACCTTGACCCGCTCCGCTCCAGCGGCGCCCAGCAGAGCGATTTCGGCGGCATACAGAGGAGTTCCGGCGGTAAGGATCACCTCGCCCCGCTGCAGCTCCTCCCCGCGCCTTCGTACATGCTGTCCCCGCTTGGGCGTCCCCCCGAGGCGGATTCCTCCCGGAAACTCCGTCACATCCTCCAGCGGCACGACCGTATCGGCGCCCTCCGGCAGCGGGGCGCCCGTCATGATGCGCGCCGCCGAACCTGGGGCGACCGGCGTATCGAAACGCCCGCCTGCAGGGATGAAATCGGAGACGGTCAACTGCGCACCGCTCCCCTGGCCTGTCTGTGCGAAGGCGAAACCGTCCATGGCAGAATTGTCCGCCGGCGGAAGATCCCAGCGGGCCTCCACGTCCTGGGCCAGCACGCGGCCGAGAGCCTCCGATAGAGAGCATTCGACCGGAGAAAGGGGCTCGACGGTGTTCAGAATCACCTCGATCGCATCATCGTAACTCAGCATCGATTTCTCCCTGGGTTTTTCATCAGCAGAACAGACTGGCCGCGGGGGGGGCTGAGATCTTCTTCCAACCGTGGCCACATTGCACGCACTTGTCTTTGCCCATTCAGTCTCCAGAAGGTGGGAAGAGGCTGCTGAACTTCTCGTCGATTTCGCTGTTGAGGCCCCGGCGCAGCAGGGCGAATCTTCGCAGAAGTTGCGTCGCTTCGTCGGTCAGGAGCGATTCGCCCCCTCCTGCCCCACCCTTCTGCCGCAGCACCAGGGGAAAGCCGAGTTTCGCCTCCATGGCCTGAAGATGCCCCCACGCCTTGCGGTAGGTGATCCCCATCTTGCGCGCCGCAGCGCTGATGGATCCGGTCTGCTCGATCAGAGTCAGCAGGCGCTCCCGTCCCTCTCCCAAAACGGGTTCACCGTCGACCTCGAGCCAGATCTTGGAGCGGACTTTCAGCAGCGTCATCGCAGAAAGCGTTCCTCGATGAAATCACAGATCGCCCCCGCATCATTGATCCCGAAGACCGGAACATCGAGCGTCCAGGGCGTGTCGGAAGCGACGGCGACCAGGGTCGGGTCGTGTTCTTCCCCGCGGCACAGGAGAACTTCGCTGCGCTCGCGCCGATGAACCTCGATTTTGGGCATCCCGCTCTTCTTGAACCCCTCGGTAAGGACGATGTCGACGTCCTGGAAGAGCCTGTCGATGGTCTCGGCCAGGGAGGGCTCCTCGGCGCCGGCATTGATCTTCACCATGGCGACCTTTGCGGGGGACGTGATGACCATGGTGTCGGCGCCGGCCCTGGTCAGCCGCCAGGAGTCCTTCCCTTCGCGATCGATATCGAAGCGGTGCGCGTCGTGCTTGACCGCGCCGACCCGATAGCCGCGCCGCTTGAGCTCCGCGATCAACTTCTCCAGCAAGGTGGTTTTTCCGGTGCCGCTCTTGGCGACGATGGAGACAACGGCCGGTTTGCTCATGATTCCTCCTTGATCCGCCGATAGTCTTCGGGGGTGTTGACGTTGCACAGGGAGCGCTCCCAGCCGTCCGGCAGGTCCGTGGCGGACAACTCAAGGACACGCACCTGCGGATAGAAATCGTAAATGCGGTATTGTCTGCGCTCCAGCATCTCGCGCATTGGACCGAGGCATTGCCGGCTGTAGACGGCGAACAGCGGCTCCAGCCCCGAGGGGGTCCGGGGAACGACCACATCGAAGCCGGATCGCCGCTCGACCACGGCGCGGATCATCTCCGGATCGGGAAAGGGCAGATCGCACGGAGCAACGAAGATGAAGGGCGTATCCGCTTCGGCAATGCCGGTATAGAGCCCCCCCAGAGCGCTTCCGGGGTAGCGGTCAGGGAAATACGGCAGATCGGAACCCGCGAGGTCCGGCCGGTCGCCGGCGATGAGAACGCACTGGAAAAGTGACCGGAAGACCGCCGAGATCCTGTCGAAGAGGGAAACTCCGCCGATCTCGAGGCGTGCCTTGTCCCGGCCCATGCGCGAGCTTCGCCCCCCGGCAAGAATGACCCCCGTTACATCCGCATAAGGCGATGCCGGTCCCGATTCGATGTGCGAAATTTGCATAACGCTCGAAATTCTAGGAACAGACCTGGGTTCTGTCAAATGAAAAAAGATGCGGCTTTGAGAGTTCACCGGCGGGGGTTCAATCAGCCGGGACTGCTTTCGCCCTTCTGGCCGCAGGAAACCAGGATGCCGTGCGATTGGCCACTTTCACCAGCGCTAGCATGACCGGAACCTCGACCAGCACCCCTACGATGGTCACGAGGACGACGGGTGACGAGGCGCCGAACAACGTAATCGCCACAGCGACCGCGAGCTCAAAAAAATTCGACGCTCCGATCATCCCGGCAGGCGCTGCGATGTCGTGCGTGAGCCCCAGTTTCTTGCAGATCAGGTACGCGAGAAAGAAGATGAAGACCGTCTGTACGATCAAGGGAATCGCAATCAGAACGATATGCAGCGGATTGCCGAGAATGACTTCGCCCTGAAAGGAGAAAATCAGGACGAGGGTCAGCAGCAGCCCGCCAATGGTGACATTGTTGAATTTGGGGACGAACGATTTGTTGAAGTATTCGATCCCTTTGTTTTTGATGACGAAATTTCTCGTCGCCATGCCGGCCGTCAGGGGGATGACAACGAAAAGGAAGACGGAAAGAAGCAGGGTGTTCCACGGAATCGAAATGCCGGTGACTCCGAGCAGAAGCGCGACGATGGGGGTGAAGGCAACCAGGATGATCAGATCGTTGGTGGCCACCTGAACGACGGTGTACGCCGGATTTCCCCGGGTCAGATGGCTCCAGACGAAGACCATGGCCGTACACGGCGCGGCGCCCAGAAGGACCGCGCCGGCAAGGTAATCTTTGGCCAACTCAGGGGGAATAAGGGCGCTGAACAGCACATAGAAGAACAAGGCGCAGATGCCGAACATGGTGAACGGCTTGATCAGCCAGTTCACTGTCCAGGTGACATAAAGGCCCGTCGGGCTTTTGCCGACGTTTCTGATGCTGGCGAAATCGACCTTCATCATCATCGGATAGATCATCAGCCAGATGAGGACGGCGATCGGTATCGAAACGCTTGCATATTCGAATCTGCTGAGGAAGGCGGGAACGGCCGGAAGAAATTTCCCGATCAGGACTCCCGCAATCATGCAAAGGACGACCCACACCGTCAGGTTCTTCTCAAAGAAACTGATTCCCGTCAGCTTGCTTTGCTTCATTTCATGATCTCCTTTGATTGTGTGGCGCCGTTGATTTCAAATCCTCGCGGCCGTAAATGCCCCGCGGCAACAGCAGCGACAGCGCTCCGGCGGCCAGCACGAAGGCGGCCGAGACCCACAGCGCACCGACGAGTCCCGCCCACTGAAAGACGAG
>JARFUG010000149.1 GCA_029289095.1 Desulfuromonadales bacterium
AACAGACTTCCGTTGTGAACGAGGAAGCAACTCGGCATCCCTTCGGTGAGCTCGGCGAGGCGGCGGGCGTGGTTCTCCTCGTCCCCCTCCTCCGGGGTCGCCAGCCCCAGCATCACTAGGTCGGCGCCTCCGCTCTCCCGCAGGATCAGCTCCTTGACGCTCGTCCCCTCCGGTTTGATCATGACGTCGATCTCGGCCGAGATACGGATCTCGGGGATGAGCTTCTCCAGGAACCGCTCGGTCTTCTCCTGCATGAGGCGGTTGGAGGCCACCGAGAGGATGCGAATCTGCGAACCGCGCCATTCGGGGTTGCGGGTGAGGAGGAAAGAGAGCAGGAGCATCAGGTCGCCATTTCGCTGCAGCCCTCCCCACCAGATGTGAACGCTGCGGCGCATCCCTTCCCGCAATGGGGCCAGAGGCTGAAGGCGTCCGATGATCAACGAGATCCCCAGGCGCTTGAGATGCCGGATGACGCGCAGGAAGTGCACCTGGCGGTCGAACTCATCGGGCCACCCCAGCAGGACGGTGTTGCTCTCGATCCCGGCGATGCCGCTCGCCTGTGCCACCGTGACGATCCCCCGCTCGACGTTCTGCACCACGTCGACCTCGCCGAACGCGACGATCCCCTCGCGTTTGAGCACCGTCTCGATTTCCTTGCGCCTTTTCTGAATGTCGAGATCCAGCCGCAGCAGATCCCCCTCCACCAGTTCGCAGACGGTGACGATGCCCCGGTCCTCGCTGAACCAGGAGCCGTAGCGCACCAGATCGAGACGCTTCTCGACATTGCCGACGAAGACAAGCACGTGGGGGCGCCAGTTGCGCGCCGTCATCGGCCGGTCCGCCAGGCGGATGAGGGCCCAGCGGATGAGCGCTTCGTAGACGTCGCGCCGCACGTCCCCCCAGTGTTCCTTTCTCACGCGCTGTTTCAGGAGGAGCCAGAGGACCAGAACGACGGCCAGGGCGGTGATGGTGGCCGGTATATTGATCAGCGTCATCGCCGTGAAGCACCCCAGAGCGCCTGCCAGGCTGATCAGCCATGGAACGTCGACGCGCGGGCGCCAGGCCGGATTTCCCGAGAGCTTCTCGAGCGCCGCAACCAGGTTAATGGAGCCGTAGACGGTCAGAAAAAACATGGTGACGACGGTGGCGACGGTATTCAGGTTGCCGAGCAGGACCGCTCCCAAGGCGATTGCCAGCGTGACGAACAGACCGACGAGGGGTTCCTTCGGTTTGCCGTTGGCGTGGTTGGCCTGGTGCGTCGAGTGTTTACCCGGGACGAAATCGTCCAGCAGCGCCTGGAGGGTGCGCGGCGCCGCAAGCATTGAACCGACGGCCGAGGAGAATATCGCCCCCCAGAGGCCGGGGAGAATAAGCCAGGGACCGAGGACGGCGATCTGAGTCCAGACGAGGGGCTCTGTGCGAAGCGTTTCGGCGTCGCTTCCGAGAAAGAGAAGAAGCGGGACCAACAGGTAGATGGCAAACCCTGTGAGTGTAGCCAGAATCGTCCCCTTCGGGATCGATTTGCGGGGATCCGCCAGATCTCCGGAAAGACTCAGTCCCGCCATGATGCCCGTGACAGCGGGGAAAAAGACGGCAAAGACGAGCCAGAAGTCCGCCCCTTCGGCCGGAGAGACGGCGCGGGCGGCCGTTTCCGGTTCCGGGCCGCTCAGAACGCCGAGAGTCAGGGCAAGAAGAGACAGGCCGATCAGCGCCATGACCGGAATCTGGGTCCGCAAGGCGACGCCGGCGCCGCGAAAGGCGAGGGCGGCGACCAGAGCGATGATCACGACCGTCGTGAGCTGAATCGGAACATCAGGCCAGACGATCCGCAGCGATTCGGCCAGACCGAAGGAATAAAGAGTGACCGAGAAGGCTTGGGAGAGAAAAAGGGGAAAGCCGATGGCGGCCCCGATATCGACGCCGAGGCTCCTGGAAAGAATGAAGTAGGCTCCTCCGACACCAACGCGTGTATTGGTAGCTACTGCCGAAAGGCACAGCGACGTGATGAGGGTGATGGAGTTGGCCATCGCAACGATGAGCAGGGCGCGGCCGATCCCGACCTCTCCGACGACCCAGCCGAAGCGAAGATACATGATCACGCCGAG
>JARFUG010000011.1:0-5352 GCA_029289095.1 Desulfuromonadales bacterium
TAAGTCAGGAGTCGGGAGTTAGTAGTTGGAATCTGGGAGAAGAAGCGGGAAAGCCGTGGTTGATTTTGACCTTTTTCCGGCTTCTGGCTCCTGGATTCTGGATTCTGCTTTTCAGGAGCCATTATGGATCGTTACCTCTGCATTCACGGCCACTTCTATCAGCCGCCCAGGGAGAACCCCTGGCTTGAGGATGTGGAGCTTCAGGACTCGGCCTACCCCTATCACGACTGGAACGAGCGCATTACGGCCGAGTGCTATGCGCCCAACGCCTACGCCCGCGTTCAGGACGACGCGGGGTACATCCTGGACATCGTAAACAACTACAGTCAGATCAGCTTCAATATCGGCCCCACACTCCTTTCGTGGATGCAGGCTCATGCCCCCGCCCCCTATCAGGCGATTCTCGAAGCCGATCGGCTGAGCCGCGAGCGTTTCTCCGGCCATGGGGCGGCCATGGCTCAGGCCCACGGACATCTCATCATGCCGCTGGCCAACAGCCGCGACAAGCGCACCCAGGTGATCTGGGGAATCCGCGACTTCCAGCACCGGTTCGGCCGCAAACCGGAAGGGATGTGGCTCCCCGAAACGGCCGTCGATCTCGAGTCTCTCGACCTGATGGCCGAATACGGGATCAAATTCACCATCCTCGCCCCCTACCAGGCGCAGAGGATCCGGCAGATCGGCAAGGAAAAGTGGCACGACGTCACCGGCGGACGCATTGACCCGAAGCACGCCTATCTGTGCAACCTCCCCTCGGGACGCAGCATCGCCATTTTTTTCTACGACGGCCCCGTCGCCCAGGAGGTCGCCTTCTCCGGCATGCTAAAGCGGGGGGAGGATTTCGCCAACCGCCTGGTCGGAACGTTCACCGGGGACCGGAGCCCCCAACTCGTCCATATCGCCACCGATGGTGAGACCTATGGCCACCACCACCGCTTCGGAGACATGGCCCTGGCCTACTGCCTGCGCTTCATCGAGGAGCGCGGCCTGGCGAAGCCGACCGTTTACGCGGAATTTCTCAAAAAGCACCCGCCGAAGATGGAGGTGGAGATCCTCGAGAATACAAGCTGGAGCTGTGCGCACGGGGTCGAGCGCTGGCGCGCCGACTGCGGCTGCCGCATCGGAGGAGGGGACTGGAACCAGAAGTGGCGGGCGCCGGTGCGCGAGGCGATGGACTGGCTGCGCGACCGCCTCTCGCCCGTCTATGAAGAGCAGATGGGGCGCTTCACCCGCGACCCCTGGAGAGTCCGGGACGAGTACATCGAAGTGATCCTCAAACGAGACCGCACAAGCGATTTCCTGCGTCGCCACTGCGGCGAACTCACCTCCGAAGAGACTGTCGTTGCTTTGCGGCTGCTGGAGATGCAGAGGCAGGCGATGCTCATGTACACCAGTTGCGGGTGGTTCTTCGACGAGGTCTCGGGGATCGAATCGACACAGACCCTGTGCTATGCCGGCCGCGCCCTGCAACTGGCGAATGATGTCGCCGGAATCGAACTGGAAGGGGAATTTCTCGAACGTCTGAGCAAGGCCCCGAGCAACCTTCCCGAATGGAAGAATGCCGCACGCGTCTATGAGATCGCCGTCAAGCCGGTGCAGCTCGACCTGATGCGGGTGGCGGCCCACCACGCCATCGCCTCCCTTTTTCACGAGGAGGACGGGATGCGCAAGACCTATTGCTACAGCGCCGAGGACAAATCGACCGAGCGGCTCAGCGCCGGGATGATCCATCTCTCCATCGGGCGCACCCGCATCCGCTCGGAAGTCACCTGGAACGAAGGACTCTTCAGCTACGCGGTGCTGCACCTCGGCGCCCACAACCTCAATGCCGGCGTTCGCCCCTGTCTCCACGAGGAGGAATTCGAGACAATGCGCTCCGATATTCGCGAAGCCTTCGAGCGCAGCGAAATCCCCGAGATCATCCGCCTCATGGATCATCATTTCGGCGCCGACAACTACACGCTCTGGCACCTTTTCAAGGACGAGCAGCGCAGAGTCCTGCGCAAGGTCATGGCCATAACCCTGGAGGATATCGACAACTCGTTTCGGGCCATCTTCAACAATCATTTCACCCTGGTGCGCTTCCTCCACGAGATCGGAACTCCGATCCCCCGGGAACTGGCCGTACCGGTGGAGATCGCCCTCAATTCGCGGTTGCGCGGCCTGCTCGAAAGCGGCGACCCCGACCTGGGACAGCTTCGACGCCTGGGAGAGGATGTGCGAAAAGTCGGAGCGCGCCTCGACACGGCGATGTCCGCAAGGCTCGCCGGAACCCTTCTGGCCGAACGGCTCTCCGAACTCACCGAAAACCCGGACGATCTCAACTTGATCCGCTACCTTTGCGACCTGCTCGACATTTTCGAGCAGATCCCCCTGGACATCAATCTATGGGAGGCGCAGAACATCTTCTTCTCCCTGTATCGCCCCGCCCTCTCACAGGTTTCCGAAGAGACCCTCGATCTCTTCCAGGATCTGGGGCGCAAACTCTGGATCAAGGTCGACTGATGCGCATCCCGGACGCGACGTACCGGATCCAGTTCACCCCCGCCTTCGGATTTACGCAGGCCCGCGCCATCCTCGACTATCTGCAGGATCTGGGAATCTCCGACCTGTACGCCTCGCCGATCTTTCACGCACGCTCCGGCAGCAATCACGGCTACGACGTCGTCGATCCCAACGCGCTGAATCCGGAGCTCGGCACAGCGGAGAGCTTCATCGATCTGAGCGACGAGATCCGCAGAAAAAAGATGGGATGGCTGCAGGACATCGTCCCCAACCACATGGCCTTCGACCACGCCAACCCCTACCTTGTCGATGTGCTGGAAAACGGTCCCGCATCGCGCTACCACCACTTCTTCGACATCGCCTGGGACCACTTCTACGATATTTTGCACAACCGCCTTCTCGCACCGTTTCTCGGCAGCTTCTACGGCGAAGCCCTGGAAAATGGAGAGATGCGCCTCGTCTATGACCAAGAGGGGTTCTCGGTCAACTATTTCAACCTGCGTTTCGCCCTGAGCATCGAATCGTACCGCCGCCTGCTGACCCCCTGCCTGGAAGCGCTTCGCGACGAACTCGGCGAGGAGAGCTCCGACTACATTCAGTTGCTGGGCGTCCTCTACGTTCTGGAGACGCTGCGCACCCGGGAGGGGGATCTCGATCGCTACAACCAGATCAAGTTCATCAAGAACACTCTCTGGAACCTCTACGGCAAGAACCGCTCCATCCGGAAAAAAGTCGATGGGATCGTCACTCTGCACAACGGCGCCCCGGGGGACAAGGAAAGCTTCACTCCTCTTGACACCTGCCTCTCCGAGCAGAATTTCCGTCTCTCTTTCTGGAAGGTCGCTTCGGAGGAGATCAACTACCGCCGTTTCTTCAGTATCAACGATCTGATTTCGCTCAGGGCCGAGCGCGAGGAGGTCTTTGCCGAAACCCATCAACTGGTGCTGCGTCTGACGCGGGAAGGGCGCTTCACGGGCCTTCGCATCGACCACATCGACGGACTGTGCGACCCTGCCGGCTACCTGCAGAGACTGCGCGAGGAACTGGGGGAGATCTACCTGGTGGTGGAGAAAATCGTGGAACCCGAGGAACCGCTCCCCTCCTGGCCGGTCGAAGGGACGACGGGTTATGAATTTATGAACCGCGTCTGCGGAGTCCTGTGTCGAAAAAAGAATCAGAGGGCCTTCAGCCGCCTCTACGCCTCCTTCACCGGGTATGACGAAGACTACGAAGATCTCGTCTACGAGAAGAAAAAACTCATGGTCGAGCGGCACATGACCGGGGACATCAACAACCTGGCGCATCTGCTCAAGGACATTGCCGGGCGTCACCGCTACGGCAGCGACATCACCATGTACGGACTGCGCCGCTCGCTCATCGAGATCATGGCCTTTTTCCCAGCCTACCGCAGCTACTTCCGCCCCGGTGAAGGGCGTGAGGCCGACCGGAAGTTCGTGCGCCGCGCCATCCAGCTTGCCCAGGAGAAAAACCCGGGACTGGCCAACGAATTCCGCTATCTGCAGAAAATCCTCCTGCTCGATTTCGACGATTTCCTCCCCGAGGAAGAAAAGAGTCAGTGGCTCCAGTTCATCATGCGATTTCAGCAGTTCACAGGCCCCCTGATGGCCAAGGGATTCGAGGACACCCTCCTCTACGTCTTCAACCGCCTTCTCTCCCTCAACGAAGTCGGCGGCTCGCCCGACCGCTTCGGCTTTACGCTGCAGGAGTTCCACGCCTACCAGAAGCGCCGCTGCGCCGAATGGCCCAACGCCCTCTCGGCAACGGCCACACACGACACCAAACGCGGAGAGGACGTGAGGGCGCGCCTGAACGTCCTTTCGGAAATGCCGCAGGAGTGGAGTCGGCAGATCAAAAGCTGGAGCCGCATCAACCGCGCTCACAAAGGACGTATCGGAAGGCGTAAAATGCCTTCTGCCAACGACGAATATTTTCTGTATCAGACGCTGCTCGGAACGTGGCCGTTCGGCGACTTCGACCGCGGGATCTACCTTGCGCGCCTTCGCGAATACGCCGTAAAGGCGGTACGCGAGGCCAAGGTGCATACCGCCTGGATCAAACCGGATCTGGAATACGAGCAGACCTACCTCGACTTCATCGAAAAGGTGGTCGCCGACGAGGCGTTCCTGGCGGAGTTTGTTCCTTTCCAGCGGCGCATCGCCCGCTTCGGCATCGTCAACTCCCTGGCCCAGAGTCTGATCAAGATGGCCGCCCCCGGCGTTCCCGACATCTACCAGGGGACCGAGATGTGGGATTTCTCCCTCGTCGACCCGGACAACCGCCGCCCCGTCGATTTCGAGTTCCGTCGCGGCGCGCTGGCGCAGCTTCACTCAGGAGCCGAGACAGACCTCGGAGCACTTCTGAAGGAACTCCTCGAACAGCCCGATGAGGGTCGAATCAAGCTCTTTGTCCTGTGGCGCTCTCTGTCGCTTCGCAGCCGCCTGCGGGAGGTTTTCCAGAAGGGAGACTATCTCCCCCTCGCCGCCCGGGGCGCCCGCGCCGAGCATGTCATCGCCTTTCGCCGAAGCCTGGAAGAGAGGCAGGTGATCGCCCTCGCGCCCCGTTTCCCCGCCACCTTGAGCCCCGAGGGAGAATGGCCCCTGGGGGACATCTGGGCGCAGAGCACTTTGCTCCTGCCGCAGGAGTGCGCCGGAAGATGGCGCGACGCCTTCACGCAGCGGGAGCACACAGTGACGGATCATCTCCCCATCGATGAAGCGCTGAAACTCTTCCCCGTGGCGTTGCTGGAGAAAATCGGTTCATAGCTCGCAGCTCATAGCTCTTGGCTTCTGTCCCCCGTCCTCTGCCCTCTGCCCTCTGCCCTCTGCC
>JARFUG010000011.1:5452-21753 GCA_029289095.1 Desulfuromonadales bacterium
CATAGCTCTTGGCTTCTGTCCCCCGTCCTCTGCCCTCTGCCCTCTGCCCTCTGCCCTCTGCCTTCTGCCTTCTGCCTTCTGCCTTCTGCCTTCTGCCTTCTGCCCTCCGTCTTCTGGCTCCTGGCTCCTGGCTCCTGAATCTTAACTCCCAACTCCCGCTTATTCCCTTGCTCCGCCCCCTCCTCTCTGCTAATTTCTCCCCATGAAACTCTCCGCCCTTCCAACCCGCTGATCCGCATCGACCGATGTCTTTTTCGCGGCTCCCCATCTCCGAGAAGCTGACGCTGATCATCATGATCGCCTGCACGCTGGTGCTCGTCCTCTCGTCGGGGGCCTTCTTTGCCGCCGAAGTCCTCTCCTTCCGCCGCGAATCGGTGAACCAGCTCAACTCGACCGCCCGGATCGTTGCCGCCGGCAGCCGTCTCCCTTTGGCATTCAACGAATTTCGCACGATCCAGGAAACTCTCCATGCCCTGGAGGCCGAGAGGAGTATCGTCCTGGCGATCATCTTCGATGCCAACAGTCAGCCGACGGCCCGCTATCTGAAGGCGGGTGAGAGTCTCGCCCGGCAGAGCACCTACAGCGAGGCGCTCTCCGAGAATCTTTCCCGGGCGCTGGAAAAGGGTGAAGAGGCTTTTTTCTTCACCGGAAGGCATCTCGATCTCATTCACCCCGTCTTCCATTCGGGCGAACGGGTCGGCGCGATCTACCTGCGCTCCGATCTGACAACGGTGCGAACGCAGCTTGCCCGGATGGCGATGGGGGCCATGCTCGTTCTGGGCGCCTGCATCTTCATCGCCTTTTTCCTCTCATCCTTCCTGCAGCGCCTCATCTCGCGCCACATCCTGCATCTCACGGCCCAGATGAAACGGGTCAGCGAAACGAACGACTTCAGCGTCCGGGCGAGAAAAGAGACCGACGACGAAATCGGTCTGGTCATCGACGGCTTCAACAGCATGCTGGCGCAGATCGAAAGTCGCGACCGCCAACTCGAGGCGCATCGCAGCACTCTGGAGGATCAGGTTCTCGATCGAACCGCCGAGCTTAAAAAGACCAATGAGAAGCTGGGTCTCGCCTTGCAGGAGCTTGCCCGGGCCAAAGAAGCGGCAGAAACGGCGACCGAAGCCAAATCTCTTTTCCTGGCCAATATGAGCCACGAGATCCGCACTCCGATGGTCGGCGTCCTCGGCATGACCGAGTTGCTCATGGAGAGCGAACTCTCCCCGACGCAACAGAAAATGGCCGAGACCATTTGCCGCTCCGGAGAATCTCTGCTGAACCTTCTCAACGACATTCTCGATTTTTCGAAGATCGAGGCGGGGAAGCTGCAACTCGAATCGATCGGCTTCGACCTGTGCGAAACGATCGAGGAAGCCGTCCGACTCCTCAGGGACAAGGCGAAAGCCAAGAAACTCGAGGTGATGGTCGTTTTTGAGCCGGAACTGCCGTGTGACGTCATCGGGGATCCCGGGCGCCTTCGTCAGATCGTCCTCAACCTGCTGAGCAACGCCATCAAGTTTACAGATAGCGGAAGAATCGACATCCGGGCCTGCCGCGAGGAGGGGGGCGACACCCTCCGCGTGCGCCTGGAGGTCACGGACACCGGTATAGGCATCGATCCCGAGATCCAGGATCAGATCTTCGAAACGTTCTCCCAGGCTGACAACTCCACATCGAGGCGCTACGGTGGGACGGGGCTGGGGCTCGCCATCGTCCGGGAACTCGTCCATCTTATGGGGGGAACGATCGAGGTTGAGAGCTTGCCGGACAAGGGCTCGACGTTCCGGCTCGTTCTGCCGTTCGAGAGGCAGGCGAAAACGCTCCCGGCAGGGGAGCGCCAATGAAGCTGAAAGTGCTCCTTCGCACGGCGGCGCTCCTGTCTGCCGCCGTTTATCTGCTCATCCTGGGGTTTTTCTATCGACAACTGCCGACGCAGGGAGCGCCCCCGGAGGCGCTCCGCCTCCAGTCGGTTTCACCTGCTGCGCTGGAGGATGACGGGACGATGAGCCTGGTTCTGACCGGCTCCGGCTTCGATGCCGCCACCCGCGTCTCCCTCGTGCTCGACACGGGCAACCGCCATTCCGTCATTTCCCAGGTCCCCCTCTGGGGGAGGCTCAACGATGCAGCCCTCATGGGAGAGATCCTTCTGGTCGCGCACCATTCCCGCGGGATCATGAGTTTCGACGTCAGCGATCCGCACCGCCCCCGTCTCCTTGGCGCCCTTCCCGTCCCCGGAGCGCCTTTCAAAATTGAGATTGCCGATGGTTACGCCTTTGTCTGCGCCCGGGAAGAGGGAATTCACATCCTCGAGATATCAAACCCCCGCGACCTCAGGATTGCCGCCACCGTAAAGAGCGAGGGTCTCGCCGTCGACATCGCCATTGAAGGGCACAGGGTTTTCGTCGCCAACTCCCTTCTCGGCCTTCAGGCCTTCGATCTGTCGCTGTCCGGTCCGCCACGACCGCTCGGCGGCATCAAGATTCCCGGTCATCCTATCGCAGTGGCTCTTCACCAGGGGTTTGCCTTCGTCGCTTCGGCCAAAGGGGGTCTGCAGGTGATCGATATCGCCAATCCCGAGGCCATGCGCCTGGCGGCCTCCGTGCCGACCGACGGAGCGGCCATGGGTGTTTCGGTCCGCAACGGCATCGCTTTCGTCGCCTCTCTGCACGGGGGAATCCTCCGTTTCGACATTTCTGACCCCGTGAATCCCCGGTTCATCGACTCGCCGGAGGAAACCCGCAGTGCTTTTTCCGTCCACACCTCTGCAGATCGCGCCTACGTCACCAACCCGGGGGGGACCGTCCAGATCTACGCACTGAAGGACTGCGCCCCGCCCGAACATCTCGGCACCGTGGAGGTCCCGGGCATCGCCAGGTCCGTCGTTTCCGACGGCGCCCGCCTGTTCGTCCCGACGAGCCGAGGGGGTCTGCAGATCATCGATGTGCGCAATCCTCGCAAACCCCAGGCGCTCGCCTCGGTGCGGCTCGACGGACGCGTCCAGGACATGCAGGCACGGGGAAACGAAATCGTGCTGGCGACCCACTCCCATGAACTCCTCCTGGCCGAGATCGCCGAGGAGGGAGTGAGAATCAGCGCCGCGGCCGGCGCCCCGTCGATGGTGCAGCGCCTTGCCGTCTGCGATGAGCGCGTCTATGCAGCACTGCGCAATGGGGGAATCCTTGTATACGGCCGCGGGAAGGCCCCCCTCCAACTTCTTTACACTCTCGAGACGTATCCGGTAGCCGATCTCGCCGTCAGCGGCTCCACCCTGTACGCTACGGCAAACGAGCATCTGCTCATATTCGACCTGGCCACTTCCGGTCCCCCACGCCATGTCCGCACCACTTCCCTCGGCGCCCCCCTGAAAGCGATGGCCGCCGAAAGGGAGCGTCTTTATCTCGGCGATGCGAAAGGGGGGATTTACATTCTGGACACCCGCCGCCCGACCGAACCGAGAATTCTGGGCAAAACCCTCCTTCCATGGCATATGCGCAATTTCTCGTCCATGGCTGACATGGCCTCGCTCAACGGTATCGTATATCTCGCCGACGGACGCAACGGACTCGTCGTCTTCGACCTGAGAGATCCGCAAGAGCCGCAGATGATCGCCACTCTGGAATTCCCGCGTCTTCTCTACACGATCAACGTCGATGGCCAGTGGGCTTACGCCTCCGACCAGAACGACGGCCTCTACCTTGTCGACATCCACAACCCGCAAAGACCAAAGATCGCCGCCTTCGTCGCCAGCGGCATCCAGGGGCGGGGGATTCGGGCGGGGGCCGACAAGGTCGGCTTCGCCACGGCAGACGGAGAACTGCGGCTCATCCCCCTTCCACAGCCGGTCGAGACGATCCGCCTTCTCGACCCGAACAGACTGGCGATCTCGTTCCCCACCCCCCGCGTTCCGGGGATCTACAACCTGCGAGTCTTCAACAATTACCAAAACGCAGAACTGCCGGGAGCGGTGGTTGTGCAATGAAACCCTAAAACCTGTACTCCGCCCCGGCCCAGAACTGGCGTCCGAGTTCGTAGTCGTTCCGGGCGCTCCCTGTCGGGAGCCGGTTGTCGAAGACGTTTTCGACCTCCAGCGTCAGAAGCACTGCAGGGAGAACGGGTGGACGCCAGCCGAGGACCCAGTCGAAGACGACTCCCCCCGAAAGTCTCCGCTCCCGGAAAACGGGGAGGGCCTCGAAGAGACTCTCTCCGGTAAAGGGATCGCGCCATCCTTCGCCGCCGGGGACGATGCGGCTCTCGCGGGTATCGACGATGGCGCGGTAACCGCCCCGATATCGGGTGACGTTGGTGAAAGAGAGCCCATGGGAGAATTCCCTGGTAAAGATGAGGTTCGCCAGCCAGGGGCGATTATAGGCCCTTCGGGGGAGTTCAGCCTTTTCGATCACCTTCCCGTCAAACCAGATGCGGGATGAAACATCCTCCTGCGAAAGAACTTCGTCGTAGTTCTCGTTGCTCGTCGTGCTTTCCTGCCAGGTGACGTTAATCATGAGAAAATGCCGGGGCCAGACCCGCTCCCAACCGATGCGCACGCTCTCGTGCCGGCTGCGCCCCCGGTTGGTGAGGGTGGAGACGCGCAGTCCATCGGCCTGGCGCGGCCCGTAGTCCGCGGCGAATTCGTCCTTGCCGTCGCGCCGCACGTATTTGAGCGAGAGTCGTCCCTGGAGCAGCCACTGGTCGATGCCGAAGGTGATCTCGTCACTGTAGGGCGTTGCGAGTTGCGAAAACCGGTACACATCCGCACCCCAGTCGAGATCGGTCTGCCAGGGCTGAAGAATCCCCAGAAAGGTGCTCCGATATTCCCGGATGGGAGGATGCAGCGCCTCTCGCAGCTTGTAGGCCAGAAGAGTCCTTCCGTAATAGCGATTCACACCGACGACGACAACGGTCCTTCCGTCGGCAAAAAGGTCGCAGGTCGCCGCCAGACGGGGGGCGACGTTGAGATTCTGCATGAAATCGTCGTAGGACAGGCGCACCCCCGGGCGAAGGGAGAAACGTCCGATCCGCACCTGATCTTCGACATAGAGCTCGACAAGATTTACCTCGGCCGACACGGCGCTGCGCTCAAGCGTGCGGCGCGCGGCGAAATACTGCTCATCGTCGATGCACGCGAAGCCGTCGTCGCCGCAGATGACGTCGGAGTCGAGCCTCGCGCCGGTATAGATGCGGGTCGTCTCCTTGCGTTCGAAACGCCCCCGTATATTTTCCATTTCCACCCCCGCCGAAGGGAGATGGACGAGAGCGCCCGTCCGCAGCGGCTCGAAAAGCATCTGTGCTCGCAGGGTGAGGTTTTCCTGAACGGTCTCGATGTCCCCGAACCCCCCTTCGAGGCTCTCGGGAATGCCGGCCTCGGCCCCCCAGGGTCGGCTCGCGGTGACCGCCCAGGCTCGCAGATCCCGGGGGGCTTTCCGTGCATTGCGGCTCCTTTGATAGGCGCCGAGGAGCCGGAGATCTCCCGCAGGGAGAAACAGATCATACTGCAGCCCTCCCTGCATTCCCCCTCCCTTGAGCGTATAGGTGCTGTGTCGCACATCGGGAAGAAAAGCTGTGGCTTCATAGGGGGTGGCGGCGAGCGACAGGCGAAGCTCTCCGTCCGGAAGCCTCCAGTAGTGCTTGAGGAAAATGTTCTCGAGACGTCTCGTCTGGGTTGCGGGGGCGCCGAAGTGCCGCTTGGGAATACGCGAATAAATCTGGCGATAACTCCCCAGCATCCCCATGGAATCGCTCAAGGGGATTTCCAACTCGGCGCCGGCGTCGTGCTTTTGGAACTCAGAGGGAAGATCGTCGCCGTCTTCGAGATGAAACCGGGTCCACTCCGAGCGCGTGGTGCGATAGAAGAGGCGACCGCCCAGGGTGGAGCGGGGGTTGCGGGTGCGCGCCTCCACGACCCCTCCGGTAAAACCTCCGTAGCGGGCGGGAATGTTGCTGTCGTAAAGAGTGATCGTCTCCAGCAGATCGGCACTCAGAAAGAGAACCTGGGGATGGCCCGGGACATGGTTTGCGCCGACCCCCTCCCGCGTCGGATCGGTCAGACTGTTGTTCCCGACGCCGTCGATGAGAAAGTTGTTCTGGAACGCCTTTGCGCCGGAGATCGAAACGGCCGGAGGGAGGATTTCGGCGGCCTGCCGTGTGGTGCGGAAATTTTCAGCGACCTGCACGTCGGGAAAGAGGCGCAGCAGTTCGTTGATGCTGCCGTTGCCTGCGGGCATCTTCTCGATGGCCGAATGTTCCATCACCGATCGACCCGTCGCGGGATTGACGAAAGTGCCGATAACGAGGACCGACGGCAGGACGGAAGGTTCCTCCGAAGAGCGGGATAGCGCCTCAGCCCCATCTTCCGCACAGGCGGCGGAGGAGCACAGGAGCAACGCGGCAGGAAGCAGGGAAGCGAACCGGCTGAAGAACGCTCGAAACCAACCCGGTAGAAGGGCGCAGGCAAGTCCGGGGGCTCCGCCTGCCCTCATCGCAAATTGCGCAAAGCGAGGGGGCGAGTCTCTCAGGATCTTCCTCGTCCCGAACGGCAGAAAGGAGCAGGGGGAGGTGATTTTCATCAGACCAGCATGCCAGGACGTCATTGCATCGAAATACTTCAGATCAGAGGGGCGCCTCAGGGCCAGGCATGCGGATCGGCGAAAAGGGGACGCCGGTCGAAAATGTCGGGGATGCCGTCTCCGTCGCTGTCATCATCCAGAACAAGCCCCGAGGCGACGATCTCCTCGGGGGAAGCCAGAGGATGAAAGAAATAGGGGCGGCCGTCTCCGTCGAAATCGATGGACGCCACCTTTGTCCCCGGGAAGTCGTCGCGCTGGGCGTAGACCCTGGCGATGGCGAGAAGCCCCTGGTTGCGCCCCGGGACGGTGAGCGTGAGCCGGCCGTACTCGTCCCTTTGCTCGGCCATGGCGAGGGCCTCGTCGAAGAACCCGGCGATGGCGAGTCCGCTGACGACGCTTTCGGCCCCTCCCGGCAGGGGGCCGACGAACAATGCGACGCGATCCTTCTCGACAGAAATCAGGCGGGCCAACTGCGAGGCCTCCAGAAGCAGGTCGCGCGCACCGATGCGGTGATGAATCTGGCGGCTGTAGCGGGCGGCGCGAATCAGATGCTCGACCTGGCGCCTGAGTTGTCTGTCGCGCTCGTTGCCGGAATAAATCGTCCAGGGGTCAAAGATCGTTCGGACGACGGCAAGATATTTGGGGAGGATCTGGGCCGTCGCTTCGCTGCGTCCAATATCGAGTGAAGTGCCGAGGAGCCGGTGATAGAGGTTGGCGAGGTCGAAGGCTGAGACGTCCTGCGCACCGGCCAGAGCCTCTGCGGCATCGAAGAGGAGTTGATCTGCAATGTGCTCTTCGCCGATCTGGTGATAGCCGATGAGGATATCGATGAGGCTGTCCACCTCGTTCTGAAGGCCCAGCATCGTCGCTGCCACGACCTCCGCCTTGACCAGCATCTCGAATGCGCTCGCATCGTCGCCGACAAGATGATAGAGGTCGGCGATCTTGACGTATCCTCGCTGGATCACCTGCTGGTAACGGGCGCGCTCCGTCGCCGTCTGAATCTCGTCAGGCAGAGCCGCTGCGATATCGAGCGCCTCTCGGGCGGTTTCGAGCGCCTCACGCCGGATGAGCGCCAGTGCGATGTATTCACTGCTCTTGTTCAGGGCAAAATAAGTCAAGGCCTCGATCTTGTCGATCGGATCGGTGAAGTGCGCCTCGATGATGGACAATGCGGCGGGGAGGTTCCCGTCGATGGCCTCGATGGTTGCAATGAGCTTGATCGCCTTGCCCCTGGCCGAATGGGACTCCGGGATCTGCCCGGCAAGTGTCAGCGCCTCCTCCCGACGGCCGATCTGATAGAGCAGCTCGACGAAATCGGGGATATACCCCCATGTATCGCCTTCGGTGAGGTTCTCCATTCCATCGGCGGCCCGTATCTGCCGAACACGTTCCCAAACCCCCACGACATCTTCGTCCAGACCCAGCGTCGCAAAGCGTTTGGCCGTCTCCAGCAGGTAGAGAACCCGCGCACGGTACGTCCTTCCCCAGGAGAATACGTTCGGCGGAGTTTGGGCGGCCAGATCCTCCATCGACAGAACAAGAGGCAGAGCCGATCCCTCTTCCCCAGCGGCGATATACTCATCGGCCAACTGCCATGTTCCAACGATGACGCGCCCGTAAAGTGCGGGGGTGTCGAGATGAGGGAGAAAGCTCTCCAGATAGGCGCTCATCCGCTGTGCGCCAGCGCCGTCGCCCGCTTTTCGAAGCGAGCTTCCGACGCCCTGGAGAAACTGGGCATCGGCCGTCGTCAGGTTCGATCCCTTGTTCTGGGTGAAGCGGATGGCGAAATGTTCGGCCTGGCGAAGGACCTCAAGCGCTTCGCTTTTCCTGCCATAACGCACCAGGGCGTCCCCCACCCCCCGATATCCCCGCGCCTTGAACTCCGAGAGGTGGACCTGGGTTTCGATGATGGTCAAGGCATCTGCGATAAGCCCGACGTCCGCCTTGCCCGAGGCGATCTGAACGAGCAGGGGGTCTCTGATCTGGTCGTCGAAGACGTAGGCGAGGAGCCTCTCGGCCTGGTAGAAGGGGGATGCGTCCGAGTTGTAGAAATAGTCGATACGACGCTGGTTGTCGGCGCCTGGCATTTCGTGGTCGAGCAGGGGGACCGAGACGGCGTAGCGGGTCCGCAGGGCAGCGAGTTCGGCAATTCGCTCATCGCTCTGGAGAGACTGGATCGTTTGTGAGAAGAGTTCGGGATCAGCCGAGAGCGCTTCGAAGGAGGTCAGATTGTAGGTGAAAAGGGCATAACGGGCGATGCGCCCGGGCGGGATCCCCCGCACCGGCAGGGGGGTGTCGCCAGCAGCGATCAGGATCTTCTCCGCCAGCAAAGAGAGGTTCGGGCGCAGAAAGGGGTGTTCGAGATCGATTCCGTCATCCTCCCCGAGCATCAACTCGACGGTGCGGAAAAGCGCCGCGCTCAGGAGCGCCTTGCGAAAGCGCTCACAAAGAGAGCCTTCTCCTTCCCGGAGCTCCTGCTCCAGGGTCACCAGACGGGCGATCGCCTTCTCGTCGAATCCCCACTCGAAGAGCGTCTCCGGATCGGGACGCCCTTCATGATCGATCAGAAGGGGGAAGGCGCCGTTCATCCGCGCGCCGAGGGAAGAGAAGGGATCGGAGTCTCCCCCTTCGGCCAGTTCGATGGCCATGGCCGTCAGCACGAGAGCACTGCGAAGCAATGCGGATGCCTCCCCGATCGGAGCGCCGAGGTCGCTGCCCAGGGGAAGGCCCAGTTCGACCGCGATCTCCTCGGCCGCAAGCTCAGACAAAGCCCCCGTCTTCAGGCGTCCGGAAAGCACCGAGGTAAGGGGCGTCACGCGTATCTGATCGAGGCGATGGCGAAAAAGCTCGAGAGGGGCGCGCATCGGCATGCCGGCAAAATCAACGCCGGTGCGCCGGTCGAAGCCTCCGTTGGTGAAGAGTTCGAGGGGGTGCTCCAGTGCGAGGCTGCTGACCCTGAGGGAGAAGCGGCCATCTTCATCCGTAACCGTTTCGCAGCGGCCGACGCCGCTTGCGCCGCAGTAGCGCGCAGTTTCTCCCGTGGCGATGTCCCGCAGAAAAACCCGCGCCCCACTCAGTGGTCCGTCTTCAACAACGCCCAATAGGATCACTTCGTCGAAACCGGACTCGATCCCGGAGCCGCCCCCCCCGCAGGCCGAAAAAAGCGAAATCGCCAAAATTCCAAGCAGGAGGACCCGCCGCATAAAAAAACATCTCCGCACAGATAACAGCCCCCCTTCACCTAATTCTTGAATTTTAGGGGATATTTGCCTTCATGAAAAGAGAAAAAAACTTAACGCAACAGACTCCGCTGCCGGCTTCTATAACGCTTGCGGACCGATCCACCCCTCTTACTCTTCTTCATTCGCTTCACCCCCTTGCGCAACCGACAGAAGTTCTTCAATGCGTCGAACCATGGGCGGATGAGAGTAATGAAACCAGGCGTAAAGGGGGTGAGGGTGAAGATTGGTCAGGTTTTCGAGGGAGAGCTTGACGAGTGCGGCCCCGAGGTCGGCGGGGCGAGAAGTCAGGTTCGAAGCGAATGCGTCGGCCTGACGTTCGTGCCGCCGCGAAACGTAACTCCCCAAAGGCGTGAGAAAGAAAGAGACGAGCCCCGCGAGAAAGAAAAGGATAAGGGCACGCCCCGCAAAAGAGGCCTCCTCGAGTCCGACAAGCGCCGGGAGCCCCTCCCAGTCGATGAGCCGGGAGGCAAGGAAGAGCCCTGCCAGCAGCGTCGCCTGCATGAAGACGATCCGCTTCAATATGTGCCTGAGCTTCCAGTGACCGACCTCATGCGCCAGAACCGCCAGGATTTCCCGGTCGTTCATCTGCTCCAGAAGAGTATCGAAAAGGACAATGCGCTTGACCTTGCCGATGCCGGTGAAATAGGCGTTGGAATGACGGCTGCGCCGCGAGGCGTCGACCTGAAAGACGCGGCTTACAGTAAGGCCCGCGCGCCCCATGAGTTTGCGGATCGCCTCTTCGAGCCCCTCACGGCGCAGGGGTTCGAACTTGAAGAAAAGCGGCTCGATAAGAACGGGGGAGAGATAGATGAGAACAACGGTAAAAAGGGCGAAGAATCCCCAGACCCAAAACCACCAGAGCCGGGGGGCGGCCTCGATCAGCCACAGAGCGCCGCCGATCAGAAGGACCGAAAGGAGGACCGAGATGACGAGCGATTTGACGAGATCGCTCAGCCACAAGCCCGCGGTGGTCGTATTGAAGCCGAAATCCTTCTCCACCCTGAATGTCCGGTAGAGATTGAAAGGGAGGGCAAGCACGGTGCGAGCGAGGATCAGGCCGACAAAGAAGACGATTCCGCCGCCGATAAACGAGGGGGTTACGGAAGCGACCCAGCGCTCATAGGGCGCAAGCCACCCTCCGAAGAGAAAAAAGAGGAAGGCGCCCGTGACGACCACGGATTCGAGGATTGCAATCCGGTTGCGGGCGACGGTGTAGGCGGCCGAGCGCCGAAGAATCTCCCTGTCGACGGCCCCCTCGAAAACGGCTGGAACCGTCCCGCCGAAACGACGCAGGTGGCGCAGGTTGAGAAGATCAAGGGCGATCTCGAGTGCGAGGACGAAAAAGGCGAGGACCAGCATGAAAAGCATCGATCGATTCCGTTGTGATCGAGGGGAGCCGGGATCTTGCCCATCACGCTGAAAGCTTTGGAATTAAAGCCGATGCATCGGCGGTCCTCATCCGTTTCGACGGAAAAGGTCCTCGGGCGTGACGGGCGAACCGGATCTGCAACCGTCTTCTTTCCAGGTACATTTCACTCGAAGTATTCCATCTTTCAGGGCGCCTTGTCGAGAGCCTGTTTTCCGTCGCCTTGAGTCCTGACGGCTTTCATTGTGCGGCCGGAACAGCCGCTCCCTGCACCGCAGGCACGACCTTCTTTTCGCCAGTCGCCACCTCGGCGGAGGTGGCGACTCCCAGGGCGAAGACGAGCGCAATCGCCGAAAAAGCAAGAAACAAAGCCCACCGTTCCTCTCGAACACGTCTCATCGGTCCTCCTTGGAGCAACCAGATCGTGCGACCTGTCACATGGTGAACTGCATGCTCCCCTTTCAATCCCCTGCGCTCAGACGTGGTTGCGCAATTTCAATTCGAGCGGATGGGGGTTGAGATAGAGCTGCTTCTGAAGATACGGCTGGTCGTACTTGCGCACATGGTGGTTCATCAGCGTGACCGGCACGATGAGGGGGATCTCGCCCCGTACATACGAATCTAAAATTTCCAGCACTTCTTTTTTTTCGTCGGCCGAAAGCTGCTGCTTGAAATAGCCGAGCAGGTGCTGAAGGACGTTGAGATGTTTCTTCCGGGTGCCGAGAAGTCGCATCCCCCGCATGAGCAGCGCCTCGTATCGGCGAAAGAGGTCGCGCTCGGCCAGTTGCTCGGCTTCCCCGACCAAGCGCCCCATTTCGCGGTAGACTTCAGGGCTGTGAGAGAGGATCATCAGCTTGTGGCGGGTATGGAAATCGATCAGATCGGCGCGGGTGCGTCCGCCGGCCAGCGTCTCTCGCCAGCGCTTGAAGGTGAAGAGGCACTCGATGAAATTCTCCCTGAGGACAGGGTCGCCCAGACGACCATCTTCTTCAACCGGGAGTAGAGGGAAGTGCTCGGTGAAGGCTCTGGCGAAAAGCCCCACCCCCTTTTTCGAGGGAAGCCCGTGTCCGTCGTAGAGCTTCACCCGCTCCATTCCGCTCGAAGGAGACTTCCCCTTGAATATGAACCCGCACAGGTTTTCCGTCTCCAGTTCGGCGACCCGCATGCGGGCCCAGCTCTCCATCTTTTCGGTGATGTCGATTCCGCTGCCGGTGAAGACGAGTCGGGGACGCTGCGGATCGCCGATCAGCCGCAGGGGCTCGCGGGGGGTGGGAAGCCCGATCTCGACTTCGGGGCAGACCGGCACGTAATCGACATAGAGGCCCAGGGTATCGACGAGCCAGGAGTTGCGCTTGTGGCCTCCGTCATAACGGACCGGATCTCCGAGGAGGCAACGGCTGATGCCAAGTCGTATCTTTTCCATTTAATTGCTCCGTGCTGAATATCGTGATCGGCCGATATCTGCGGATTCGGCCGATCACTTGTTACGATGACTGTCGCGAGGGTGAAAACTTTTCGATCATGCACCTGAAGCCGGTGGCATCAAGAGGCCACGCCACCCGTTCGCTTCGCTACGATGGCTCCGCCAGGGGAGACTCTCCGTAATGCTTCAGAAGATCGGCGGCATCCCAGAAAATCGCCCGGGCGCCCTTCAACGCGGCATCGTCCCATCCGCCGCAGCGCAAGGCGATGACCTCCACCCCCGCCTTCGAAGCCGCTTCGATGTCGTAAGGGGTGTCGCCGAGCATCAGAACGGCCTCGGGGGGAAGATCGAGCTTGGCCAGGGCCGCATGGATGACGTCGGCCTCGGGCTTCGGCTCGTTGACATCGGTTGCCGAGGTGGTCTCGTCGATCAGATCGGCGATTGCGGCGCGACCCATCATGGCGTCGAGTTCCTCACGTCTGGATGCGCTGGCCACAACGAGTTTCAATCCGCCGGCGCGCATGCGCAAAAGCAGCTCTTTTACATTGGCGAACGGGGTCAGGTTGGGCAGATAACGTTCGTGGAAGATCTCCTTGCGGCGGCGGCTGAGTGTTTTCCCCGCTTCGCTCTGGGGATCGATGCCGAGGGCCTGCGGGATGAGAAAATCGCCGCCCATCCCGATGAGCCGGCGCACCTTTTCAAATCCCGGGTGAAACCCACTCTCTTCCATCGCCTCGAGCCAGGCCTGTGCGTGTGCATCGTTGCTGTCGATGAGGGTTCCGTCCATGTCGAGGATCACCCCGCGCACTCGTCCCATAGGGTCTGCATCCTTTCGTCGGATATTCTTTCCTAGTCTACCAGACTTGCAGAAATCTTTGGAGCTTTCTAATGGAGGTATGACATGCGAAGCAAAAAAATTCGTCGCCCTAAGGCCAAAGTTGGCGCCCCACCCGGAACGTTGATTCACGTCGGCGAGCGCAAGGCCGACTCCACCCAGATCCGCCTTATCGATTATGACGAAAACCGAGTCCACGAAACGACGCTGGAAAAGATCGCTCCCGCTCTCAATTTCCGGGATCGCGCATCGGTGACCTGGCTCAACATCGACGGAATCCACGACATCCGGATTATCGAGGAGATCGGCAGGCACTTCGATGTGCACTCTCTCGTTCAGGAGGACATCCTCAACACCGACCACCGTCCGAAGCTCGAAGAGCATGTCGACTTCCTCTTCATGGTCCTGAAGACGCTGCGTGCCGACGCTGCCGGCGAGGTGCACACCGAACAGGTCAGCATCGTGCTCGGGAAAGGGTTTGTCCTCTCTTTCCAGGAGGCGCAGGGAGACATCTTTGATAAAGTGCGTGAACGCATCCGCTCCGACAAGGGACGCATCCGGAAGATGGGGCCGGACTACCTGGCCTATGCCCTGATCGATTCGATCGTCGACAACTACTACCTCGTTCTCGAGGAGATCGGGGATCGCATCGAGGTGCTCGAAGAGGAACTCCTGACCCGTCCCTCCCCCAATACGGCACAGAAGATTCACAGCTTCAAGCGCGAGATGATCCTCATGCGCAAGGCGATCTGGCCTCTGCGGGAGGTGGTCGGTTCTCTGCTGCGCCAGGAACCTCTTGTCCGAGAGGAGACGCGTCTTTATCTTCGCGATCTCTACGACCACACGATCCAGGTCATCGATACGGTGGAGAGCTACAGGGACATCATCGCCGGTCTCCTCGACCTGTATCTCACCAGCCTCAGCAACCGGATGAACGAGGTGATGAAGGTCCTCACCATAATCGCGACGATCTTCATCCCCCTGACCTTCCTCGCCGGGGTCTACGGGATGAACTTCCATTATATGCCGGAACTCGAATGGCGCTGGGCCTATCCGGCTATCCTGGCGATCATGGCCGCGTTGGGGGTGGGTATGCTTGTTGCGTTCAAACGCAAGGGGTGGTTCTGAGGGGCAGGAGTCAGGAGTCAGGAGTCGGGGTGTAGAGCGCACCACTCAAAAGGAGTCAGCCCCTGAAACCCGAGGGAATAAGGCAATGATGATTTCAGAATGGGTGAGAGGCGCATCCCTTGCCGCTGCACCGTGCGCCGATCAGAAAAGTGGTTCCGCTCAGCGCTTCCAGAGTTTTCCGCGACGACGGGACAAGGATGTCACGACTCACCCCGCCTTTACCGCCTTTCGCGCCGCCGTCTGCACTGGGTCCCAGACCGGGGAATAAGGAGGGGCGTAGCACAGATCGAGATTGATCATGTCCTGCACGGTGAACCCTGCATGCAGCGCGGTGGCAAGGACGTCGATACGCTTGGCGGCCCCCTCCTCTCCGACGATCTGCCCTCCGAGAAGTCTCCCGCTTTTCTTTTCGGCGAGCAGTTTCACGGCGATCCTCCCCGACCCCGGGTAATACCCCGCGCGGGTGCGGCTCTGGATTACCGTCGATGTGAACTCGAATCCGAGTTCGCGCAGATCCTTTTCGTGCAGTCCCGTTCTGGCGACTTCATATTTGCAGACCTTGGTGACCGCCGTTCCGAGAACGCCCGGGAAGGTGGCGTAACCGCCGGCAAGATTCGTTCCGGCCACAACCCCCTGCTTGTTGGCGACCGTTCCGAGGGCGACATAGAAGGGACGCCGGCTGATCAGATGCAAGGACTCGACACAGTCCCCCGCCGCCCAGACCCCTTCAACTCGGGTCTTCATTCGGTCATTGACCCGAATGGCGTCGCGAAGGCCCAGAGGAATCCCGGCCCTTTTTGCCAGAGACGAGTTGGGGCGCACCCCCATTCCGAGAATGACGATGTCCGCGGGAAGGGCGCGCTGATTGGTGAGGACAGCGCTCACCCTCCCGTCGCTCGTTTCGAAGCCTTCGAGAGATTCGCCGCGATACAGGGTGACGCCGACATCCTCGAGCGCTTCGGAGACGAGTGCGCCCATATCGGGATCGAGGGTTTCCATCACCTCGTCTCCGCGGGTGACCAGAGAGACCTCGATGCCGCGAATCACCATCGCCTCGGCCATTTCCAGCCCGATATAGCCGCCGCCGACGACCACGGCGCGTTTCGGCTTGTCCTCATCGACGGCTTTGCGCAAGCGGATACCGCTCTGCAGGGTGGAGAGCCCGAAGATTCCGGCTGCCCGCGAACCCGGCATCTCGGGGCAGAAGGGGACAGCGCCGGTGGCGATCAGGAGCTGATCGTAGGACTCCCACCATTCCTGATCGTTCTCCAGATGTCGCACCCGCACCCGGGCAGCGCGGGTGTCGATTTCGACCACCTCGTGACGCACGCGGGCATCGATCCGGTATTTGTCACGAAAGGCTTCCGGAGTTCTGGAGATGAGTTCCTCGGCGGAATCGACCAGGCCCCCGACATAGTAGGGAAGACCGCAGGCCGAATACGAGGTGTGGGGGGATCGCTCGAAGACGAGGATCTCGGATTCGGGGGAATCTCTCCGAACCTTGGATGCGGCGCTCATACCCGCGGCATCGCCACCGATCACCACCAGACGCTGCTTGCCCATAGACTCTCCTTCGAAGTGTCACTTAGCGCTTAGGGCGCGTCCTATCCGTCAGATCCGTCCGATCAGACCAATCCGACGGATCCGACGCGCCCGAGCGGTTCATTTCATCAATCCAGGGAACGAAGAAAATCGATCAGACACCTGTTGTATGCCTCGGGCTGCTCGAGGTTCGCCATAT
>JARFUG010000011.1:21853-26536 GCA_029289095.1 Desulfuromonadales bacterium
AGAAAATCGATCAGACACCTGTTGTATGCCTCGGGCTGCTCGAGGTTCGCCATATGCCCCGCCTCGGGGATGATGCACAGGGTGGCCCGAGGGAGCTTCGAAGCGAGTGTGCGGGAAAGGTCGACCGACATCGTCCGGTCGAGTTCGGCGCCGACGATCAGGGATGGAAAATCGAGCAGTGGCAAATCGGGTGTGAAATCTTTGCGGTCTCGCATGGCGAGCAACCCCCCTTCGAGCCCCCGCCGGGGCGTCGCCTCCATCCATGAGCGGACCTCGCTCACCAGTTCGGGACGGCTCTCGGCAACACCGGGTGCAAAGAGGATCTGCTCAAAAGCCGAGGTCACAACGTGAGGCCCCTGCTCCTGAACCGCATGGGCGAGGGCGGTCCGGCGGACCTTGCCGGCTTCATCGTCGGCGGCCGCGCGCGTCGTGAGAAACATGGCGGCACGAACCCTGCCGGGATGGCGCTCCAGGAGATTAAGCAGGACGTATCCCCCCATCGACATTCCCCCCAGGACAGCCTTCTCGATTTCGAGCCGGTCCATCAGGGCGACGATGTCGTCGGCGAAGATGGACATGGAGTAGGGACCGTCGGGCGCCTCGCTCTCGCCGAACCCCCGCAGATCAGGGGTGATCACCCGGTAGCCCGCCTTCACCAGAGCGGAAACCTGCGGGCGCCACATCTTGCGGCACAGGGGGAAGCCATGGATCAGAACGACCGGCGGCCCCTCGCCGCGCGAATCGTATGCCAGGCGAATATCGTCTAAGGGGATTTTCATGGAGTTCCTCCGGTGAGGGCGCTGCGATGAAAGAGAAAACATCACAAACTTTAGCACCCCCGGGAGGAAGGGGCAAGGGAGGATTAGCGGTTGGGCGATGACGGAGGACAGAGGACAGAGGGCGGAGTCGCCGTCTTCTGTCTTCTGTCTTCTGTCTTCTGTCTTCTGTCTTCTGGCTCCTGGATTCTGGCTTACAACAACCCGAACTTCTTCATCCGGTAGCGGAAAGCGTCGATGCCGAGGTTGAGTTTCTTCGCGGCCTTCGACTGGTTTCCTTCCGAGATCTCCAGCGCCTGGCGGATCAGCTCGCGTTCGACGTCTTCGATGTCGATCCCTTCGGGGGGGATGCGCAGGTTGAAGGGGCCAGCTCCCCCCCCTCCCGTCTTGGCCACCAGTTCGTAGGGGAGGTGTTCGAGCAGGAGCATCTCCTCGTTTTCGAGGATGATGGCGCGCTCGATGATGTTCTTCAGTTCGCGGATATTCCCCGGCCAGCCGTACTCCATCAGGAATTTCTCGGCGATTCTGGAGACGCCCTTGACGTTTTTGCCGAACTCCCGATTGAAGTGCTCGATGAAATGATAGACCAGCGGAAGAATGTCTTCCCTGCGTTCGCGCAAAGGGGGGAGAAAGATCGGGATCACCTGAATGCGATAGTACAGATCGCTCCGGAAAGTCTTTTCCTCCATCGCCTTGAGCAGATCCTTGTTGGTGGCGGAGAGGATGCGCACGTCGACCTGGATGTCCTTGGTTCCCCCCACCCGGCGGAAAGAGCGCTCCTCCAGGACGCGAAGGAGCTTGGCCTGCATTCCCGGCTCCATGTCGCCGATCTCGTCGAGGAAGACGGTGCCGCCGTCGGCGAGCTCGAATAGGCCCTTCTTCAGAGAGCGGGCATCGGTGAACGCCCCCTTCTCGTGCCCCATCAGTTCGCTCTCCAGGAGGGTCTCGGGGACTGCGGCGCAGTTTATCGCCATGAACGGCTTGTCGGCCCGCGGGCTCTCGTAGTGAATGGCCTTGGCGATGAGTTCCTTCCCCGTCCCGCTTTCGCCCTGGATGAGGACGGTCGATGCATCGCTCTGGGCGATCTTCTGCACCATCGTCAGCATCGTCTTCATGTGGCGGCTTTCGCCGATGATGTTGCTGATGCCGTACCTTCCGCTCTGCTGGGAGCGCAGGTGAGCCACCTCCCGTTTGAGGGCGCCCGTCTCGAGCGCCTTTCGAATCACGATAGCCAATTCGTCGAGATTGAACGGCTTGTTGATGTAGTCGTAGGCCCCCAGACGCATCGCCTTGACCGCCGTCTCGAGCACGCCGAGAGCGGTGAGCATGATGACGATGATCTCCTCGTCGATCTCCTTGATCTTCTTCAGCACCTCCAGGCCGTCGATGCCGGGAAGCTGCAC
The DNA here is from genome assembly GCA_029289095.1 of Desulfuromonadales bacterium. GTDB lineage: Bacteria > Desulfobacterota > Desulfuromonadia > Desulfuromonadales > JACZKF01 > JARFUG01. The sequence goes on from JARFUG010000011.1 coordinate 24,033, forward strand.
ATCGAGCAGGACGAGATCGGGCGCCTCTTCGCGCACAAGGCGCAGGCCCTCTTCACCGGAAGCCGCGGTCTGAACTTCATTCCCCTGCTTTCGGAGGCTCTGCTCCAGGGACCAACGGATGAGGTGTTCATCATCGACAACCAGGATCTTATGCTTGGCCACAGCTATCCTCTTTTTCAGTTGGGGGCCTGCGGTCTGCGGGCAGCTCGACGATGAAGGCGGCGCCTTCGCCGAAACGGCTCTCGACACGAATCGTACCGCCATGCTGCTCCAGCAACTGGCGGCTGATGGGAAGACCGAGACCTGTCCCCTGTGTTTTGGTGGTATGAAAGGGGACAAAGATTCGCTCGATCTCGCCGGGAGCAATCCCCGGTCCGGTATCGCGCACCTGAATTTCCAGGAAGCGACGGCTCTCCTTTTCGCAGATCGCGGTGCGGATCGTCAGCGTTCCCTGTCCCTTCATCGCCTGAACGGCATTGACGATGAGATTGAACAGAACCTGCTGTATCTGTTTTTCATCGACCCATACGAGAGGGATCTCGCGAGAGAGATCCTTCACCCGGGTGACTTTTCGTGCCTCCGGGTGTTGGTCGATGAAAAAAAGCGTCTTGTTCACCAGGGTGTTGATGTCGACATAGGTGAACTCCGGCGTCCCGGGACGACCAAAATGCAGAAGGTCGGTGGCTGTTTTGTCAAGGCGCGTGATCTGTTCGAGGACTTCACGAACGATCTCTCTGCGGGGATCCTCCTGGGGAAAATCGTCGGCCAGCACCGAGATGGCCCCGCTGATCCCCGCAAGGGGATTTTTGATCTCATGAGCGAGGCCGGTCGACATCTCGCCAACCGACGCGAGACGGTCCGCCCTTTCCATTTGTCGCAGGTGGAGAATCTCAAGCTCCTTCTTCGTCCTGTCGAGGGTATCGACCATGGAGTTGAAGCTGACGACCAGACTCCCCATCTCCGATTCGTCGAGCGGCTCGAGGCGCACCGAGAGATCGCCGGCCTCGACCTGAGCCATTTTGGCCGCCATTTCCTGGATGGGGCGCTTGACCAGGCGCAGCAGCACGACGTAGATGGCCGAAGCGAGCAGGGCGATGATGATCGCCGTCGACACGATGAAAAAAAGACGCGTGTCGTGGAGTTTCTGCATCATGGGGGAAAGAGAGAGATTGATGTTGAGAATGCCGATGACCTCTTCGTCCCCATGACACGGAAAGCAGCTTTCCTCCGAGATAATGGGGCGGATCAGCACCAGAAACTCCTCGTCCCCCTGATGTAAAACCCCCTCGGCGCTGAAGGTCCGCAGCAGGGAGAGCTCATCCTCCGGGATCATGCTTCCGATCTGGTCGGGGTGCGCCGAACGAAGGATGAGCCCCTCGGGGTGAAAAATCCGCATTTGCGCCACCCCCTTGCTGCGTCCCACCGTCTCCAGAATCGCCTGCACGTCGGCACTGTTGCCGACACGCATCGAATTGAAGATCGATTTCTCCAGCGTCGAGAGGAGGATTTCGGCCCCTGCCCGGCTGGAAGCGACCTGGCGGGCATGCTCTCTCTTGAAGAAGAAGAGAGAGGAGGCGCCGACTCCCACGATCAGTATGAGAAGAATCAGCGTGACGACACGGCTGATGATGCTCTTGTGCAGCAAACGTCTCCCTCAACCAGTCCGGTTCCGTAACGGAGTGCCATGGGGCAGGCACGGAGTCCTGCCCCTACATCACCCGCGCTTGCGGGCCAGGACCCGCTCGGCGGCCTCGACAAGGTGCGCAGGGGTGAGCCCGTAATGGGCAAGAAGGTCCTCGGCGGTTCCCGACTGGCCGAAGACGTCTCGAAGCCCCACCCGCTCGACGGCAACAGGATATCCCTCGCTCACGGTCTCGCAGACCGCTCCCCCGAGTCCTCCGATCACCGAATGCTCCTCCGCGGTGACGATGGCGCCCGTTTCCCGGGCCGCCTTGAGGATCAGGTCGACATCGAGGGGTTTGATGCTCCCCAGGTGCACAACCCGCGCGGAGACGTTTTCCTCTTTCAGGATGTCAGCGGCCGTCAGCGCCATGGCGGTCATCATCCCCGTGGTGATGAAGGTCATATCGCTTCCGTCGCGAAGCACGCTCCCCTTGCCGATGACGAATTCGCACGGCTGCGCAAAGACGACCGGCACCTTGGCGCGGCCCAGACGAATGAAGACGGGGCCGTCATAGGCCGCCGCAGCGCGAATCGCCGCCGTCGTCTCCGGACCGTCGGCCGGACACAGAACGGTCATGTTGGGAAGAGCGCGCATGATCGCCAGATCTTCCACCGACTGATGCGAGCCGCCGTCCTCGCCGACGGTGATGCCGCCGTGAGTCGCCACAATCTTGACGTTCATCTTCGGGTAGGCGACCGACTGGCGGATCTGCTCGAAGGCCCGCCCCGCCGCAAAGACGGCGAAGGTCGAAGCAAACGGGATCATTCCGCCCGCAGCGAGCCCCGCCGCCATCCCCACCATGTTGGCTTCGGCGATGCCG
>JARFUG010000011.1:26636-63402 GCA_029289095.1 Desulfuromonadales bacterium
TCCGCCCGCAGCGAGCCCCGCCGCCATCCCCACCATGTTGGCTTCGGCGATGCCGGCGTTGAAGAATCGCCCGGGGAACTCCTTGCCGAAAACGGCCGTTTTGGTGGAACCGGACAGATCGGCATCCAGCGCCACAACCTTCTCATTTTCACGCCCCAGCTCAAGCAGCGCCTGGCCGTAAGCATCACGTGTTGCGATCATTGATTGGAATCCTTATTGAGAATCCAGGAGCCAGAATCCAGGAGCCAGGAGAAAACCCGAATCTGGGCGCCTCCTTCTCCCTCATTGACTACTGACAATTACAGATTTGCCGGCATCCGCCATGCCCTCGCCCTTTGCCTTTATTCTGGCTCCTGGCTTCTGGCTCCTGGCTCCTGCCTTCACGAATGTCCCAGATGCTCCAGCGCGCGGACGAGTTCGTCGTCGCTCGGCGGAACGCCGTGATAGCTCGCCTTGTGTTCGAAGAAGGGAACACCCTTCCCCTTGACGGTGCGGGCGATGATCAGGGTCGGCTTCCCATCGGTCTTCTGCGCTTCCTCGAGCCCTCGGGCGATGGCCTGCACGTCATGCCCGTCGACTTCGAGCACATGCCAGTTGAAGGCAAGGAACTTGGGACCGACGGGAGCGACGTTCATGACGTCGGCGACGTTGCCGTCGATCTGCAATCCGTTGACGTCGACGATGGCGCACAGGTTGTCGAGCCCGTAGTGGACGGCGGCCATGGCCGCTTCCCATACCTGCCCTTCCTGCAGTTCGCCGTCGCCCAGCAGGGCGTAGGTGCGCGCCGAACGGCCGGCGAGACGCGCCGCCAGAGCCAGCCCCACCGCCTGGGAGAGTCCCTGGCCGAGCGAGCCGGTGCAGACGTCGACCCCGGGGGTCTTGTTCATGTCGGGATGGCCCTGCAGGTGACTGCCGAGGCGGCGCAGCGTTTTGAGGTCGTCGGGGGAAAAATAGCCGGCCTGCGCCAGGCAGGCATAGAGTGCCGGCGCGGCATGCCCCTTGGAAAGGACGAAACGGTCCCGATCTTCCCACCGGGGGTTGGAGGGATCGTGCCGCATGGCATGGAAATACAGGACGGTGAGGACGTCGATGGAGGAGAGGCTCCCCCCGGTGTGTCCGGATCGGGCCGTATTGAGCATCTTCAGGATTTCGACCCGAAGGTGTCGTGCGGTCTCCTCAAGCTCCCGGACGCTCTGTTCGTTCAGCATCAGATGGCTCCCTAGCATTCCCCGGTCGGGGTCGTGAAATTAGCGGCATCCCCCAGGCTTCGCCGCGGGGATCCTCAGGAGTGAGGCTCCTGGTCCCCTATGAAATAGGACAGAACGATATCTTCGAGATTCGCCTCTTTGGTCGGAGGTTTTTTTGCAACCTGCGGGGGGGGCGAAGGAGGTTGGAGCGGTGCGGGAGGCGCATCGGCTTCTTCGGCTGGGGACGCTTCGCCGAGCCGTATGCGGATCTTATCGTCGAACTCTCCGTTTTTCAGGCGGCGCAGCATGGATTGATGCTGGCTCTTCATCAGATCCTGAACGACTTTCTCCAGATTGTCCGCCGAAAGGATGTCGGAATAGGATACCTTCCTGCTGACGAGAATCGTCCCCCCATGAAAGAGATGGGTGACGATGTGGGGGTTTTTGACTCCGCCGTCCTCAGTCTGGACGTGGTAGAGCACCCCTTTGTAACGGAAATTGTGGTTGTAGCCGACGAGCATGGACCGCATCCTGACGGTACGTGAAATGACGGCATAAAATTAGCACACTCGGTCAAAAGACACAAGAGGCATTAAATAAGGGAAAAGGTTCGAAGAGTACGGAGGTTGTACAATCCAGGCTATGGGCTATGGGCGCCCATGGGGATTATGGAATTGCCTACCGCCTATTGCCTATCGCCCATCAGCGCCTTGACGCGTTTGACGGCTTCCAGGGCGTCCGCGGCGTAGAGGTCGGCGCCGACCGAGTCGGCGTAGTCCTGCGTGACAACCGCCCCTCCGAGCATGGTGAAGACTTTCACCCCCTCTTCGCGCAGGCGATCGAGGGTGACTTCCATCTGGTGCAGCGTCGTCGTCATGAGGGCCGAAAGGCCGACGGCATCGACCTTGTGACGCAGGGCCTCCTCGACGATTCGTCCGGCCGGGACGTTCTTGCCGAGGTCGATGACCTCGAAGCCGTGGTTCTCAAGCAGGGTGCACACGATATTTTTGCCGATATCGTGGATATCGCCTTCTACCGTGGCCATGAGGATCTTTCCGCGGCTCTCGCCGCCGGCGCCTCCCATCGCCTCCCTGAGTCGGGCGAAGGCGGCCTGCATCGTCTCGGAGGAGAGCATGACCTGCGGCAGGAAAATTAGGTTGGCCCCGAAACGCCGGCCGACCTCTTCGAGCCCCGGCAGCAGCCCCTCGTTGCTCACATCCAGGGGGGAGAGCCCCTCGCTCAAGGCCTCTTCCACCAAAGCGACGATTCCGTCGCGGTCTCCCTCGATGACGGCGGCGGCGAGGCGCTCACGAATCCCCGCGGGACGGTCGGCAGGCGACGGAGCGGCGACAGGAGCTGAGGTCTGCGCGTAGTGGGCAATATAGGCCTCTGCCCGCACGTCCTTGCCGAGAAGGACCATGGCGGCGCGGAAGGCGTCCATCATCTTCTCCTCACGGGGATTGACGATGGCGGCGTCGAGACCGGCTTCCAGGGCCATGGCGAAAAAGATCGAGGAGAGGACGGGGCGCGCCGGCAGGCCGAATGAGATGTTGCTCACGCCAAGAACAGTGGAAAGACCGAGATCGGACTTCACCTCCCGCAGCGCCTGCAGGGTCTGACGCGCCTGATCGGGCTCGGCCGAGACGGTCAGCGCCAGGCAATCGATGACGACGTCTTCCCGGGGGAGACCTGCGGCGAGGGCCGCATCGAGGATGCGGCGGGCGACATCGACTCGCCCCTGCGCCGTCGGCGGGATCCCCGTCTCGTCAAGAGCCAGCCCGATCACCGCGGCGCCGTATTTTCGGGCCAGGGGGAGGATTGTGCGCAGGCTCTTCTCCTCGCCGGAGACCGAATTGATGAGCACCTTGCCGTCGGCGGCCTTCAGCCCGGCCTCCAGGGCTGCCGGATCGGAGGAATCGAGTACGATGGGGGCGGCGCTCACGCCGGCAACGGCGTAGACGGCCCGCTCCAGGGCGGCGGCTTCATCGACTCCGGGCAGACCGCAGTTCACATCGAGCAGGGCCGCCCCCGCGGCGCTCTGGGTCTGAGCCTCGCGGCGTATGTAGGCAGTCTTGCCCTCGCGCAGTTCCTGGCTGTACCCCTTTTTCCCCGTCGGATTGATGCGCTCTCCGATGACGGCGCAGGGGGCGCCCGATCCGACCGGAACGACGGCGGTGCGGCTGGAGAGAAACGCGCGCCTCGCTGGCGGCTTCCAGGAGGGGTCTTTCCCCTCAAGGGCGCGGCGCATGGCGGCGATATGCACAGGGGTGGTGCCGCAGCACCCGCCGATGACCCGCACCCCCAGGGCGATCATCCGGTCGTGATAGGCGACCATCTCCTCGGGAGTCCCGGGGAAAACCGTCACCCCGTCGCGCAGCACCGGCAGGCCGGCGTTGGCCTGGGAGATCAGCGGCAGCGACGTGACCGAACGCATCTTCTCGAGAAGAGTGTAGATCCCCTCGACGCCAAGGCCGCAGTTGGAGCCGATGACATCGGCTCCGAGGGCGTCAAGGGTGACCGCCGCCGCCTCAGGGGGTGTCCCCAGTACCGAGCGGCCGGCGTCGTCGAAAGTCATCTGCGCGATGACTGGAAGCGTGGAAAATTCTCGGCAGGCGACGACCGCCGCCCTCAGCTCGCGGATGTCGAGGAACGTCTCGCAGGTGACCAGGTCCGCGCCCGCTTCGGCAAAGGCCCTCACCTGCTCGCCGAAAATCTCCACCATCTCGTCGAAACCGGCATCTCCCACCGGCTCGAGGAAACGCCCCGTGGGGCCGATTGAGCCGGCGACGAAAGAGCCCGGGCGCGCGGCGCGGCGGGCGAGTTCGACGGCACGGCCATTGATTTCGGCGAGTCTCCCTTCGAGACCGTAATGGGCGAGCTTCACTCGGCTCCCCCCGAACGTGTTGGTCACCAGAATATCGGCGCCCGCTTCGGCATACTCGCGATGAATCCCCTCGACCACCTCGGGGGCGCTGAGGTTCATCTCCTCCGGACACCCACCGGGTTTGAGCCCCCTTTCCTGGAGGAGGGTTCCCATGGCGCCGTCCAAAACCAGAACTCTCGCTTGGATCGTCGCGCGAAAATCGCTCATCTGTTCTCTCCCTGAATCACGCTCTGCGCCTCCTTATTCATAGGCGCCCCCCTCTTCGGGAGATCGGCTGTAGCGGAAATCGGCCTGTACGGGCTCGCGCACCCCCACGTGCCCTTTGAGGGTCTCCAGCACCTGGCCTTCCACGAGAATTCGAACCTGCCGGATGTGCGGAAAATTGACCGCCACGGTATTGGCCACCCCATAGACGGTCAAAAGCTCCGAAATGCTCCCGCCGGGATGGGCGGAGACGAGATCCCGACTGAAATCGATGACGGCGGCGCCGTTCTGCACTTCGACCCCCCGCACGACGGTGGAGTCCGGCAGGACGGGCGCGAGACGACTCTGCGGCCCCTTCACCAGGGCCTGCACCGTCAGGCGCACACACTCGACCTCCTCCAGGCAGACGATGTCGCGCGACTCGGCGACGAGCATCTCCCCCTGGGCGGAGGCGAAATAGAGAATAACCTCCCGGGCTTGCCGGTGCTCTTCCTGGCCGACGGCCACGACCTGGACTTCGGCAGGGGGGCGGGAGATGAGGAGCTTTCTGGCTGCCAGAGCTGCGAATACGACGAGCAGGACCACAAAGGCGATCAGGAGGATACGGTCGCGAGATGGACGATTCATAGGGGATCTCCGCTTCGGCGCCACAGTCGTTTTTTCATCGGTTTCGAAATTGACGGAATCGCCAAAAATTCAAAATCTACCACCAAGACCCCAAGACACAAAGAAACCCATTGATTATTAAGGAGATTTCCTTGGTGTGCTTGGGTGTCTTGGTGGTGAAACAAGGCTTTTCTGCGAATGCATCAATTCAGGATTTGTCGAGTTCCACCTGCTCCACCCCTCCCAGGGGGGTCCCGATAAAGGCTCCTCCGACCCGTTCGAACCGGGTGGGGACGTCGGTCACGAAGAAGCGGTGCGCCCCGGGGAGCCCGGAGCGAAAGTGCCCGTGCTCCCCGAGCGAGGCGGACACGACCCGGGCCGTCTCTTCGGCAGAATCTACGAGTTGGACGCCTTCGCCGAGCACCGAACGCAGCGTCTTCTTCAGGAGCGGGTAATGGGTGCACCCCAGGACGAGAGTGTCGATTCTCTGCTCCAGGAGAGGCGCCAGGTATTCGCGCGCAGCCAGATGCGCCACCTCGTGGTCGGCCCACCCTTCCTCGGCGAGGGGGACGAAAAGGGGACAGGGAGCTGAAAAGATCTCGATATCCGGGTTCAGGGCATGGATGGCGCGCGTGTAGGCGCCGCTCTTGACGGTCCCCTCGGTGCCGATGACGCCGACTCTTTTATTGCGGGTCAGGGCCGCCGCACGGCGAGCGCCCGGCTCGATCACCCCGATCACGGGGAGACTGAAGCGCTCCTTGAGATCGAGCAGAGCGAAGGACGAGGCCGTATTGCAGGCCACCACGAGCATCTTGACCCCCCGCTCGGTCAAGAAAGAAGCGGCCTCGAGAGCATAGCGCACGACGGTGGGCGGGCTCTTGGTTCCGTAGGGGACCCGGGCGGTGTCCCCCAGGTAGATCAGCTCCTCGGCGGGGAGGAGCCGTGTGATTTCCTTGAAAACGGTAAGTCCGCCGACTCCCGAGTCGAAGACTCCTATGGCGCGTTCAGGCACGTCAGTAATCCAATCTTTTCGGCGGTGCTGTGAAGAAGTCGAATACTAAAAGAATGATCCCCCCAAAGTCAAGGCGGATCCCCCCCTTTTCCCTTGTCCTGCACCCTGAAAACCTGCTAAGGTAGGCACCTCAGCACCCCACTATCGCTTTCGCGCAGGGCTGAACGAAATGGATATGATTTTCGAGTTTCTCCGGCAGTTTGAAACCGCCGCCGTCATGGACTGGCTTGCGAGCCTCGACCTGAACGAGCTGATCCACAACCGTTACTTTCTGGGTGGAACGGCGGCGCTTGCGATCATCGCCCTGTTGATGCGATGGCGCGTGCTCCTGACCACTCTTCTGGCCGTCGCCGGCTTCGTCGCCCTTCTCTCCTACACGATGCAGCGCGGCACCGGGCTGGAGGAAGGATTGCAGTCCGACACCCTTCTCATCTTCGTCGCAGGGGGGGTCGCCCTGATCGGCGCGGTCATCTACTTTCTCTTCATCCGCACGGACTGACACCGCAGATTCCCCATGGTAGGCTTCACCACAACGATACCCATCGAGATCCTCGTCGCCGCGGGAAAGCATCCTGTCGACCTCAACAACCTTTTCATCACCGACCCCGACCCCCACGGCCTCATCGAAGAAGCCGAAATCGAGGGGTTTCCCCGCAACATCTGCGGCTGGATCAAGGGGATCTACGGGGTGGCACGACGCCGGAAGATAGAGACCCTGGTTGCGGTCACCGAGGGAGACTGCTCCAATACCCAGGCGCTCATGGAGGTCCTCACCTTGCACGGCGTCTCCACAGTTCCCTTCGCCTATCCCTACGACCGCTCGGAGGAGAGCGTCCGGCACGAGATCGACAAGCTCGCCCGCACCTTCGACGCCTCCCCCGAGGCGATCCGCCGGGCCAAAGCCGATCTCGACGGCGTGCGCCGCAAGGTCCACGATATCGACCGCCTCACCTGGGAGCGGGACGTGGTGAGCGGCGAGGAAAACCACTATTTCCAGGTCTGCACCTCGGACATGAACGGCGACCTGGGGCGCTTTGATGCCGAGGTCGATGCCTTTCTTGAAGAGGTCGTGCGCCGCGACCCTTTCCGCGACGAACTGCGTCTGGCCTATATCGGGGTTCCCCCCATCGTCTCGGGGCTCTACGGCGCCCTGGAGTCGATGGGCGCGCGGGTCGTCTTCAACGAAACGCAGCGCCAGTTCTCGATGCCTTTCGGCGCCGAGTCCCTGGTCGAGCAGTATCGACTCTATACCTATCCCTACGACATCTTCACCCGCCTCGACGACATCGAGCGGGAGATCTCGCGACGCCGCATCGACGGGGTGATTCATTACGTGCAGTCGTTCTGCTTCCGCCAGATCGAGGACCTTATCGTGCGCAAACGCCTGCGACTGCCGATCCTCACGCTGGAGGGAGACCGTCCCGGCCCTCTCGACGCACGAACCCACCTGCGTCTCGAAGGGTTCATCGAGATGCTGAAGGGGCAGAAGCGATGATCGCACTCGGCATCGACCTGGGGAGCCGTCAGGCCAAGTTCGCCGCCATGGATTCAGACGGCATTCTCTGGCTGCGCGCCTTCGACACCATCCCCTTCTACAAGCGCTTCGGCGGAATGCGCAACGGGCGACTGACCCTCGACTTTCCCGCCATGGGACTTCTGAACGAATCGGAACGGGCCGAAGCGCGCCTGGTGGCGACGGGGTACGGGCGAAACACCATCGACCTTGAGGGGGCGCGGGTCGTCCCCGAGATCCAGGCCCATGCCGAAGGGGCGCGTTTCCAGACGGGCCTCGAGACCTTCACCCTTCTTGATCTGGGGGGACAGGACGCCAAAGCTGCGCGGATCGAAAACGGCATCCTGGTCGATTTCGTGATGAACGACAAGTGCGCCGCCTCCTCCGGGCGCTACCTGGAGAACATGGCCAAGGTCCTCGACATCTCCCTCGAGGAGCTCTCCTCTCACCACCGCGACCCCGTCCCCCTCGACGCCACCTGCGGCATTTTCGGAGAGAGCGAGCTGATCGGACGCATATTGGAGGGACATCCCCTGGAGCGGTTGTGCGCCGGGGTCAACGCGACCCTCATCAAGCGGGTGATGCCGATGCTGCGCCGCTACCCCAAGGACGTCCTCGTGCTGACCGGAGGGGTCGCCAAGAGCGCCGCGTTTCGAGCCCTTCTCGCCGAGACGCTCGGCGCCCAACCGGTCGTTCCCGAGCACCCCCAGCACAACGGCGCCATCGGCTGCGCCTCCCTGGCAAGAAAAACCCGGTGAGGAGTGAGGCGTGAAGAGCGAGGCGTCCATGCATTTTACTCCTAACTCCTAACTCCTAACTCCTAACTCCTCACGATTTCAAATGAGGTCATCCAATGAAACTCTCGAAACGCGACATCATCCTCATCGTCCTCGGCGTCGTCATCGTCGCCGTTCTCTGGGCCGCACCTCCGCAGACGACATCGCGGGTCCCCTTCGACGAGACCCACGAGCGCTTCTACGATATCGCGAGGAGCGAAGGGAAAAAGGCTGCGGAGGTCTTCTGCGCCGATTGCCATAATCAGGAGATGATGCCTCTGCCCCAGGACCATCCGCCCCCCTTCCGCTGTCTCTTCTGCCACAAACTCGAGCGGAAATGACGTCATCGCCTCTCGACCTCTCCGCCCAGGCGGCGGCTCTCGCCGCCGACCTGTGCGCCAGAGTCCCCCAGTTCAGCCACATCGACACCGGCAGAGTCCTTTTCGCACTCTCCCGATCGCGAGCCGAAGGGACGCACGGCACTTATGCCCGCATCGCCCCCTTGCGTTTCGCCGAAGGACATGACGAATACACCCGGCGGCGCAGGGGGATGCTCGAGACGTTCCGGATGCCGGCGCTGCGTCATGAGGGGCGCGACATCCTCTACGTCGTCTACCTCATGGTCCCGCGCTTCCTGCGCCTGACCGCCGCCCAGAAGCTAAACACCCTCGCCCACGAGCTCTACCACATCTCTGAGCGCTTTGATGGGGATCTGCGCCGCTTCCCGGGGCGCAACTTCGCCCACGGCGCCTCCCGCGCCGCCTACAATCGACGCATCGAAGGTCTGATCGAAACCTACCGCGCCTCCTCACCGGATCCCGCCCTGCAACAATTCCTGCACCTGAACGAAGAGAAGTGGAGAACGGGAGAGCTCTCCCTGACCGGCCTCAGCGTCCCCCTCCCCCGCGCCCGCCTCGTCGCCCGCCGACGGGCGTGATATCGAGAGACTACAACTCCCAACTCCTGATAAAATCGCAAAAACCCGAAAATCCACCACCAAGACTCCAAGGCGCCAAGTAAAGAACATTTGTCTTATGAAAAGTTTTTCTTGGTGTCTTTGTGTCTTGGTGGTGAAAAAAGAACTTTTTGCAAGACCATCAACTCCCGGCTTCTCAGAACAGAATCCCCTGCGACCTGTAGGCGCCGAAGATCATGTCGAGGCGCAGCAGAATGCCGGGCGAGGCGTCGTAGTTCTCTTCGCGGGGGAAAGCAAGCTGGGGGGTGACTTCGAAATAGAGCCACTCGCGCCAGATTCTCTGCCGGTAGGAGACGAAGAGCCGCACTTCTTCCAAGGCGTGGCTTGGGCGGGTGACGAAGCCGTTGTTCCACCCGTACTGGAGGATGCGGTTGCGACTCAGGGGTTGGTAGAGGATGAAGTGCAGCCCATAAAAGTAGCCATCCTCATCGTCGAACCAGGCCCCCTCGGCCGTCGTCCTGAAGAAATACCGCTCATACAGGGGACGTTCGAAATCGAGGCTCGTCCGAATCTCGGAGCGCCCGTCGGAGTACCCCCTGAAGCGCTGGGTGAAGCGCATCTCCCAGTCCCGAACGGGGACGGTATGACGATAGCGCGGCTCGACGAGAAGGACCGGGGTCCCCCTCCGGAAGCGCAGGCCGGAGCTGATGCTGATGTTCTGACGCAGCGTCGAGAGGAAGAAGTAACGAAGACCGACAGTGGCGCCTCGCTCCCGCTGCTCGAAAATCGGCTGACGGCGCGCCTCCGGAGAGAAGAGCCTCTCGCGTTCCTCCTCCTCGCCTGTGAAGAAAAGGCGCAGGCGCTCGCCGACGAGGGGGAGATCGAGACGCAAAGAGCTGCGAAGATCGACCGTGAAAAGATCCCCCTCTTCGGAAAAATTGGTGACGCTGAGGCGAAGGCGCGTCTCGGTCTCCTCCCGCACCGTCCGTTCGTCGCTGAAAAAGGAGTCGATCCACCGGGCCGACGCGAGGACCGCCTCGGTGACCCTTTCGTGGGTGACATCGATGAGCCCGGGCTCCTCCTCGGGATCGATCTCCTTCGGAAGCAAAACTCCAGACTCCTCGTCCTCGACAGGGATCGACGAAATGTCGGCATGCAGATTTGCGACCGACCCGAGCAGAAATCCCGCCACCAAAAATAAGATCACCCGTCGCTGAGGCACATCTCCTCCATCATGTTATGGATGCTGTCTCATTATACATCGGGACGGTCACAGCGCTTCATCCAGGATGCGAAAGACAAAAAAATACGCCCCGAGGCAGTGTCTCGGGGCGCTTATCCGACGCTGAAGGTTCGGCCGGGTCAGACGATCCCGGCGTGGTATTCCTGCAGACTGCGCAGTTCCTCCTTCCCCTGGAGGCGGGCGGCGATCCCCTTGGCGGCAGCGATCCCAGCGGCCGTCGTCGTGATGTAGGGAACCTTGTACCGGATGGCCGCCTTGCGGATGTAGGAGTCGTCGTGACTGCTCTGCTTTCCGCTGGGGGTGTTGACCACCAGTTGGATCTCTCCGTTCTTTACGGCGTCTGCGATGTTGGGACGCCCTTCGTGCATCTTCAGGATCGGTTCGGCCTCGATGCCGTGGGCGCCCAGGTAGGCCCGGGTCCCCACCGTCGCCCGGATCGTGAAGCCGAGTTCGGCAAAACGCCTGGCGACCTCAAGCCCTCCCGATCGGTCGTGCTCCGAAACGGTGATGAGGACCGTCCCCTTCAGGGGGAGAGGGGAATTCGCCCCTTCCTGCGCCTTGAAAAAGGCCATGCCGTAGTTGCCCGCCATTCCGAGAACCTCGCCGGTGGAGCGCATCTCGGGACCGAGGACCGGATCGACCTCGGGGAACATGGAGAAGGGGAAGACCGCCTCCTTGACGCCGAAGTGGGCGAAGGGACGGCGCTGCAGGCCGAGATCGGAGAGCCTGGCGCCGAGCATCGCCTGGACCGCGATGCGGGCCATGGGGATGTTGCAGACCTTGGAAACGAGGGGGACGGTGCGGCTCGCCCGGGGGTTGGCCTCCAGGATGTAGACCCGATCGGCGGCGATGGCGTACTGGATGTTCATCAATCCCACCACCCCCATCTCGACGGCAATCTTTCGGGTGTATTCCTCGATGGTGTCGATGTGCTTCTGCGGAATGGAGACGGGCGGGATGACGCAGGCCGAGTCCCCCGAGTGGACGCCGGCAAGCTCGATGTGCTCCATGACCGCCGGAACGAAAGCGTCGACGCCGTCGCAGATGGCGTCGGCCTCGGCTTCGATGGCGTCTGCGAGAAAGCGGTCGATGAGGATGGGGCGCTCGGGCGAGATCTCCACGGCCTTGGAGAGGTACTCGCGCAGCATCTCCTCGTCGTGCACCACCTCCATGGCCCGCCCCCCCAGAACGTAGGAGGGTCGAACGATCAGCGGATAGCCGATGCGCGCCGCGATGGCGAGGGCCTCTTCTTCGGTGCTCGCCATCCCCGAATCGGGCTGGGGGATGCCGAGCTTGGCCATCATCTTGTTGAAAAGGTCGCGGTCCTCGGCCATGTCGATGACGGCGGGGGTGGTGCCGATGATGCGCGCCCCGGCCTCCTCCAACTGACGGGCGATGTTGAGGGGGGTCTGCCCGCCGAACTGCACCATCACCCCCTCGGGCTTCTCCTTGCGGTAGATGGACAGGACGTCCTCGACGGTGAGGGGTTCGAAGTAGAGCTTGTCCGAGGTGTCATAGTCGGTGGAGACGGTCTCCGGGTTGCAGTTGACCATGATCGTCTCGTATCCCGCTTCCCGAAGTGCAAAGGCGGTGTGGACGCAGCAGTAGTCGAACTCGATCCCCTGCCCGATGCGGTTGGGGCCGCCCCCCAGGACCATGATCTTCCTTTTGCCGGAGACCGGCACCGTATCTTCGATGGAGTAGCTGGAAAAATAGTAGGCGGCGTTCTCCACCCCGCTCACCGGGACGGCCTCCCACGCCTCCGTCACGCCGATCGCCTCGCGCCGCTCGCGGATCGCCTCCTCCCGGACCCCCAGGATCTGGGCCAGGTAGCGATCGGCGAAGCCGTCGCGCTTGGCGCGGGCCAGAAGCGCATCCGGGGGGAGGCTCCCCTTGTGGGCGAGGATCTCCTCCTCCAGATCGACCAGTTCCTTCATCTGCTCCAGAAACCATGGCTTGATGTAGGTCCTGGCGTAGAGGGCATCGATGTCGGCCCCCTTGCGCAGCGCCTCGTAGAGGATGAACTGGCGCTCGCTGGAGGGCTCGGCGAGAAGCTCCATGAGCTCCTCGAGGCTCTTTTTGTGAAAGTTCTTCGCGAAGCCGAGCCCGTACCGGCCGTTCTCCAGAGAGCGGATCGCCTTGTGCAGCGCCTCCTTGTACGTCTTGCCGATGCTCATCACCTCGCCGACGGCGCGCATCTGCGTCCCGAGCTTATCCTGCACCCCCTTGAATTTCTCGAAGGCCCAGCGGGCGAACTTGACGACAACGTAGTCCCCCGAGGGGGTGTACTTCTCCAGGGTGCCGCTTCGCCAGTAGGGGATCTCGTCGAGGGTGAGCCCGGCGGCGAGCATCGCCGACACCAGGGCGATGGGGAAGCCGGTCGCCTTCGATGCCAGCGCCGAGGAGCGCGAGGTGCGCGGATTGATCTCGATGACGACGACGCGCCCGGTCTTGGGATCGTGGGCGAACTGCACGTTGGTGCCGCCGATGACCTCGATCGCCTCGACGATGCGGTAGGCCTGCTCCTGAAGCTTCGCCTGGAGATCCTCGCTGATGGTGAGCATCGGCGCGGTGCAGAAGGAGTCGCCGGTGTGCACGCCTGTGGCGTCGACGTTCTCGATGAAGCAGACGGTGATCTTCTGGTTTTTGGCGTCGCGCACCACCTCGAGCTCGAGTTCTTCCCACCCGAGGATCGACTCCTCGATGAGGACCTGACTCACCGGGCTCGCCGCCAGGCCCCGGCTGACGATCGTCTCGAACTCCTCCATGTTGTAGGCGAAGCCTCCGCCGGTCCCTCCCATGGTGTAGGCGGGGCGGATGACGACCGGCAAACCGATGCGTCCGATGCTCTCCATCGCCTGATCGAGACTCGTCACGATCTCGCTGCGCGCCGTCTCGACACCGAGTTGCTCCATCGTCTGCTTGAACGTCTCGCGGTCTTCGCCGCGCTTGATCGCCTCGAGATTGACTCCGATGACTTTTACGCCGAACTGGTCCAGGATGCCGCGCCGCGACAGCTCGCTGGAGAGGTTCAGGGCGGTCTGCCCCCCCAGGTTCGGCAGAAGCGCATCGGGGCGCTCCTTGCGGATGATCTCCGTCAGGGTGTCGACATTGAGCGGCTCGATATAAGTGGCGTCGGCGAGGGCCGGATCGGTCATGATCGTCGCCGGATTGGAGTTCACCAATACGATGGTGTAGCCGAGCTGTCTGAGCGCCTTGCACGCCTGGGTCCCCGAATAATCGAATTCGCAGGCCTGGCCGATGATGATCGGGCCGGAGCCGATGATCAGTATCTTCTTCACGTCGTCGCGTTTTGGCATGTATCTCTCCTTCTCGCCTGCCGATGCTTATTTTGCGCGCAAACTATGTCAAAATTCAGGCGCCGAAGCAAGACCATTGGCGCCTTCTGCACAAAAAAACGTCCGGCCGCGCCCTTCGCAACTCCTATCAAAGGAGAGCCAGTCCGACGTCAATAAATCTTGCGGCGCGAAAAGGTCGAGCCGATGACGTTGAAGGTGTTCTCCACGATGAAGAGCGCCTCGGGATCCTCGGTGAAGACGATCTCTTCGAGGCGCTTGAGCTGGATGTTGTTGATCACTGTGAGCAGCACCTCCTTGCGGCGGTTGTGATAGGCGCCGCGTCCGTCGAGGAAGGTGCTTCCGATCCTGAGACGCTTCATGATGGAGCCGGCGATGCGGTCGGTGTGCTCCGAGACGATGATCGCAAGCTTGCGCTGGCTGAACATCGAAAGGAAATAATCCATCGCCGCCGAGGAGACGAATACCATGATCAGCGAAGCGATGACGAGATCGACTTCGAGGTGAAGCAGGCTGAAGGAGAAGAGGACGAGATTGAAAACGAAATAGAATTTGCCGAGACCGATGTTGAAACGCTGCCAGAGGATCACCCCCACAACGTCGAGCCCTCCGTTGGAACCGAGGGAGCGCAGGACGATCCCCGCCCCTGCACCGATGAGCGCTCCGCAGCTCACCGCGGCGTAGAGCTGGTTCTGGATGCCGAAATTGACATCGATCAGAGCATAGGCGCCCCCCGTCAGGAGCATGGCGTAGAGGCTGTAGAGAAGAAACCGGTGTCCGATGAAAAACCAGCCCAGGATGAACATCGGGACATTCAGGACGATGTACCAGAGTCCCGGGCCGAGGGCGCCGCTCAGGGTGTGGATCAGGACCGAGACCCCGAAGAGCCCTGCCGGGACGAAGCCGTGAGAGGCGGCGATCCCTTTGAGAGATACGGCGTACAGCAAAGAGCCGATGGTGATGAGGAGCAGGTTCCAGGGGATGGAGTAGGCGATTCCATGTGTCTGCTTTGCCAATTTTATTCCTCCTTGCAAAGGGGTCAATCGACCACAGACCGGAAGAAATGTCAACCCGAAGGGGACCAAACCGCTTGCAACCGCTTCGTCATGGTCTATACATCAGGCATGCGACAAGGAGGCGCCCATGCCGGTCTCGTGGTCCAACTGGTCTGGAAGTCTGCAGTTCGAACCGCAGGAGATCCGATCTCCCGCCACCGAGGAGGAATTGGCCGAACTCGTGCGCCGCGCGGCGCACGATGGCCGCTGCGTTCGTGTCGTCGGATCGGGGCACTCCTCGACCCCTCTGGTGCAGACCCCCCATACCCTCGTCTCGCTGGAAAAGCTTCGAGGGCTCGAATCGTTCGAGGCTTCAGGACGCGAAGCGACGATCAGGGCGGGAACGACCCTCAAGGAGGCCAACTCGGCGCTGCTCGAGGTCGGCCTGGCCGTTCACAATCTCGGCGACGTCGACTTCCAGACCGTTGCCGGCGTGGTCGGCACCGGGACCCACGGCACCGGCCGCACCCTGCCGATCATCCCCGACGTCCTGACCGGGGTGCGTCTCGTCGACGGCAGCGGAGAGATCCGGGAATTTCGCGCCGAGGACGACCCGGACTTCTTCCGGGCGGCGCGCGTCTGCCTGGGCGCCCTGGGGATCTTCACCTCCCTTCGCATGCGCATGCTTCCGGCCTACCAGCTCCGCCGCCGCGAGTGGTGCACCCACGTCGAGGACTGCCTCGAGAATCTCGACCGCCTCATGAACGAGAACCGCAACTGCGACTTCTACTGGTATCCGCGCAGCGATCTGGTCAAGATCCGCACCCTGAACATCCCGGGGCAGGGATCGGCCGATCTCCCTTTCGCCCGCTGCATCCAGGACATCACCGGCTGGATGGGGGATGTCCTGCCGAAGCAGCGCGAGCTTCGCTTCGACGAGATGGAGTACTGGCTCCCTGCCGAAGCCGGCCCCGAATGCTTCCGCAAAGTGCGCCGCCGCGTAAAAGAGACGCACCGGCGCGACGTCGCCTGGCGCGTCCTGTACCGCTCCGTGGCGGCCGATGACGCGTACCTGAGCGGCGCCCACGGACGCGACACCGTCACCATTTCGCTGCATCAGAACGCCGGCCTGCCTTTCGACGACTACTTCAACGATATCGAGCCGCTCTTCCGTCACTACGGAGGGCGACCGCACTGGGGCAAAAAGCACACTCTCAAGGCGAAGGATCTGATGAGGCTCTATCCGAAGTGGGAGGATTTCCGGGCCGTTCGCCGACGCCTCGATCCCGATGGGACGTTTCTCAATCCCTATCTCAGGCGGATTTTTGGAGATGGAGGGTGAGGGATGAGCAAAGCAAAGCAAGATAACTTGTTTTTTCACCACCAAGTCACCAAGATCACCAAGTAAAACCCTATCAACTGGTTTTCTTTGTGTCTTGGTGTCTTTGTGGTGGAGTTTTTGTCTTTTTGCGAGACAATCAAGCAAAGGAGACTAAAAAATGAAGGCGATCGGCCGTACACTTTGGGCGATTGCAGGGGGACGAATCCCCCTGCAGAGCACGGGGAGAGAGCCCGATTTCACCAGCCGGGACGAACTCTCTTTGCTGAACACCGGAGGAACCGAGGCCAGCGTCGAAATCACCATCTTCTATGCGGACCGCGACCCCGTCGGACCTTACCGCGTCACCATCGGCGCGCGGCGCACCCGCACGGTGCGCATCAACGATCTCATCGACCCTGAAGCGGTTCCCCTGGAGACCGATTACGCCGGAGTCGTCGAATCGGATCTCCCGATCGTCGTTCAATTCAACCGTCTCGATTCCCGGCAGGCGGAGAACGCCGTCACCTCAACGCTCGCCTATCCCGTCTGATGTTGATCCGTCGCATTTTGATGCAATTTATTGTTTTCTTTTCCCTTCTTTGCCTGTAGCATACTCCCGATAGATGAGCACTATTATCTTAATTCTCCTCTGGAGGGGGCTTTACCCCCAAATCGCAGCCTCGCATTTTGAAAACTTCAAATCCTCCCAACAGCCCAAAGGAACCCCGCTTACGACCGAAGGTCCTCCTTCCTTTGGTGCTGACCCTCCTTTTCGTTCTCTCCCTCTTTTTCTTCTTCGGCCAGCGCTTTCTCGAACGGGACCTTCAGATCGAGATCTCCCTGCACACCGAGGCGGTCGACACCCTCTTCGAGCAGATTCTCGCCCGCAGGGCCGAG
This sequence comes from Desulfuromonadales bacterium, assembly GCA_029289095.1. GTDB lineage: Bacteria > Desulfobacterota > Desulfuromonadia > Desulfuromonadales > JACZKF01 > JARFUG01. Next base: position 43,508 of record JARFUG010000011.1, read on the forward strand.
GCGATGAAGGCCGCCATTTCCCAACTGGCGCTCAGCGAAGAGCTGCGCGAAGCGATGCAGCGCGGCGACCGCGCTCTTCTGCTGCAGAGAGCGGAAAAACACTACCGCCCACTCCTTGAAGAGCACGGCATCAGCCTTTTCTACTTTCACCTCCCTGATCGCAGCGTCTTCCTGAGAGTTCATCGGCCCGAACTCTTCGGAGACGTGGTGGAGCGCTCCACCCTGGTGCGCGCCGCAACCGAGCAACGTCCGACCTCGGGGATGGAGTTGGGAGTTCTCGGCAACTTTTCACTGCGCTCGGTCGTCCCGTGGACGGTCGACGGGGAGGTGATCGGCTATATCGAACTCGGCCGCGAAATGCAGACCTTGCTCGTCGAACTGAGCGAATCCGGCCGCAGCGAATTCATCTTTCTCCTCGACAAGGAGCATCTGGACCGGGCGACGTGGGAAGAATGGATGCGAAACCGCGGACATGCGCCCAAATGGGACGCCCTCCCCGGCCAGGTCCTCATCGACAGCACCTTCGTCCCATGGCCCGACGCTGCGCAGCTTATCCATGCGGAGATGGACCTGGCTCGGATCGAAATCGACGGACGCACCTTCCAGGGAGCGCGTCTGCCTTTGCACGATGCGGGGGAAGAGGTCATCGGAACGATCCTGGTGCTGCGCGACGTGACGCAGCGCCTCAGAGAGTTTCGCAACTCCCTCGCGATGCTGATCGGCGCATGCTTCGCCCTGGGCGCGGCGCTTTTCGTCTCCTCCTACATCACCCTGGGGCGGGCGGACCGCAGCCTTAGCGAATCGAGGCGCCGACTTCTCGACCAGATCGCAAGAACCGAAGGAGCCCGGCGCGAGCTCGAAATCGAGAACGCCGAGCGCCGCCAGGCCGAGGCGGAGCTGGAGAGCGCCCGCGCCGAACTGGAGCGGCGGGTCCAGGAGCGCACGATGCAGCTCAACGATTCCCTCGGCGCCGTTAGTCGGGTGAAAGACCAGCTCCAGGGGATCCTCGGTTCGGTTCAGGACGCCCTTGTCGCCGTCGATGCTCAAGGAAAGATCCTGCAGATGAATCATGCGGCGGAGAAGATGTTCGGCGTTACGCTCGTCGGGGCGCGCGGCCGATCCATCGAAGAGTTCGCCCCCCCGGCGATCCGGGAGAGAATCCTGGATGCCCTTGATTCCAGGACCGCCGGGACCGAATTCGACTTCGAAGTCCCCCCGTCGCAGGAGGGGGACGGAAAGATCCTGCAGGTCGTCACCTCCATCATTGGACGCAACGAAGAGGATTTCGGCGGCATGATCTTTCTCGCCCGCGACATGACCCGGGAGCGGCAGATCGATCGCATCAAGAGCGAGTTCATCTCCACCGCCGCCCACGAACTGCGCACCCCCGTGACCTCGATCCTCGGCTTTTCAGAACTCATGCTCCAGGAACACGACTTCACCCCCGCCGAACAGGCCGAGTTTCTCACCATCATCCGCGACAAGGCCGATGCGCTCTCGGAACTCATCGACGACCTGCTCGATGTCAGCCGCATCGAGTCGGGCCGGGGGGTCGAACTGCACCGTTCTCCGATTACGGTGGAAGAGCTGATCACTCCCATCATCCGGCAATACCAGAGGGTGACTTCGAGCCATTCGATCAAGCTGTCGCTCAGCGCACCCGGCGTCAGCCTCGAAGTCGACAAGGGAAAGATCGGCCAGGTCCTGGAGAATCTTCTCAGCAACGCCGTGAAGTACGCCCCGAAAGGGGGCGCAGTTCACGTGAGCGGAGAAAGAGGAGAAGAGGGAGAGTACCGGATTTCCGTGCGGGACGAGGGGATCGGCATGAGTCCGGAGGAGGTCGACAGGATATTCGAAAAATTCTTCCGGGCCGACAGCACCGATTCGGCCGTCTCGGGGACGGGGCTTGGGATGACCATCGTCAAGAGCATCGTCGAGGCCCACGGCGGAAAGATCCTGGTGCAGAGCGCGCGGGGAAAAGGGACGACCGTCACCTTCACCCTCCCGATGGTGCAGGCCGAAGACCTTTCGGAAGAAAAAGGGCCCTATTCTTCGTAAGTCGCAATCACGACATCGGCGGCCCTGTCCCGAAGCGCAATCAGCGCCTGGTACGACGCCGAGGCGAACCACTTTTCCAACGTGCCGTGATCGCGGAACCTGATGACGACCGCCCGGTCGCACCGATGCTCGCCGGCGAGGACCAAGACGCGCCTGCCGCGAAAAACGACCTGCGTCTCGAATGGCCGGAGCGACTCTGCGACCCCTTTCACGTACTCCTCCCACAACGCCTCGTCCTTGACGCGGATGTGCCCGATCAGATAAGCCGCCATTTCTCCTCCATCTGAATCATTCATTCAAGACGTTCTCACTTCTGCGCTCTTCCCTCCGGCGGGACAATCCACTATGATGGGTCGGTTTTGGCTGCTGGAGTGACGCGTGAGGAATGAGGCGGATTTCTCAAGCAAAAACAAGCTCTCACGCTTTTCCTCCTCACTCCCAACTCCTCACGGATTTAAGCACTATATTCTGGAGCCCCGGTGATCGCAACCCCCATCCTGACCCAGAGGGAGATCTCCCTCTTCTTTTTTCCGCTGCTGCTCAACGTGCAGTTGATGAGCGTTTCGCACTCCATCATCAATGCGGCGCTCGCCCGTCAGGACGATTTCATCACAGCTTTGGCCGCCTTCTCGGTGGCGATGGTCCTGCATCTGTTTCTCGCCTCCCCCTCTTACCAGAACCACACCATCACCATCGCCATGGTGCGGGGGCGCCGCTCGCTGTGGGGGACCGTCGTCTTCGTGCTCCTGGTCGCCTGCGGCGTATCGGCGGCCCTGGCCGCTGTCGCCTACACCGTCGTCGGCGACCTCATTGTCGAAGGGGTGCTGGGGGTCACGGGAGAAGTCGCCGACGGCGCCCGGGAAGTCCTCGGCATCCTCGTCTTTCTCCCTTTCTTCACCGGCTTTCGCGGCCTCTTTCAAGGGCTCGTCATGCGAGAGAGGCGAACCGCCCTCGTCTCCTTCGCCACCGGGGTGCGCATCGCCGCCCTCTTCGCCTTTCTGGCGCTGGGAGTCAACTGGTTCACCGGCCCGGCCCTCGGCGCCTTCGCCCTTCTGGGGTGCGTGGCGACCGAAACGCTCCTGATGGCCTTTTTCGCAAGCCGCTGCAGCATTCCGCGCGCTTCGGAAGGGGAGAAGGGAACGTGGGAAATCATCCGATTCGCCTGGCCCCTGGCTTTTTCTTCGTGCATGCAGCAGAGCATCCCCCTCGTCATCAACGCCATCATCAGCCGGCTGCCTGACGGAACTCTCGCCCTGGCTTCCTTCGGCGTCGTGCGCGGCTTTCTCTTCCTGCTCGCAGGCCCCATGCGCAACCTGCAACAGGCCTATCTCACCCTGGTGCGAAACCGCGCCGACTACGCCGTACTGGTGAGATTTTTCCGGCGCGTCTCGGCCGGCATGGCGGCGCTGATGGTCCTCATCGCCTATCCCCTGAACGAACAGATTCTCGGCAGGGTCATGGGACTCGACGCCGAGATGCGCTCCTACATCGCCCTCCCCCTGGTCTTCTGCGCCTTGTTCCCCTTCCTCTACGGCGCGGCGAACCTGCTGCGCGGCTGCTTCACCGGCGAGCACCTCACCGGCCTCCTCGGCTGGTCCACCGTCTTCAAGCTCGCCTATCTGTTGACCTGCTGGGGATTGCTCCTCCTCTTTCCGCTTCCCGTCCCCGGAATCGCCCTGGCCATCTTTCTCCTTCTCTCCAGCGAATTCTGGGAATTCTGGTACCTGCACCGCAAGCGCCGGCGCATCCTGGCCTGAAAAGCCTTCCACCGCACAGGGTCACGCCCGAATGGCGCTCGTTTAAGCCCTTCTTGCTACTGCTATGGAGTAAACTCGGGACTGTCCCCGGCCCCATCGGGGGCTGTCCCAGATGTTTACGGGCTATGCAACTGTGGTGGTTCGCGCCGCAAAAGCCAGGGACAGCCCCCTGCGGGGACAGTCCCGGTTTTGCTGACATCCGTTTCCTTAAATTAGCGCCATTCGGGTCACGCCCGCATACTTCCGCATTTATCGCCACACCAATACGAGGTCTCCCTCATCCGTCAGCTTAACGCGGACGCCGAGCCCTTTCCCTTCGCGGTCGAGGATGGCCTGGAGCCATTTCCTTTCAGATGGAAAGGGCCGCGAGAGCCGCAGCTTTCTCATTGCGGTGGGAACCATCCGAAGGTTTTTCAGGCGTCCTCCAGGAAGGGTCAGCGTGGGGAAATACATCAGACCCAGATCACCCCTGAAGTCTTCGAATCCGGATATCCCCTCGTAATCGGTCAGCAGATCGCCGCAGCCGTAAAGGACGAGCTTCTCCCGGTAAACTTCGATCCCCATCGCGTGATGCGAGGAGTGGCCGTGCACCAGGTCGATCCCGGCTTCATCGATCAGCGCCCGGGCGAAAAGACGATGGGACGAAGGGATGCGATATCCCCAGTTCCCCCCCCAGTGGACGGAGGCGACGGCAATGTCCCCCTTTTGCTTGAGAGCCCACACCGCGTGGCCGATTTCGCGAGCGGTGGCCATAGAGAGGTCAGGGAGAAAGTTCACCCCCGGCCGGTCGGCCTCCGCCCCCCACTCCCTGGGGATGCCGCTCGATCCACTTCCGAAGCAGAAGAGAAGAACCCGTCCTCGCCCCGGGATCTCCAGAATGGCGGGAGCTTGCGCCTCGGCCAGATTCCGCCCCGCACCCGCCGTTGCGATATCGAGACGGCGCAGCGTTTCCCGCGTGTCGAGCAGCCCAGGATAACCCCAGTCGAGAACGTGGTTGTTTGCCAGCGAGCAGGCGTCGATACCGGCGGCGCTCAGACATCCGGCGTTCTCGGGGCTCATTCGATAGTGGATCATCTTGTCTCGCCACCACTGGTGGCTGCGGGTGACGGCCGTCTCGAGATTGACGATGCGCAGGTCGGGGCCGATACGCTCCATCTCCTCCAGGGCATCGCCCCAGATGTAATCGAAAGGGACGGGATGCGGAATCGGTCCGTTCGCCGCCTCGGCGAGTTCCCGGTAGGCTGTGGCGATCTTGACGTGCGGCTCATGCAGATCGGGGTCGCACGGATGTGGCAGAATCTGGTCGATCCCCCGCCCCGTCATCACATCGCCGCAAAGAAAGAGGGTGGCGCTTTCGTCCATTCATCCAGTTTATAGCAATGCGCTTCGATTGCGTCGTCTGAATTTGATTTTTTTCCATGGATTCCTTGCATTTGAATACACTTACCGACATAATTAATCCATTATTTATGACAATTGTCATTGACAAGGAGGGCGCATGTCGGTCTCGGTTCCGATCATTCCGCAGAGCTTGCTCACCCGCCCGGGCTTTCGATTCGCCGCAGCCATCTTGATCACCTCGCTGATTGCCGTCGTCGGATGGCTCGTTTTCGCCACGGGCGGGGTCAAGTTCGTCTTCTCCCACTCCATGTACATCCCGATCATCCTGTCCGCCGCCGTTTTCGGAATCCGGGGGGGAATCCTCGCCGGACTGGTGGGAGGGCTCGTCCTGGGACCCTTCATGCCAATCGACACGGCCACCGGCGAGGCCCAGGCGACGATCAACTGGATCTATCGCACGGGCTTCTTCGCCCTGATCGGAGCTCTCTGCGGTATGCTCATGAGCTCGCTGCACCGGCAGTTGGAGATCGTCCGACACCAGTCTCTGCACGACTCGACCTCGGGCATTCCCAACAAAAACGCACTCTTTCAACATCTCTCCGGCGCACGCCAGGGCTCGGAGACGCCCCTGTCTCTGGCCATTTTCAACCTGAACAACTACTTCGACATCATCAACACCCTGAGCGTCGAGGCCGGAGAGGAGCTTCTCGGCGGTGTCATCCGCCGCGTGAAAAATGCCCTGTCCGACAGCGAAGCGGTCTGCCAGATCCAGGCGGACCAGTTCGCCATCTTCCTCCCGGGGGTGGACAAAGCGACGGCGCTGGAGAGATGCGCCGACATGCGCGAAATGCTGAAACCTTCCTTTCCCCTCAGCGGCATCCCCGTCTACGTCGACACCTGCATCGGTCTGGCTTCCTGCCCGCACGACGATGTCGTTCCGCTGGAGCTGATGCAGAAAGCCAACATCGCCCTCGACCGGGCGCGGGGGAGCGCCAGAGCGGTCGTCGCCTTCGAGCCGTCGCTGGCCCGGATCAGCCAGGAGCAGCTCGCGCTCCTCGGGGAAATCCCCGCCGCGCTGAACGAAGGACACTTTCTTCTCCACTACCAGCCCAAAGTGGGGCTCGAAAACGGTGAAGTCACGGGCGTCGAGGCGCTTCTCCGGTGGAACCATCCTGTCAGGGGGCTCGTTCCCCCCGAAAGCTTCATTCCCCAGACCGAAAAGACGGGACTCATCCACGACCTGACCCGGTGGGTCATCCGGACGGCCCTGAGGCAACTGGCGGAATGGGAGCAGCGCGGGCACTCCTTCTCGATGGCCGTCAACCTTTCGGTCCAGAATTTCCATGAAGCCGACCTTCTCTCTTTTCTCCGCCGGCAGATCTCCGATTCCGGCATCGATCCGCAGCGCCTGGAGCTTGAAATCACCGAGAGCGCCGTCATGGAAGATATCGCAACGACGGTGCCGCTGCTGTCGTCGCTGAAGCAGATCGGCGTGAAACTCTCCATCGACGACTTCGGCACGGGGCACTCCTCTCTGGCCTATCTCAAGCACCTCCCCGTCGACGTCCTCAAGATCGACCGCACCTTCATCCGCGGTCTCACGCGGGACGTGGCCGATATGCGCATTGTATCGGGGGCCATTCTCATGGCGAACGGACTGGGGCTGGTGACGGTGGCAGAAGGGATCGAGGACGCCGCCACGGCCAGCCTGCTTCGGCAGATGGGTTGCCAGGTTGGGCAGGGCTACCACTTCTGCCGGCCGCAACCGGTGCAGGACGTGGAGAGATGGATGAGAGAGTGGAATGGTAAAGGAGCGGAATTCCAGCCGACCCCGGTCCATTCGGGATGAAGGGAGTTTGGAAAATGGTCAGGTGTCGGATAAACTAATTACACTAACAAGGAGGTATCGATATGCGCTTTTTCCGTTACATGCTGCCGTTTGCCCTGATCACCCTACTTTCGGCCGGATCTTCCCTGGCCGATGAGACGATTTCCTTCAAGGCCGGCTACTTGAAACTCAGTCCGAAAGGGACCTTCGCCGTCACCCGATCGGCACTTCCCGGCACCCCCATCAGTCTCGGCAACGACCTCGGTTACGACGACAGCGAAGACTTCTTTGTAGAAGGCGCCCTGCAGTTCGGGCCTTTCCGCCTGACCGCCAGCTATACGCCAATTGAGTTCAGCGGCCGGGGCGTCCTGAACCGGGATGTCAACTTCGCCGGACGGACTTTCAGCGGCGCCGCTCAAACCGCCAGCGATGTCGAAATCGATCTGGTGGATGTCGGCCTGACCTGGTTCCTGATCAATATCGACAATCTGCCGATCCGGCTGCAGATCGGTCCCGAACTCGCCGTCAAGGTCGTCAGGGCCGACCTGGCGTTATCCGGGGAAACGACGGCGGCGCCGGGAGTCGCCGTCAGGGAAACGGCATCGGCAACTGCGCCGATACCGACCATTGGCGCGCGCGCCCGCATCGGTCTCTCGGATTTCATTGCGACCTCCGGCCGCGTCGGTTATCTCGAATTCGACGGGAACCGCTTCCTCGACCTCGACGCCCAACTCGAATTTTCGCCGGTCCCCCTCCTGGGCATCTTTGGCGGCTACCGTTACATCGAGGTCAAGGTCGACGAAAGAAATGTCTTCATCGATGCAGACTTCTCCGGCCCCTACCTCGGCGCCTTTGTGAGGTTCTGAAACGGTAGCGAAGCGTATCAGGGTAATTTGTAAAAGGGCCGCGCCGGAAGGCGCGGCCCTTTGCTTTTCTCTGGCGACGCTACATCACTTCGCCTCTCCCTTCACATCAACCACAAACCCCTCCAGCGCCAGCAGCTCCCCGTCCGTGGCCCGAACGCCGCGCCCCACTTCCAGCACCCTCCGTTCTTCTCCCTCGGCCGTTCGAATCCGGTATTCGTGCCGGAACGGTTCGTTTTTCTCCAGGGCGGACTGGATCTTGCGCCTCAACTCTTCCCGGTCGTCCGGATGAACGAGATCACCGTACGCGACTCCTGTGTTTTCGGTCAGATCCTCCGGCGCGTACCCCGTCAGCTCCTGGCTCCCCCTGCTGACGAATTCCATGGTGCGCTTTCGGTCGTTGCGGCCGCGGTAGACCAGAGCGGGAAGGTGAGCGATCAGCGTCGCGAGGTTCCTCTTACCCTCCCGCGTAATCTCCTCGTTGCGTTTGCGCTCGGTGATGTCGACGTAGATGCCGAGAAGGCCGATGACTTGACCCGCGTCGTCCCGCAACGGGACTCTGCTCGAGAGGAATGTAGCGGTTTGGCCGTCGAACTGGAGCTGAGTCTCCTCGACATCCAGGAGCGGCTCTCCCCGCCTCAAGACCTTCTGGTCGAGATTTCTGGCCAGTTCCGCATCCTCCATCCTCCAGGCCAGGTCGTGGTCGGTCCTGCCGACGATGCGCTCCTTTTTTCCGACTCCGGCGACGGTGGCGAATCTCTGGTTGCACCCGAGATAGGTTGAATCCCTGTCCTTCCAGAAGATGTAGATGGGGATGTTGGAGATGATGTTCTCGAGGAGTTGGTTGGCCTCCCGGAACATCCGATCTTCGTGCCGTAGCGCAGAGACATAGCGATGAATCAGGAATGCCAGCAAGGCGGCGGTCACAAGAACGAAGAACCACCCCTTTGCCGTCTGCAGCCGGGTCAGCACCGCCGGGTCCTCCAGAACCAGCAACAGCGCCCGATCCGACAGCAGAATCCATACCCCGGCGACAACGGCATATATGGCTGCAATCTTCCACGCCACACGCCAGCTCCCGGCGGACAATCTCCTCTCGCGCGAATTCATGGTATCGTTCGTCTCAACGGTGCAGATGCTCCCATGGCGGTTTGTTACACTCTGCTCAATAATATCAAATGGGTGAAAGTTGCGATCGGAGGAGATCGGATGGAGATTCGACTCAAAAGAGCCTACGAGAACCCTGGGGACGAGGACGGGGTGCGGATTCTGGTTGACCGCGTCTGGCCTCGGGGGGTGAAGAAGGAAGATCTTCGCCTCGAGGGCTGGATGAAGGAGATCGCCCCGAGCACGGAGCTTCGCAGGTGGTTCGGCCACGACCCGCAGAAGTGGGAGGAGTTCCGGCGGCGCTACTTCGCCGAACTGGGCGGTCATGGTGAGCTGGTCGACGAATTGCGCGGGCGCGCGGCCAGAGGGCGCATCACACTCGTGTACGGCGCAAAAGATGAGCGCTTCAATCAGGCAGCGGCGCTGAAGGAGTATATGGAAAAGGAATCCTGATTGAATATTTTTTTCCTGCGTTGTATTTATTCTCACCCTTCACGGGAAAACATCATTCAGGAGAATCTGCACATGCCTTCCCCCGAGCGTTTCGAAAACGTCACCGTCGCCTGCAAGGCCAACATCTACTTCGACGGAAAAGTTGTCAGCCATGCCGTGACCTTTCCCGACGGCAGCCGCAAGACCCTGGGACTGATCTATCCGGGCGAATACACCTTCAACACCGCTGCTGCCGAGCGCATGGAGATCGTCGCCGGAGCCTGCCGCGCCCGGGTCGCCGGAGAGGACAAGTGGACGGAGTATGCCGCCGGCGCCTTCTTCGACGTCCCCGCCAACTCCTCCTTCGACATCGCCGTGGCGGACGGAATCGCCGAGTACGTCTGCTCTTTTGAGTAATTCAGGATTTGGGAGTTGGGAGAGAAAAGCCCAACGATTCTACCTTCTCCTCGATTATCGACTTTAACTGATCATGTTCGATCCAGGCGGCCGATTCCATCACGGCCGCCATTTCTGTCCTCTGTCCCGAATGGCGCTAGTTAGTAAACGGATGTCAGCAAAACCGGGACTGTCCCCGCAGGGGGCTGTCCCTGGCTTTTGCGGCGCGAACCACCACAGTTGCATAGCCCGTAAACATCTGGGACAGCCCCCGATGGGGCCGGGGACAGTCCCGAGTTTACTCCATAGCAGTAGCAAGAAGGGCTTAAACTAGCGCCATTCTCCTCTGTCCTCTGTCCTCACTTCTCATCCATTCTTGACAGACGGAGAGACGGTGATATGAGAGAGAACCGAAGAGCTCCACCGTTCTCGTGCAGGAGACAACATGAGAGTCGTCTTCGAGCTCGATCAGATCATCGGAAAGCCCCCTCGCGAGGTCGCGCGCCTCTTCCGGCGCAGGGGGATCAATCCCGCCCGCCCCTACAGGGCCAGGCTTTCGTTCCGGGAAGTGGTGGTCGAGCAGGACTGATCGACTTCGCCTCCCGCCGGCTTTACCCCCGCATCCCGCCTTGTGGTTTTCAACCAATCGTGCTATTTCTCTAATCTCAGTGTCATTTCAGCGATTTCCCATTCTTCATTCAAGAGACCGGTTTTCGATGGACGACAGAAAAAACCTGCTGCGCCGCATTCCAGCCGTGGACCGCGTCCTCAACGAGCCGGCCCTGAGCCGCCTGAGCGCGTCGTGCCCCCGCATTCTCCTTCTGGAGAGCGCCCAGGAGACGGTCGCCGAACTGCGGCGCGAGATCCTGGAGGCGCCCCAGAGCTCCCCGGACCTCTCTCCTGCGGCGGTTGCACAAAGGGCAGCCCGCCGGGCCGAGCGCAAGCTCTCTCCGTCGCTCCAGCCCGTCATCAACGCCACCGGCACCCTGCTGCACACCAATCTCGGGCGCGCCCCCTTGAGCGAGAGCGCCCTTTTGGCCATGCAGGAGGTCGCCCGCGGCTACTCCAACCTCGAGTTCGATCTCGACTCCGGCGAACGCGGACACCGCTACGCCCACGTGGAGGAGCTCCTGTGCCGCCTGGCGGGGGCCGAGGCGGCCACGGTGGTGAACAACAACGCCGGGGCGGTCCTTCTCGCCCTCACGGCCCTTGCCAAGGGGAAGGAGGCGATCGTCTCGCGGGGGGAACTGGTGGAGATCGGCGGGGCGTTTCGCGTCCCGGACGTGATGGCCGCCGGGGGAGTGACGCTGCGGGAGGTGGGGACGACGAACAAGACGCACCTGAAGGACTACCGCGAGGCGATCGGCGATGCGACCGCCCTCTTTTTGAAGGTGCACACGAGCAACTACCGCATCGTCGGCTTCACCGCCTCCGTATCGGCACAAGATCTCGTCGCCCTCGCCCGGGAGCGGAGTCTCCTAGTCATGGAAGACCTGGGGAGCGGGATGCTCCTCGACCTTTCCCCGTACGGCATTCCCCGGGAGCCGACGGTGCGCGAGGCGGTTGGGGCGGGGATCGACATCGTCACCTTCAGCGGCGACAAGCTCCTCGGCGGACCGCAGGCGGGGGTCATCCTCGGACGGCGCGAAGCGGTTGAAAAAATCCGCCGTCACCCTATGGCACGGGCGATGCGCATCGACAAGCTCACCCTGGCCGCCCTGGAGGCGACGCTGCGCCACTACCTTGATCCGCAGGAGGCCCTCAGGGAGATCCCGGTGCTGCGCATGCTCGCCGCCTCTGCCGAAGAGATCCGGCGGCGCTGCACGCGCCTGAAGCGCAGACTCTCGGCACTGGCCGAACACGCCGCCGTCGAAATCGTCGCCGAACCGTCGCAGGTCGGCGGAGGGGCTCTGCCGACGACCGAGCTCCCCGGCTTCGCCCTTGCCGTCACCCCCAGGAAACTCAGCGCCCAGGCCCTGGCCGACCGCCTCAGGCACGGTCGCCCCCCGGTGGTCGGACGCATCCAGGAGGAGCGCCTCCTTCTTAATCTGCGCACCGTGGCCAGGGAAGAAGAGAACGAACTCCTTCGGGCCCTGGATACGGTACTCCGGAACACTGACGATCAACCGGTCGGGACTTTAAACCGATTTCAACACGGATGAAGGGGATGAATGGGATAAAAACCTTTTGGTTCTGATTTAATCCCCTTTATCCCCTTCATCCGTGTTAATTCCGCTTTTGAGCAGATCAATTCCATGTCGCAAAGCACGCAACGCCACGTCATTATCGGCACCGCCGGACACGTCGACCACGGCAAGACCGCCCTCATCCGGGCGCTGACCGGCGTAGAGACCGACCGCCTCAAGGAGGAGCAGGCCCGCGGGATCTCCATCGATCTCGGCTTCGCTCCCTTCCGCATTCCTGGCGGCCCCGTCGCGGGGGTCGTCGACGTCCCCGGGCATGAGCGCTTCATCAGCAACATGCTGGCGGGGATCGGCGGGATCGACCTGGTCCTGCTGGTGGTCGACATCATGGAAGGGGTGATGCCCCAGACCCGCGAGCACCTGCAGATCCTTCAGCTTCTGGAGATCCAGCGCGGCATCGTCGTCCTCACCAAGTGCGACCTCGCCGAGGAAGACTGGATCGATATCGTGGAGGAGGAGATCCGCGAGACCGTCTCCGAGACCTTCCTCAGAGACGCCCCCTTCTGCCGCGTTTCCTCCCTGACCGGGGCCGGAATCCCAGAACTCGTCGAGACGATCCGAAAATCGGTCGCCGCCCTCGTTCCGAAGGACGCCGACGGTCCGATGCGCCTTCCGGTCGACCGTCATTTCACCGTTCCCGGCTTCGGCACAGTGGTGACGGGAACCCTCCTGTCGGGGACGGTGCGCACCGGCGACTCGGTGGAGGTCCTTCCGCCGGGTGAGACGGTGCGCGTGCGGGAGGTGCAAGTCCACGGAAAAAAAGTCCAGGAGGCCTACGCCGGCCAGCGCGCCGCCCTCAACCTGGCGGGACTCGAGCGCGAACGCCTCCTGCGCGGCTCGGTCGTCGGGACGCCGGGGCTCTTCGAACAGACCGGCCGCCTCGACGTGCGCCTGACTCTGCTTCCCGAGGCGCCGCGCCCCTTGCGCTTTCGCGATCCGGTCCATTTCTACCTGGGAACCGCCCGGGTCGTTGGCGTCGTCGCCCTTCTCGACCGCGACGTGCTGCAGCCCGGGGAGAGCGCCCTCGTCCAGATCCACCTCGACCGGCCGCTGGTCGCTCACCGCCAGGACCGCTTCATCGTGCGCTCCTACTCCCCGATGACGACGATCGGCGGCGGCGTCGTCATCGACCCGAACCCCGTCAAGCATCGGCGATTCCGCGACGAGGTCATGGCGGCTCTGGCCGAGCTCGAATCGGGAGAGAAGTCTTTTTTGCTGCAGAAGGTCTCGGACCAGGGGGCTGTACGCCTCAAGGAACTGGAGGCTCTCTCGGGGATGGGGCTTGATCGCATCGACGCCCATCTGCAGAGCCTGCGTGAGGAGGGAAAGGTCGTTTTGCTGACTGATCAGTGGGCCACGGCCGAGACGGCGCGCGCCTGGAGGCGCAAGCTCGCTGAGGAGACCGAACGCTTTCACCGGGCAAGCCCTTTGTTGCCGGGAATCCCCCGAGCCACCCTCAAGGGGACGCTTCCCTCTCATCTCACGCAGAAGGCCTTCGACCGCCTTGTCGAGGAGTCCCTCGCCGAAGGAGATCTGGCTGAAGAAGGGGAATGGCTGCGCCTGCCCGATTTCCAGGCCGCCCCCGACGCCGAACAGGCCCGCGTCATCGCCATCCTCGAGGACGCCTACCGGGAAGAGGGTTCTCTGGCCAAAAACAAGCGCGAGATGCTCGAGCGCCTCGGCCTCGACCCGGCGCGCACCGAGCCCCTTTTCGCCTATCTCTTCGCCCGGGGACGCCTGATCAAGCTCAACGAAGAGAGCTTTCTGCATGCCGAGGCGTACGCCCGAGGAGTCGAACTCCTCTGCGCACACTTCGCCTCCCACGAGACGCTGACCCTCGCCGAGTTCAGGGATCTGTTCGGCAGCGCCCGCAAGCAGGTGCAGGCCCTGCTGGAGCATTTCGACGCCCTGAAGTACACTCTTCGCAAGGGGGACCTGCGGGTCGCCTGGAAACTGCCGAAGGACGGGTAAATCATGTAACTGGTGATTGGTGACTCGCAAAAGACTTTCAATCACCAGTCGCCAGTCACCAGTCACCGATTCAGAAAGGATCCACCATGACCGACAAGCCGGTCCGCCTCACCGCCCTGGCGCGCAGCTCCGGTTGAGCCGCCAAGCTGGCCCCCGGGCCTCTGGCGCAGGTGCTGCGTCAACTGCCGACCTTCGAGGATGAGAACCTCCTCTCCGCCGCCATCCCGTTTGCCGATGCGGGCGTTTACCGCATCGACGACGAGCGGGCATTGGTGCAGTCCGTTGACTTCTTCACCCCCATCGTCGACGATCCGCGCGCCTACGGACGCATCGCCGCCGCCAACGCCCTCTCCGACATCTACGCCATGGGGGGGAGGCCGCTGACCGCGCTCAGCCTCGTCGGCTTCCCTGCGTGTCTCGACCACGCCATCCTGGTGGAGATCCTGCTGGGGGGGACGGAAAAGGTCAAGGAGGCCGGCGCCGTCATCGTCGGGGGACACACGGTGGACGACGACGAGCCGAAAGTCGGACTCGCCGTCACCGGACTCGTCGATCCGCACCGGATGGTGAGCACCGTCGGTGCCTTTCCCGGCGACGTCCTGGTGCTGACGAAACCCCTGGGTACGGGAATCCTGACGACGGCCCTCAAGGGGGAGATCCTCACCGAGGACGACATCCGCGACGCGATCACGGGGATGGAGACCCTCAACCGCATGGCCTGCGAGGCGATGATGGAGGTCGGCGTCTCGGCCTGCACCGACATCACCGGTTTCAGCCTCCTCGGCCACGCCCTGGAACTCGCCGGGGCGAGCGACGTCCTGGTGGAGATCGACGCGGGCGCCCTGCCCGTCTACCCGCACACGCGGGAGATGGCGGCCATGGGACTGATCCCCGGCGGCGCCTACAAGAACCGCGATCACTACCTGCCGAACGTCGTCGACGGAGAGAAACTCCCCAACGAGATCCTCGACATCATGTCCGATCCGCAGACCTCGGGCGGCCTCCTCATCGCCGTTGCGGCCGAGCGCCTCGACGCGCTCCTCGGCAAACTTGAAGAGAAGGGCGCGAAGGGATGGACCGTCGGAAGGGTGCACGAAAAGCCGGCGGGGCGTCTGCGGGTGGTGTGATGGAGAGGATTCTCGAACCCGAGCTCATGCTGGGACAGGAGCAGTCCCTCGCCTACGCCCGGGCCGATTTCGAGGAGCCGCATCGGCGGGTGCTGGAAGAGTTTCAAAGCGTCTTCGGCGATGAACTCGACGGGGACGTTCTCGACCTGGGGTGCGGCCCCGGAGATATCACCCTGCGCTTCGCTCGCGCCTATTCCCGCACGCGGCTCGTCGGCATCGACGGCTCCCCGGCGATGATCGCCCTGGCGCGGCAGGAGGTTGAAAAAGAAGATGCCTTGAAGGGGCGCGTGTCGTTCATCGAGGGGATCATCCCTGACGCGCAGATACCACCACTACCCTGGCAGGCCATCGTCAGCAACAGCCTGCTGCATCACCTGCACCGCCCTGAGGTCCTGTGGGAGACGGTGCGGCGCTGCGCGACGGCAGGAACGCGGATCTTCATCTACGACCTTCGCCGGCCGCCAACCCCCCAGAAGGCGCGCGAGTTCGTCGAACTCTACGCCGCCGGCGAGCCCGAGATCCTGCGCAGCGACTTCTATCACTCGCTGCTGGCCGCCTTCGAGGTCGAGGAGGTCAGGGAGCAGTTGGAGCAGGCCGGTCTCGATCTGACCGTCCGCCCCATCGGCGACCGGCACCTGGTGGTGCACGGGGTCATGTAAACCTGAAAACCGGCCTCACGCGACGACGCGACGACGCAACGTTTAAAATCCTTCAAAACCACCACCAAGACCTCAAGGTACCAAGCTTTGGTCTTCGTGTCTTTGTGTTGAAATGACTTTGACCCGGTTTTTCGTCGCGTCGTCGCGTGAGACGCCTTTGATTTCCAAAGCTGCATGGCGGATTCAGAGATCCCCCGTCAACTTCTGCAGCTCATAGATTTTCGGATTGACCCCCTTCACGCAGGCGACGATCTGGCGCAGCCCCTCCTCGTCGACCCCTTCCTCTTCATCCCTCCCCTGGAACCAGTCGTATCCCTTCGGCAGGGGGGTGTAGGCGCCGTCGCGCATCAGCGAGACATCGACCATATCGTTGACACGTCCGGCGGCCTCCCACGGATCGCGGTAATTGAACTGCCGAGCAATGATCTGAAGCGCCAAGCCGTTGGGGAAGATGGCCCTGACCTCGAAGGAGAAGTCGCGCGGTGCGCCGTAATTGGCGCTGCGCCCGTCCCGGGCGGCGACTTTGGCTCCGGCCTCCTCAAGCATCTGCCGGACCGAGTCGACGGTCATCGGTGTCAGTTGGTTCATTTTAAATCCTCGGAAATAAACGCTGATTAACCGCGGTAAAAACGCATTGGCTCTATACATCCAACCTCAACTCCACCCCCCAGGGCGCCGGTTTCTCCCCGTCCTTCGTCAGCACCCAGAGGGTCGGAAATTCCATCGCCTTCGGCGCTTCTCCGTAGCCGTCGGTGAGGTAGATCACCGCGGCGGGGCGGGGATTGAGAGTGCGGGCGTGTTCGAAGACGGGGCGCAGGTCGGTGAAGCCGCCCCCCTCGTAGACCTCGGCGACGATGTCGGAGCCGCGGAAGGACTCGATCTTCTGGATGCGGCTGCCGGCGTAAAGGACGGTGAGAAGGGAGTCGCGCCCACGGGCGATGCGCACCAGCTCCGCGGCGAAGGTCTCGCGAAGCTCGCGGATGTTGGTGGAGTCGCTCACGTCGACCCCGACCAGAAGATGCAGGCGGCGGCGCTTGCGCATGCCCGGAGTGTCGTGGGCGAAGCGGCGATGCTCGCGTTTCCAGGTGCTCTGCCGGCCGACCCGCCCGGCGGTGGCGACGAACTGCCGCAGGACCTGTTTCCACGGGATGGGAGAGGGGGCGAGCCACCCCTCCACCAGGGGGCGCACCTCGCCGGGAATCTCCCCGTGGCTCTTTCGCACCGCATCGCTCACCAGGGTGCGCACCACCTCTTCGGCGAGGCGCACCGGGGTGCTCTCGGCCTCGCTCCAGATCTGGTGATCGTCGATGGGGACTGGCGTTTCGTCGCTCCCCCCCTCCTCTTCACCCCTCTGGCCGAGATCTCCGCCGAAATCCCTCGAGGCATCGCCGATCCCTCCCCCTTCGAGGTTTCCGACGGCCCAGGGAGCGTGCAGAAGCGAATAGTACTCCTCGGCTGCCAGCCCCTCGGGGACCTTGAACCGCCCCGGCAGAGGGGCGCCGGCGGGGAGCCCCTCGATCCCGGTGTTGATGGCCAGGTCGCAGGCGATATCCCAGTCACCGCCATGGCGTTCCTTTCGCCGCAGCATGTGCAGGTGCAGAACGTGCTTGAGGACGTGTTCGAGCAGCGCCTCCTGCTCGCCGGGGGAGAAAGCGGCGAAGGCCATCGGACTGACCGCAAGCGTCGGAGTGCCGTTCTCCATCGTCACCCCGAGGGGGGCTTCGCCCCCGACCGTCCGGCGCCGGAACGAAAGGAGGAGGTGCCCGTAGAAGGGACGCGCTTTCAGAAGGCGCACCACCGCGTCCTGCAGCGGACGCAGAACGGCCTCGTCCTGTCTACTTCTCATTGGCGGCCCGGCGCCTCTTTCCCTCGGATTCTTCGCTGATGGCGGCGATCGCCTCCATGACGATCCCATCGTACTCGTTCTTGACAAGGATCTCGGCAATCGTCGGGATGCGCACCAGCGCCTTGACAAGACCGAAACGCAGGTCGCGGGGGAGCGCGGCAATATAGCGCATCAGGTTCTTCTCCTGCGCCTCGTCCAGGCCTGGTGCGATCTGCAGCGCGCTCAGCAGGTCGTTGACGGTGGCCGCCTGAAGGTCGTCGCGCTGCGCGGCGACGCGTTCAGCCACCTCGTCCCACTCGTCGAGGATCTCGCGTGCGGTCACGGGGCGCCCCTGCTTCTCGGCGCACCATCGCAGAAAGACGACGGCCGCCTCCCGTCCGATGATTCCCGAATAGACCTCCATCTCGAGCTCCTGCGGAAAGCGGCAGCTTCGGCGCAACGTGCTCACCATCTCCCAGGCGCGCTCCGTCGGCTCCACCTCAAGATCGAGGGGCGCCCCCTGGCGGGAGAGGAGATGGGTGTGCACCGAGAGAAACTGCTGCACGTCGCCGTGGAAGTCCTGCGCGCGGGCGTAGCGGGCCCAGCAGGGATAGTCGGTCTCGACGTAGAGCATCACCATGCGGTCGAGGAGCGCCCGGTCGAGAGTGGCGACCTGGTAGGTGCCGTCGGGGGGATTGATGGAGACGACCACCTTGTGTTTCGGATGCAGGGTATGGGTGTGGAGCGCCCGGCGCAGCCCCTGGGCGGGGGGTTCGACGAACTGGAAGATCGCCTGGAGGGTGTCTTCCTGCTGGGCGCGGTTGAGCTCGTCACAGTGCACGATGGTTTCCGGATCATCCTCTGTGGGCCACCACGATGGGCGCGACCAGTGCATCGTCTCCCCGTCACGGTAGGGAATGCCGACGAGATCTCCCACCTCCATCTGCCCGAGCCGCAACGGGGTGTAGCGTCGTCCGATTTCGCGGCAGACCTGCACGATGCCGGCGGTCTTTCCCACCCCCCGGTGTCCCACGACGCAGGGGGTGAGGTCGGTTCTGGTCAGGATCTCACGAAGGACGATCTTCATCTGTTCGATATTCATGGGTGCACTCGAAATCCGGGTGAAAACGGCTATCGTTTGGATCGGGCGATCACTCGCCCGGTTGAAAATGTGATCACTTTAGCCTGAAGCGCAAGAAATTGTCCATTCCCATTGCCTTCGGGCCGCCCATCGGATAGGATCGGCACATGTTCGGATTCGGCCCTCTCGAAATCGCCGCCCTCGTCGGTCTGCTCGTCTTCTTCCTCGGCGCCCCCCGCGCCGGTCGGGTGATCGGGCGCGCCTGGCGCACCTGGCTCCGGGTGGAAGAGGTGAAAGGTCAGCTCCGAAACCCCTTCAGCCTCAAAAATTTTCTGCTGCGTCAGGGGGGCCGGATTTCCAAAGATTAAATCTCAATCTCACCACAGAGAACACCGAGAGATCACGGAGAAACGCCCTCATTGGTATCTTTCCACGCAAAAGCCCCCGCTGCACGCGGGGGCTTTTTTGATGGTCATTTCGCATTCCTCTACGCCCCTACAATCAAAGCAGCTTCTTCACCGCTTCCAGCACGGCATCGAAGTTCGGCTGTTCGGCAACTTCGGGGACGATCTCCCGGTAGGCCACTTTGCCGTCGGCATCGATAACGAAGACGGCGCGGGCCAGAAGCTTCAGCTCCTTGATCAGAACACCGTAGCTCAGACCGAAGGAGCGGTCCTGGTAATCGGAGAGGGTCCTGATCCTCTCAATTCCCGCATTGCCGCACCAGCGCTTCTGGGCGGGGGGGAGGTCCATGCTGATGGTATAAATTTCAACCTTCTCGGGGAGCTCGGACGCCCTCTGGTTAAAGGTGCGGGTCGTCAGGTCGCACGGGCCGGTGTCAAGGGAAGGAACGGTGGAGATAAGGCGGATCTTTCCGGCTGAATCGTTCAGGGTCACGGGAGTGAAGGCGGTGTCGACGACCCGGAATTCCGGCGCCTGCGACCCGACGAGAATGTCGTCTCCAAGCAGCGTGACGGGATTTCCCTTGAAAGTAACGGCGCCTTGCTTTTCTCGTGTGATCGTCATGGGTGGGGCCTCCTGTGTGAATTGATTATTGCAACGGTCATAATTCTAATCGCCCACCCACGATTGTCAAGAAGGCACTTTCGCCCACTCGCCCACTCAGCCCCTTCCCCCGCCTTCTGCCTTCTGCCTTCTGCCTTCTGCCTTCTGTCTTCTGGCTCCTGGCTCCTGGCTCCTGGCTCCTGCCTTACCTACCCACAGACACCGCAGCGGCGGCAGCCGG
>JARFUG010000012.1:0-59056 GCA_029289095.1 Desulfuromonadales bacterium
ACATCTGGGACAGCCCCCGATGGGGCCGGGGACAGTCCCGAGTTTACTCCATAGCGGTAGCAAGAAGGGCTTAAACTAGCGCCATTCGGATGTGGCCCTGTAATTGCAACAGCGGACTCGAACCCCGAGGCGAAATCCGATGCGCGACACCTCCGACACACTCTGGCTGATTGTTGAGCCGGCGCCGAGTTCCGAGCCGCGGGTGGAGGAAATTCTCCCCCACCTGGAACGGCTCGGCGTCGACCCCTTCAACGCCCGGCAGCGTCTCATCGGACGGGGGCCGGCTCTTCTGGCGCGTGGCAAGCGCTCCGCCCTTGAGAAAATTGTCGGACTGCTCAACGAGCACCGCTTCGTCAACTGGGTCGTGCACCCACCCCCGTCGCGCTTCGACCCCCATCGCCTCTCGGGCCTGGAGATCTCTTCGGGGACGATCATCTTCGCCTGCGCCGGCAAAAGCATCGTCTTTCCTCGAGGGGGGCGCGTTCTGGCAATCCTGGCCGACCTGTCCGGGGAAGTCGTCGAGAAAAATCTCACCCGCCTTCTCAGGCAGAACGCCTATCGGGGCGCCGGCCAGATCGCCCATTTCTCCGACCAGGAACTGCAGGAGGCGATCCTGCGCGCCTCTCCCGTTCTCGATCTCTACCGCCTCTCACAGGATGGGGAAGTGGAGGTGGCGGTGCGCGCCTTCCCCGGAAGGTTCGACCCGCGCGGCCTCGGCGAGAAGGCGACCTACAGCTCGGCGGGAAATCTGCGGGCTCTGCTCGAGACGGTCCGGGAGCACGCCGGGCAGTTCGTCCTTCGCACCGATTTCGGCGCGGCGGCGCTCCCCGGATGTCAGCCGAAACGCGAACGGGGCGGGGAGGCCGACGCACAGCGGCACAATCTGGCTGCCCTCAGCCGCTTCGGCTGGCTCATGGCGGACCTTCAGGGGACGCCGCGCTCAGTCGAACCGCCGGTGCCAACCCCCTCTCCGACCGCCTCTCTGCCCCTCGTCGGGGCGATATCGGCCGGAGGAGTCGCCTCGGCGTCACACCCGGCTCCGATGTCGGCTCCCCCGGCGGACCCTCTCCCCCTGCCTCCACCTCGCCGGGAGGGCGAGGAGCTTGCCAGGTCGTGGCTATGCTGGAGTTCTGCGGCCTTTGTCGCCACGACGGCCTTCCCCTTTTTTATTTTCGATACCGCTTTTCTCGAATACGGCGTCTACACCGGAGCGATTCCGGGCCTCTTCTCGGTCCTGCTGCTCCTGTCCGGTTTTCAATTTCTGCGCTGGAAGCGCCTGATCGAGGACACCCCCACGAGCCGGGTGCGTTCTCTGGCGATGGGCGTCGTGGAGGTCCATGGGCGAGCGGTGCGAAGCTACGCCCTCGTCTCTCCGATGACGCACATGGCCTGCGTCTGGTACCGCCTGCGGCGCTACCGCCGTCATCGCAATGGTTGGAAGCTCACCAGCACCCTCAGCAGCGGAGCGGTCCCCTTTCTCCTCGACGACGGCACCGGACGCGTGAGGATCGACCCGCGAAAAGCTTTTGTTCGCGGAGGCATTCGGCAGGAAGGGGGAGGGACTCTCGCCCGCTCGGACGAGAAGTGGGTGGAAGAGCTCATCTACGAGGGGACCTCGCTCTACGTCCTTGGATACGCGCGCCCGGCGCCCCGCGGCCCTTCGCTGAGAGAGCGCACGGCCGAAGCGCTGCGGGCTCTGAAGAGGGATCCTGAAGCGATACGCAAGTACGATCTGAACGGAGACGGCGAGATCTGCGCCGACGAATGGGAGGCGGCGCGGGCCGACGTGGAGGCGCAGGTCCTTCGGGCCAAGCTCGAGGAAGCCGCTAAAGGGCGGCAGGAAGATCTCATCGTTATCGGCAAGGCGGGGTCGACCCCCTTCATCATCGCCGGCGCCGAGTGCGAAGCCCGCCTTGCCCGCAGTTACGGACTGGCCGTCCCCCCCCTTATCGGCGGGGGGATCGCCATGGCGGCCGTCTCGGCGGCCCTTCTGCTCCGGACATTCGGGATTTTATGAAACCTTTTTTGATGCATTCGCAAAAAGCCTTTGACCACCAAGACACCAAGGGCGCCAAGAAAATCTCTTTAGGAATCAAAAAGGTTCTCTGTGTCTTGGAGTCTTGGTGGTAGATTTTGATTTTCTGCGTGACCATCTTTTTTGAGGAGATGAAACAATGACCGGCTGGATCATCCTTTTCGCCTTCGTACTCACTCTGGCGGCCCTGGGCGCCTATATCGTCATGATCTACAACGGCTTCGTGCAGATGCGAAACGACGTCGACAAGTCGTGGAGCAACATCGACGTTCTGCTCAAACAGCGCTTCGACGAGATCCCAAAGCTCGTCAAGGTCTGCGAAGGGTACATGCAGCATGAGCGAAAGACGCTCGAGGCGGTCATCCAGGCCCGCTCGCAGGTCTCTTCGGCCCGAACCGAGAAGGATAAGCTGCAGGCCCAGAACTTCCTCACCGAGACGCTGCGCTCGCTCTTCGCCGTCAGCGAGAACTACCCCGAGCTCAAGGCCGACTCCCTCTTCCGACAGCTTGCAAACCGCATCTCCTCGCTGGAGGATCAGATCGCCGACCGGCGCGAGCTCTTCAACGACACCGTGAACCGCTACAACATCCGCCTCGACCAGTTCCCCGACCTTTTCGTCGCTCGCGCCTTCAACTTCACCGGCCGCACCCTCTGGCAGATCGACCCGGCGCACAGGCAGGATGTTCAGATTTCCTTCCAGCACTGAGGATTAGGCAGAGTCAGTAACTGGTGACTGGTGACTGGATTAAAGTCCCGAGTCAGTCACCAGTCACCGACCTTCTCAAAATCGATGAGAAGCGCCGTCGGGATGAAGGTGTCGAACTCGTTGCGGGGAGCGCCGAGAAGGTTTCCGGTAAACTGCTGGAAGAGGGCGAGCTCCCGTTCGAAGAGGCGCCGGAACTCCCAACGCAGCTCGGACAGGACAAGGGGGTCGGCGGTGGGGAAGTTGAGGGTGCAGAAATCGCTTTCAAAAACTTCCCCGCTGCCGTCGATGTGGGGAAGACCGTGCAGGCGGCACGTCATGGGGCGCGCTTCGTAAAGGAGGCAGCGCCCTTCATCGTTCAGAAGGACGCAAGGGAACTCCTGCGGCATCTGCATCCACTCGTCGTGCGGCAGGGCGTTCAGAAGATAGGGGGGACCGAATCCGCTCCACCTCGTCTGGAGTTCTTTGGCGATGCGATTCGCCTTGCGGGCCACTTCCTCGCGCCGCGGCTTCTCCAGTGAGCCGAAAGCGCTCCGGAGCAGAGCCGCATCGAGGAGGGTGATGTCGAAGAGCCCGCGGCAGCAGCCGCTACACCCCGATGTGCAGGCGATCTGGCCAGGAACGGCGGCAAGACAGCGGACGAACCATGCGTCGACCTCTTCGAGAAGACGCCGATACTCCTGCACGATCTCTTGTGCCGGGAACCTCATGCCCACCACTCCTCGGCCGCCGCACGTTCGATGCGGCGGCGCAGGGTGCGCTTTAACTCCTCCGAAAGCCCCAGCCGAGGAAATTCGCGCTCCAGCGAAGCGACGGAGCCGTATCCCCCCAGGTAGCCGTTGACCCGGGCGACGGCGGTTGAATCGGCAAGGGCGATCGGATCGGGATAGAACTTTTCGAACACGTGCATGATCGCGGGTTCGCGTCGCAGAAAATATTTCTGGTGGTAGTCCTCCGCCCGGGTGAAGGCGCTCAAGGGCTCGATGCCGGTGTACAGGGTGCGGCCGCGCCGGTCCTGTTCGCGCGACATCGATTCTGCGGCGATGCGCCCCTGTTCGTCATCGTGGAAAAAGACGGCCGAGCGGTACTGCCTCGAAACGGCGGGGCGGCTCGGATCGTGGGCGACCCAGAACCACGAGAGGATCTGACCGAAGGAGATCCTCTCCGGATCGAAGTCGATCTGCAGCGTCTCGCTGTGATCGCCGATGGTGCGGTAGGTCGGAGCGGGGGTCGTGCCCCCGCAGTAGCCTACGCGGGTGCGGATCACCCCGTCGAGACTCCCGAACCGGGAGTCGGGTTCCCAGAATCACCCGAGGGCCAGGGTCGCCGTTTCAATCCTGCGGGGAAGCTCTGTATCGATGGAGGGGGCGGGCGGGGACAAGATCGTCATGGAGTTCTCCTTTTGCTGATCTCCATCATAAACCACCCGCTTCCTGAAAGTCCAAAGCCGCAGCGTTTTTCCGACCCTATCTTCGTTTTCCCTTTTTCGGTTTCCCTGCCTTCAGCAGATCGCCGAGGGTCCCCATCCCCTTGGGCTCTTCGGAGGCCTTGCGGCGGAATTCCTCCATCGCTCTGCGCTCCTGGTCCTGCGCCCTGGCGGCTTCGGCAGGCACGAGGGAAATCCGGCGCGCCTCGCGATCGACGCTCTCGACCCGCACCTCCAGGAGATCTCCTTCGCTGCACGCTTCTTTCGGATGATTAATGCGCTTTCCGCCGCCGAGCCTGGAGATGTGCACCAGACCGTCGATGCCGGGTTCCAGCTCGACGAAGGCGCCGAAGGGCGCCAGGCGCACCACTTTTCCACCATGGATCGAGCCTTCAGGGTACTTGCCGGGGACCTGAAGCCAGGGGTCGGCGGAGGCCTCGCGCAGGCTGAAGGAAAAGCGGTTGTTCTCCCAGTCGAGGGACTTGACGACGACCTCCACTTCCTGACCGGGTGTAAGGGCATCGCGAATATCGTCGGTACGCCCCCATCCGACTTCCGAGACGGGGACGAGCCCCTCGATCCCGCCCACCTCGACGAAGGCGCCGAACTTCTGCAGCGACGTCACCACCCCGCGCACCGTCATCCCTTCGGTGAGGCGCTCGCGTAGCTCCTCGCGCTTTTTCTGCCGCTCCTCCTCGAGGAGCGCCCTGTGGGAGAGGACGATATTGCGCCCCTCTTCCGCATACCGGGTGATGCGGAAGGAGAGGGTGCGCCCGAGATACTCCTCGGGGCTCTCCACGCGACGAAGGCCCATCTGGGAGTAGGGGCAGAAAGCGCGGGCGGCTCCGGCCACCTTGACCTCATACCCTCCCTTGACCTCCTTGACGACCGTCCCCTCGACGGGAATGCCGGTGCGAGAGGCCTCCTCGAGCTGCGCCGCGCCGCTGCCGGCGGCGCCGAGCCGTGTGGTGAAACGCTTCTCCCCTCCTCGTGAGGAGACGAAATACGCTTCGATCTCCTCGCCTTCGCTCACCGTCAGGTTCCCCTCGGGATCGAAGAGCTCTCTCTTGTCGAGCACCCCTTCCCCCTTCTGCCCGATATCGAGAAAGACCCAGTCCGCACTGATCTTCAGAACCGCGGCCTTCACCTTCTGTCCGCGCACCAGAGGCACGGACCCGCCCAGACTCTGTTCCAACAGATCGGCAAAACTCTCTTCGCCGCTCTCGTCGAATTCCTTCTCGTCCATCGTCGCACTCTCTTCCCGTCAAAAATTTCGGATCTCTGGGGGCAAGTCTAAAGGGAGTTTCCCCCTTGCGCAAGAGAATCTACCGCGAAGTGGAATCTACCGCGAAGTGGGCTGAAGCCGGACCCGCCTCAAGCGGCGCGCGAGGACATCACGATGATCATCATGCAGGCCGAATAGCTCAGAAAGACGATAGCAACCAACAGGGTGATGAACTTGGTCATTTGGAGTTCCTTTCACGTTTGATTCATTGGCAGAATGCCCGGAGCCGGGTGTCCACCTTGAAAGTGTCGGGCCGACCGGCCTGCCAAACCGAAGACGAGAAAGCAAAAAGGCTGCCACAGGCGTAGCTCATGAAGAACGTCTCCTCTTGTCGTCGCCGCCGGCTGAAGGGCAGGACAACTCGCACGCGCTTCTCTTGCCTGCCACAAAATTCCTTTGATTTTACGGTATTTTGCACCAAAGTTGATGTCGCAGAAGCGACACGCTGCGATGTAAAATCGCCACAGGGGAAGAGTCTATGAAAAGATGGGTTTTTCTCCTGAGAGAGAAACTGATCGAAAGACATGGTTTGATAGCGCAAGTGTTCGAAAATCTCGCAAATTTTTTTTCTTTTTTTTTCGTCCTCCAATCTCCGGGAAATTACGGCCTTTCCCATCCTTCGAGACGCATATCAAACATTTTTTTACAAATCTGGGAGGATTGACACTATGGTTCTTTGGTCTTACCTTTCACACTAAGTGAGAACATCCGGTGTTCTCGATGGGAAAACCGCAGGGGGAATGGAAGGGAGGTACGACATGGAAATTCGGCCATTGAAGAGGCTGGGAAACGGGCTCAAGCGCGCCTTTCTTGCTGACATGCACCGCATGGCATCCGGATGGGCTCCGGAAGGACTCGTTTTCGACCGCCCGAAGAGTCCGCCTCCTGAATCCACGCTGAAATTCTCGTGGCGCTCACGCCAGAGACTTGGATGGATGGGTTTTCTGACCCGCATCGGACCGATCAGGCACTGAGAGGAAATCGCACCCGAGAAGCCCGGAACCTTTACCGCCGCACACCACTCGGGTTAAGATGTCCGCCATGCACGTGATTTCAGCGAGCCGGCGCACCGACATCCCCGCCTTCTACACCCCCTGGCTTCTGCGGCGTCTCGAGGCCGGGCATGTGCGGGTTCCCAACCCCTTCAACCTCCGGCAGGTAACGACCGTCGATCTGAGAGCGCACAAGGTCGCCTGCCTCGTCTTCTGGACCAAAGACCCCCGCCCGCTCCTTCCTCACCTCACATGGATGGAGCGGAGCGGGCACCGCTTCATCTTCCACGTCAGCCTGACCGGACTCCCCCCGTCGCTGCAGCCCCATGTCCCCCCTGCAGCCGCTATCGTCGAGGCGATCGCAGAGCTCTCCCGCCGCATCGGCGCCCTCCGTGTCGTCTGGCGCTTCGACCCCATCCTTCTGTCGAGTCTTACCCCTGAGGATCGCGTGCTTCGAACCTTCGCGGCCCTCGCGGAGGTGCTCGAAGGACGGGTCGCTCACGTCGCCATCAGCTTCGCCCGCTACTACCGCCAGGTCCGTACGCGTCTGCGCCGCGCCCATCCCGACGCCGAATTTCTCGACCTCGAGGGGCTTGCCGCCTGCGACAGTCATGCCCGCATCGGAGCGCTGACGACAGCCCTTTGCGAAACGGCCGCATCGCGAGGAATGTCGCTCTTCTCCTGCGCCGAACCTCTCGATCTCTCCCCCTACGGAGTGCGCCCCTCCGCCTGCATCGATCCCGGGCGCCTGAACTCCCTCTTCGGCCTTCCCCTCAGCACCCGCAAGGATCCAGGCCAGAGGCCCGAGTGCCGCTGCATGCGCAGCATCGACATCGGCATCTACGGCACCTGTCCCCATCGCTGCCTCTATTGCTACGCGCGGACCGACGCGGCGCTGGCCCGCGGGGAGCGTCACGATCCCTGCGCCTCTCGTCTTCTCGGGGACGATTGCGATGAAGCCGGGACACAGCCGCGCCTTTTCTGATCGCGGGACTTCGATTCCACTTGTAATTTTCCTGACGAAACTGCAAGATTTTTCGGAAGAAATCCGATTCAGCGGTTCTGAGAACAGCTTTTACCGGAGCTTTTTCCGCAAAAATTTCCCCTGACTGCGTCCAGGTTCGTCCCTATTTCAATGGAGGCCGCCTTTGCACCCCCCCTTGCGCCGCAAGCATCTTATTTACCTCGTGCTCGTGCTCCTGCTTCTGCTTGCCGGCTGCGCCTCCCCCCGCACCGAGGTCGACATTCTCGATCTGCGCCGGATGCCGCAAGCGCCCTCGGCCTATCTGAGCGACGCATCGCGCGACCTTCCGCTCTGGCCCGATCAGAACGCTCTGGCGCAGGACTATCTGCTCCGCCATTTCGCCCCCTGGGATGAGCTGGAACCGCGGCCGCTCTCTCAGGCTTACTGGATCGAGGACTGGGCGAAGGAGCGCTCGCTTTTCGCCGAAAACCTTCGCCCCCTGGAGCCCGGGCGATTCGCCGCCCTTCTCGCCCTGGCGGCTAAGGAGAGCTATCCGAGCCTTGATGAGCTTGCGGTGACGGTGCGCCCCACCCACTGCCGCGCCCTTCCGACCCGCCGCCCTCTCTTCCAGGATCCGGCCAGAGCGGGTTCGGGCTACCCTTTCGATTATCTGCAGAACTCGGCCGTTTCCCCCAATACCCCCTTGCGCATCCGTCATCGCAGCACCGACGGAGCGTGGGTCTACGCACAGGCTCCCGCCGTCCACGGCTGGTTCCCTGCCGAAGATGTCGCCCTGATCGATGAAGAGACCGCCGGGCGCATGCGCTCAATGCCGCAGGCAGTCCTTTTTCGCGACGGCACAGCACTCTTCGATGCCGCCGGGACGTTCCGTTTCCAGGCCCGCATGGGGACGCTGTTTCCCCTTCTGGACGTGCAGGAGAACCGTTTCCGCGTTCTTTACGCTGCGGCGGGGGAGGATGGCCGGGCGCTTCTTCGCGAGGCGGACCTCGACGCCGGGAGCACCGCACCCTTTCCCCTGCCCGGGAGCGCGGCGCGCATTGCCGCCCTTGCCGACACCCTCGTCGGGCAGAGCTACGCATGGGGGGATCAGTTCGGCGACCGCGACTGCTCCTCCATGGTGCGCGATCTCTATGCCCCTTTCGGCATCTGGCTTCCGCGAAACTCCACCCGGCAGGCCGAAGCCTGGCGCTATCTCTCGGTGGAGACGCTCTCATCGAAGGAAAAGGAGGATTTTCTCCTGCAGGAAGGGATCCCCTGGGCGACTCTCGTCTGGATGCAGGGGCACATCATGCTCTATATCGGAGAGCACCAGGGGAGGGCCGCCCTGATGCACGCCCTCTGGGGGGTGCGCACCCGCAGCGCCGAAGGGCGCGACGGACGTCACATTGTCGGTCGCACCGTCATAACGACCCTGCAACCGGGGCTCGAGCTCCCCGAACTCTCACCGGAGGGGGACCTTCTCAGCAGAGTGAAGGGGATCGCTCTGCCCGGGCGCTGATCGCGATCGATTGTTGCCGGGGCGACGAAAGCGGGTAAACTTTCATTAGAGGGGAACCCGTACCGATCCGGCCAAAGGCCGATACGATCCGCAGGAGGTGCCGTCATGGAAAATCGCGATGTGGTCAGCCGTCTGATGGGCTATTGTCTGCAGAGCAGGGAAAATGCCGAACGACTCTTCGATGCTCTGATTTCGCGCCGCGAACGCACGCTCACCCTCGGCGAAGAAACGATCCGGCTTACGGATCAGGAACGCGGCGAGTTCGTCGAGCGCTTCAGCGCCGAGGTCGAACCGACCCTCTGGGAATCCAAGAGACTCAAAAACTGAAAATTTTCCTGCAGGGGCACGGCACGCGCCGTGCCCCCTCACTCCACTCCTCACTCCTCACAGCCTTTCAGGGCTGCCGCTCCTGTGGCGGGCGCCCCTCGCGCATTCGGGCGGTCAGAGAAAAAATCCATCCGAAAAGGCGTCCCATCAGACGCTCCACTCTCGGTCGCTCTCTCCACTCGTGCAGTCCGATCTCGCGACTCTTGGCGAAATCGGTGACGAAAAGAGATCGAACCTTCTCGACCAGTACGGGGTCCTCCAACTCCTGATTCGCTTCGAGATTCCAGCGGTGGTTCCAGTGATCGAGATTGCTCGATCCGATGCTGAGCCACTCGTCCACCAGCAGAACCTTGGCATGCAGAAATCGCGGCTGGTACTCGAAGATGCGCACCCCGTCCCTGAGAAGCCTTCCGTAGTAGCGTCGGCCGAGAATTCTGACTGAAGGGTGATCCGTTCGCGGCCCAGGCAGCAGCAGCCGAACATCCTTGCCTTCGCGTGCGGCGCGGCGCAACTCCCGGCGCAGCTTCCAGGAGGGGACGAAGTAGGCGGTGGCGAGCCAGACGCGGCGTTCGGCGTTGCGCACCCGGTTGATGAATGAGCGCGTGATCTCGGATCTGGCTGCCGCGCGCGCATGCAGAACGACCCTCCCCGCACGACTGCCCCTCCCTTTCAGCTCTCCTCGCGGAAGGATCAGGAAACGTCCGGTGCTCCTTTCCCACGTCTCCTTGAAGACGCTCTGCCAGTCGAGAACGCAAGGGCCGCGGATCTCCACCATGATCTCGTGCCAGTACGATTCGGGATGCACCGCGGGATCGAACCGATCGGTGATGCCGACCCCTCCGGTAAAGGCGACTTCCCCATCGACCAGAAGGAGCTTTCGATGATTTCGCGGAAGGTTGAGGAGGCGACGGGCCGGGCGAAGGCGGTTGAAGGAAGCGAGTTCGACCCCTCCGTCCGAGAGCCTCTCCCGGTCGCGCCGGCGAAGGTAGAAGGCCCCGAAATCATCAAGCAGAACGTAAACCTTCACCCCCCTGCCTGCGGCTGCGGTCAGGGCGTCGATGAATCGGTCGGCCACCTGGCCTGACTCGAACAGATACATCTCGAGCAGGATGTGACTTTTTGCGGTGGCGATGCTGGTGAGCATTGCCGGAAAGAAAGCGCCTCCGTCGACCAGGAGTTTGAACCGGTTTCCCTTTCTCCAGGGAAAGCGGAACTTGGGCTGATGTCCAAGGACGGCGTCCCTGTATCTTCGCTGATGTCCTTTCGCCTGAACCCTCTGCATCCGAGCACCTCCCTGCCCGTCTCAGGGGAGCAGAGACATGCGCAGGATCCGGGTGAACTTTCCGCCGGGTCCCTCCTCTCGCGGCGAAGGCCGCAGCAGTGAGCGAATCGCCGAAGAGACGGCGATGCGTCCGTCGGCCGCAAACGATTCGCGGTTCTTTTCGATCTCGTCGAGCTTGTACAGATAGTTCACCATCATCCCGTAAGACTGCCTGATCCCTTTTGGTGAAAGATCTCCCGCCCAGTTCAGACGCTCGATTCGGGCGCCGTTGCCCAGGTGAAAGCGCTCCACCGGATCGAGAAGACCCCCGTCCTTCCCCTTCTTGTGCAGGTAGCGGACGCACAGGCGCTCCAGCGGCTCACGAAGAAACTGTTCGATCTCCCGGCGCCGGTAACGCTCGGGGACGCTGAGGATCTCTTCGAGCACGGGAGGAAGATTCAGAGAATCGGCAGATGCCCCCAGGGCCTCCCGGGCGCTCTGCTCGAGGGGGTCTTCGCTGTCGGCCGCAAGCGTCGCTGAGAGCCAACGGGCGAACCCGGGAAGGGGAGAAAGAGTGGCGAAGGTGCGCAGGTTGGGAAACTCGTGCCGCAGCTCGTCCACCACCTGTTTGATGAGAAAGTTGCCGAAACTGATCCCCCGAAGCCCCTTCTGGGCATTGGAAATCGAGTAGAAGATGGCGGTATCGGCCTCTTCGGGCTTCAGATCGGGGGCGCTCTGGTCGAGCAGGGCCTGGACGCTGTCGGAAATGCCGGTCACCAGGGCCACCTCGACGAAGATCAGCGGCTCACCCGGCATGGCCGGGTGAAAAAATGCGTAGCAGCGCCGGTCCGATTCGAGACGGTTTCGCAGGTCGTCCCACGAGTCGATCTCGTGCACCGCTTCGTAGGCGATGAGCTTTTCCAGCAGCGCCGCCGGCGAATCCCAGGTGATGTGATGAAGCTCAAGAAAACCAATGTCGAACCAAGTGGCAAGCAGACCCCTGAGCTCCCCGTCCAGGCTCTTGAGCGCCGGATCGGAACCGATGTGGCTCAGCAGGTCGCCTCGCAGGTCGACGAGAAACTTCATTCCCTGGGGAAGGGCGAGAAACTGGCGCAACAGGCGGATGCGCGGGGAGGCGAGTTCTTCTCGCAGGTGCTGTTCGGCACGCAGAAATGCTTTCTCGTCCGCGGCCTGCAGCAGCGTGCGCGCCGCCTCCTCGACCCGGGGACGGTCGGCGGAGAATTCGCGGGCGAGAAGCTCCAGAAAGCGTCGACGCCCCTCCTCGTTGAGGGTGAGATAGCTCTGTCCGAGCCCCGCCGCCCGGCGGCGGACCGTGATTTCGCCTCCGCGCCCGGCCACGCAGTCGCGCATCTGTTTTCGCAGCACGGCGAGATCGCCCTCGGAAAGAGACGGCTGAAGGCTCGGAACCTTGTCGGTGTCGCGAAGCGATTCAGACATTCCCTGCCAGACCTGACGAAGGTTGCTCAGAGTGCCCCGGATGACGTCCATCGGTCTCCCCTTTCAATGCAGCGAATGGAATGAAAAAGGTGTATGTCTTCTCAGGAGTTGAGATTGCGAATGCCACTTCGTTCTTCGAGGGCTTCCGGGCCGAGCGTTTCGACGGCCTCTTCGAGCAGCGACACGACTTCAAAGAAACCTTCCCACTGCGCCATCTGCAACACCACGCGCCATGTATCGCGGCGCGCCAGGGCCTTGTAGGTGGCGCTCTCGCATGGGAGGTCTTCGGCCATGTGGGCGAGGAGCCAGTTCACCGCTTCACGTTCGGCCTGCTGCTCACGGTGGACGCGGGCGATGTCGGCAATCGAGATTTCCCTGCTCCGTTCATCGATCATGCCGGCCTCCTTCTCTCACACACCTATTTTACCGGAAAGGGAGAAATCTGCTCCAAGCGCCAGATGTCGCGGTTGTAGTCGATCATGGTGCGATCGGTGGAAAACTTGCCGCTCGCGGCGGTATTCAGAATGCTCATGCGCGTCCATCTCTCCCGGTCCTTGTAGGCGGCCGCGGCCTCGCGCTGGGCCTCCAGATAGCTTCTGAAATCGGCGGCGGTCATCCACATGTCGCCGGGATTTCGAATCGCCGCGATGATCGCATCGAAAATCCCCGGTTCGAACTGGTTGAAGTGCCCGCACTCGAGAAGCTGCATCACCCTTCGCAGATCGTCGTCGGCAGCGATGATCGTCTCCGGATCGTAGCTGCGGCGGCGCTCCTGCACCTGCTCGGCGCTCAGCCCAAAAAGAAAGAAATTCTCATCTCCCACCTCCTCGCGGATCTCGATATTCGCGCCGTCCAGAGTGCCGATGGTGACGGCGCCGTTCATCATGAACTTCATGTTCCCCGTGCCGGAAGCCTCCTTCCCGGCGGTGGAGATCTGCTCGGAGAGGTCGGTGCCGGGGGCGATCACTTCCATGGCGGTGACGCGGTAGTCGGGGAAGAAGACGACCTTGAGCTTTCCTCCCACTTCCGGGTCCTCATTGATCACCTGCGCCACGTTGTTGATGAGCTTGATGATGCTCTTGGCCATGAGGTAGCCCGGCGCCGCCTTGCCGCCGATCAGGACGCAGCGGTCAACCCAGCCGTCGCTCTCGCCGCGCTTGATCCGGTCATAAAGGTGGATCACGTGCAGGATGTTGAGAAGCTGCCGCTTGTATTCGTGGATGCGCTTGACCTGCACGTCGAAAAGGGCATCGGGATGGAAATCGATTCTGCATTCGTCCTTCACCATCCGCGCCAGGTGCTCCTTGTTCTGCCGTTTCACCTCGGCCCAGCGCTCGCGGAACTCGGGGTCGTCGGCCAGCGGAGCGAGCCGGGCGAGTTGAAAGAGATCGGCGACCCACCCCTCTCCGATTTTCTCGCTGATCAGCCCGGCGAGGGCCGGATTGCACCCGGCCAGCCAGCGTCGTGGGGTGACGCCGTTCGTCTTGTTGTTGAACTTCTCCGGCCACAGCTCATAGAAATCCCGGAAAAGCCCCTCGGTGAGGAGTCGCGAATGAAGGGCGGCGACGCCGTTGACCGAGAAGCTGCCGACGATGGCCAGATAGGCCATGCGCACCATCGGCTCGGGCCCCTCTTC
This sequence comes from Desulfuromonadales bacterium, assembly GCA_029289095.1. Lineage (GTDB taxonomy): Bacteria > Desulfobacterota > Desulfuromonadia > Desulfuromonadales > JACZKF01 > JARFUG01. Next base: position 13,607 of record JARFUG010000012.1, read on the forward strand.
GATGAGGGACATGCGCCTCTGGCGCTCGGTATCTCCGGGCCAGCGGCGCGCCACCTCGGCGAGATACCTGGCGTTGATCTCGTAGATGATTTCGAGCAGACGCGGCAGGAGGGTTCGAAAGAGGCGCACGGGCCACTTCTCGAGGGCTTCGGGAAGGAGCGTGTGATTGGTGTAGGCCAATGTGGCCGTGGTGATCTTCCACGCCTGGTCCCAGCCGAAGCGGTGCTCGTCCATCAGCAGGCGCATCAGCTCCGGGACGCAGCAGCTCGGATGGGTGTCGTTGAGCTGAAAGACGTTTTTTTCGGCGAAGCGCGAAAAGTCCTCGCCGTTCGTGCCAATCCAGCGTGCGAGCACATCCTGCAGGCTCGCCGATGCGAGAAAATACTGCTGACGAAGGCGCAGCTCCTTTCCGCTTTCGCTGGCGTCGTTCGGGTACAGGACCATGGTGATGTTCTCGGCGGCGTTCTTGGCCGCCACCGACTCGGGATAAAGCCCGGCGTTGAACTCGCCGAGGTCGAACTCCTCCGTCGCTTCGGACTTCCAGAGGCGCAGGGTGTTGACGGTGCCGTTGTCGTAACCGGGGATGGGGATGTCAAAGGGGACGGCGAGAACGTCGCGCGAATCGACCCAGCGCCCCCGCAGCACCCCGTCGCGATCGCGATAGAATTCGGTGCGCCCTCCAAAGCGTATCCGCTGGATGTACTCGGGGCGCTCGATCTCCCAGGGATTCCCTTCGCGCAGCCAGTGATCGGGCTCCTCGACTTGATGGCCGTCGACGATCGTCTGGCGAAACATCCCGTACTCGTAGCGGATGCCGTATCCGGTGACGGGGAGCTTCAAGGTGGCGCAACTGTCGAGAAAGCAGGCCGCCAGCCGCCCAAGGCCCCCGTTGCCCAGCCCTGCGTCGTGTTCGGCCTCGGCGATCTCCTCGAGCTCGAGCCCCAGGCACTGAAGCGCCAGAGGCGCGTCGCCCGAGAGGCCGAGGTTGAGAAGAGCGTTCCCGAGGGTGCGTCCCATCAGGAACTCGAGCGAGAGATAGTACGCCTGGCGGGCGTCGGCCGCTTCATAGGCGTAGCGCGTCGCCTTCCAGCGCTCCATCAGTCTGTCGCGAACGCCCAGAACCAGGGCGCTGTAGGCATAATGAGCCGAGCGGCAGTGCCGATCGCGCCCCAAGGTATAGGTATAGTAGCGACGGAAATCCTCAACCAGGCTGTGCACGTCCATCCCAAGCGGAGGAAGGTCCGTCAGGTTCGGCAACGGGGTGAGGGCCTTCGTCTCTTTTCTAGACATCATAGTTCGGTCTTCTTTCTTTTATGTCATGGAGGTTTCGGTCAGCGCCGCGTTCCTCGCGTCGAAGAGTGCTCGTCACAATCCTGCCAGTTTACACGAAAAAGAAGCATATGGCCTGCAGACCAGGCGATTCGAATGATCTATCCGGATAATTCAGCGGGTGCGGGTATCGAGAGCGACCAACGGCTGCAGGCCCGGGCATGGTCGAATCCAGTCACCGCAAGAAGATGAAGAAGATGATGTTGGCCAGCCCGATAACAAAACCGAGGAGCGCCCCGAAAAGGTTGATGTACTTGAACTGCTCCTGCATTACCCCCAGCAGAAGACCTTCGACCTTGAGCATGTCGAGGGTGTTGACCTTCTCCGCCACCATGCGGTGGACGTTGAGCGAGTCGACCAGCGGCGGGACCTCCCTTTTGAGGACCTCTACGAGCTGGCGGTGGATGCCCTCTTCGAGCTCTTCGCGGATGTCTCCAGGAACCCTTGCAGAGAGGCGACCCAATGGTCTTTCGTAGAGCCACATGTCGCTTTGGTCCGCCAGGATTTTAGAAAAGGTCTGCCGCGCCGCCGGCGCACGAAGGACCTCCAGGATCTTGTCGGCCAGACTCTCCAGGGCCTCCTCCTTTGCGCCGGGAGGAAGGACCTTGTCGGCAAGCGCCCCGAAGGAAGTGTCCTTGATTCCGGCGATCCCCTTCTCGGTCCCTGCGAGGATGAGGTCGGCCGTTCGGGGACTGCGCACGGTCTCCAGCGCCTTTTCGCAGATGAACGCGCGGATTTCCGAGACCTTCTCGTAGGAGAGCCTTTCGGCCAGACTGCGAGGAGATTTGTCCAGAAATTTCTCGATTCGCTCGCGAAGCATCTCGGCGATCTGTTTCTGGGTGCGCTCCTCCCTCAGCCAGCGCGAGATCTCGCCGCTCGCCTGGTCGAGAAAGCCGGGGATGCGGGCATAGAGCTTGTCCATATTGACGAATCCGGAGATCAGGCCGGCGAATCCTTCCAGCGAATCGAGAAACGATTCGATCCCCGCTCGGGACTGGGCGATCAGCCTTTCGCGAAAAAGCGGATCATAGAGAAGGCCGCCGAATTTTTCCAGCAGCGGAGGAACCTCCTTCTCCACCTGTGCGAAAACGAACTCGGCGATGTCGGGGGGGATCAGTTCCCGGATCGGACGATGCGAGGAGAGAAAATGCTCCACTCGGGCATCGACGAAGCCGCACACCTCCCTGCCTACCCCTTCGGTCTGCAGGAACCTGCCGATCTGCTCTCCGAGATGGCCTCGCACAAGGTCATAGCGCTCGGGGGAAAGAAAGCTCTCCAGATCGCGCGACAGGATCTCTTCACCCTTGCTCTGCACGTATTCTCTTAAGCGCGACTCGAAGGCGTCGCTCTCCAGGTAAACGAAAACGGCGTTGACCACCTTCCAGCGCACCAACTCGACCAGGTCGCGCAAACGCTCGCGGTAGGCCAGGGGGACGAGCGATTCGGCCGTACCAAGCTCTCGGTCGAGAAATTCCCCGAGCTTCTCGTTGACCGCCCCCCTCAGCTCCCGCCGGAACGACTCCCTTGCGAGGGTGCGACCCACGTCCTCGGAAGTGAGCAGATGCCCCCCCACCATTTCTCCCATTTTCTCCGCGAGTTCTCCTCGCTTGGCCGGAATGATCCCCGGGGTCAGCGGCACACGCACCCCGAAGACCCGCCAGGGGCGCAAGGGGCGAAAGAGCATGCGGATGGCGATGTAGTTGGTGATATAGCCGATGAAGGCGCCGAGCAGGGGCGGAAGGAGGTAGGGGAGAAACTGTTCCATAAGCGACGTGTAGGCTCCTGTCGTGCGGTCGCAAAACGGATGCGGCCGGATATCAATGGAAGACTCATCATATCGAAGGTTTATCCGTGGGGCAAGAAAGCGTTCTGGTATAGTTTAGACGTAGAGGTTCATCAGTCGAGACCCGCCGATGAACAGGGCGCTTCAAGGCATGATTTCATCCACTCGAGGGATACTCTGTGATGCTGGAATACGGCTCCGCCCGTGAAGAGAAGCTGCGAATTCGCGAAATGAGCATTGACGATCTCTCCAAGGTCTTTCATCTCGGCGAGGACATCTTTACCGCCGAATATTCCCCCAGTCTCTACCGCACGTGGGACGAATACGAGATCACCACCCTGTTCAACTCCGACAGCGAGCTTTGCCTGGTGGCGGAGATCGGCGAAACGATCGTCGGGTTCGCCCTCGGAACGACGGTGGAAAAACATCACAGCGCGTGGAAATACGGCTATCTCGTCTGGCTGGGGGTGCGCAGCGGTCTGCAGAAGAGGAAAGTGGGCAACCGCCTTTTCCGAGAGATCCGCCGACGCATGGAGGAACAGGGGGTCCGCATCATCATCATCGACACCGATGCCGAGAACACCGCTGCCATCAACTTCTTTCAGAAGATGGGATTCGGCAATGTGCAGAAACACGTCTATATGACGCTGAACCTGGGGCGCAAACCGAAGAAGAAGGCGCAGAAAAAGGAGGCGGACACCGGATGAAGACGCCGCCCGACGAACTCTGGGACGACATCGATGCAGGACGCCTGCGCCGCACCCTCATCGACCTGCTCGACATCTACTCCCCCGCAGGAAAGGAAGAGGACATCCAGCTCTACCTGGAGGACCTCCTGCAGCGGCACGGCCTGACGGTTCGGCGCCAGGAAGTCGAGGAGGAGCGCTACAATCTGCTGGCGACCATCGGCGAAGGGGAGCCCTCCCTCTATCTCGTCGGGCATGTCGACACGGTGACGGCCTGGGATCTGGAGGAATTCGGCGCACGGATAGAGGGAGACACCGTGCGGGGGCTTGGGAGCGCCGACATGAAGGGGGGGTGTGCCGCCATGGTCGAGGCCTTCCTCGCACTCTCCGACCTCCCCCCTCGGCAACGACCTGCGGCAGGGCTTCTTCTCGTGGTGGGCGAAGAGGAGAGCGGCGACGGGAGCGCGACGTTCCTCGCAACCGGCCGGCGTCCCGAGTGGGTTGTGATCGGCGAGCCGACGTCGCTGAGCGCCTGCTTCGCCCACTACGGCTACCTGGAGGCCGGCTTTTTCACCCGTGGCAGACGCATCCACTCCTCCCTCCCCGAGCTCGGTCACAACGCTGTGGAGTCGATGCTGCGGGTCCTTCTGCACCTGGGGCGCGACCCCCTCTTCGACAGGAGCACTTCCGAGATCGTCTATTCGATCCGGGAGATGAGCTCGGGACAGGCCGGATTCGTCGTTCCGGACCGCTGCGAGGCGTGGATCGACCTTCACCTTCCGCCGGAGATGGACCCGGCCGTGGTGCAGGAGGCGATCCGGCGCTGCGCGGCCGCAGCGCCGGCCCTGATCGCCGATCTGGACCTGGAGATAGATTTCAATTTCGCCTCGCCCGGCTACCTCCTCGCCCCCAACAACACGTTGGCCGCGGCGCTCCCCGACATCTATTCGCGCCTGGGGCGTCCGTTGCGTCTCGACGCCTTCCGCTCCCATTCGGACGGCAACCTCTTCCACCAGGCCGGCGTCTCTCCGCTCATCCTCGGCCCCGGGGCCCTCGAAGTCGCCCACACCCCCGACGAGCAGACGAGCTTCGAAGAAGTGCTCGCCGCAGCGAAGATCTACGCAGCACTATGTACAAGGATGAATCCAGTGAGGAGTGAGGGGTGAGGAGAAAAAGGCCCTGTTTTTGAATGGAGAATAGCCCCTCACTCCTCACTCCTCTCCGCCTTCCTACCCCTCCATCTCGATCAGCGAGTGGTCCCCGATGTTCATCTTTCTCGGAGAGCCGACAAGGCGCACCTTGTCGCCCAGCAGCGTCTCGGTCAGGATCATGTTGCTCACTTCGGAGTCGGCGTTGACGATGGTGTCGCGCAGTATGCTCTCTTCGATGAGGCACCCCGAAGCGATGGAGACGTTGGGACCGAGAATGCAGTTGCGCACCGTCGCCCCTTCGCCGATATGGACCGGTTCGATGAGGACCGAATCGATGACTTCTCCATGGCTGTGATGTCGCCCTTCGAGCAGGTAGCGGTTCGTCTCAAGCAGCGTCTCGGGTTTGCCGCAGTCGAGCCACGCGTCGATCTCCGGGGCGCGAAACCTCAGGCCGTCTCCGATCATGCGCATGAAGACCGAGGGGAGATAATATTCCCCCTTGACCGTTTCGCCGGCCCGGATCGTCCTGTGCAGATATTCCATAAAAAGGGAGCCGTCCCTGAGATAGTACAGTCCCACCTGCGCCAGGCGCGAAACCGGGGTGTCGGGCTTCTCCACCATGTCGACGATGAGACCCTCCTTCACGACGTTAACCCCGAATCTCTGGTAATCCTCGACCTCCTTGGAGTAGATCAGACCGTCGCATTCGGCGCAAAGATCGGGAATGCGCGAAAGATCTGTGACGAAGATGGTGTCGTTGAAGACGACGAGGACATCGTCGCCCTTAACGATCCGCGGCGCGGCGAGCGCTACGGCGTGAGCCGGGCCGAGACGCTCCTTCTGAACGATATACGAGCAGGGAAGACCGGGGAATTTTCTCTGCATGAACTCCTCGATCTGAGCGCCGTTCTCGTCGGTAATGAAGACGTACTCCTCCCCCTGCAGGGGGAGGAGGCGGGTGATGATGTGCTCCAGAACCGTTTTTCCGGCCACCTGGACGAGCGATTTGGCGCGGGTGTGGGTGTGGGGACGCAGGCGCGTCCCCTTTCCGGCGACGGGCAGAATGATTTTCATGGGTGATCCCTCCTTTGGCGGTTCTTGTCAGTTGATCGGGGTTCGAGTAGGATAAAGGGAGTTTTTTTGTCGCTGCTGATGTGCTCTCCTCGAGAGCGCCCGAATCGGATCGGACCGATCCGATTCATCCGACAGATCGGACGCGGCGTCCGACAGCTTTTTCATTCCAGGAGTTTACCGAATGCAAGACCATCTCGTTCGCATACTGAGCCAGGACGGAACCCTGCGGGCTTCGGCCGCCGTCACAACCGAGATGGTCGAGCAGATGCGCCTGCGCCAGGGGACCGATCCGGCGGCGACCGTCGCCCTGGGACGATTGGCAACCGGAGCGGCCCTTCTGGGGAGCCAGCTCAAGGACGATCAGCGCCTCCTGCTGACGATAGAGGGGATCGGCCCTTTGCAGAAGCTCCATGCCGAGGCCGACGCCGGCGGTCATGTGCGCGCCTCGGTCAAGAATCCCGTCTCCGGGCTCCCCCTGCGTGAGGGGCGCCTCGACATCGCCGGGGCGGTCGGCCGCGCCGGCTTCCTGCATGTCGTCAAGGATCTCGGCTTCGGCGAACCGTACCGCGGCTCGGTCCTTCTGCATACCAGCGAGATCGCCGAGGATCTCGCCTGGTACCTGAGCACCTCGGAGCAGGTCCCCTCCTCCGTGGCGCTCGGTGTCTACCTCGAGCCCGCCGGAGAGGTCTCGGCCGCAGGGGGATTTCTGATCCAGGCGATGCCGGGGGGACACGACTCGCTGGTCGCCCTGGTGGAGGAGCGCATCAGGGAGCTTCCCCCCATCTCGGCTCTTCTTCGCGAAGGGCAATCGCCTGTGCAGATTCTCGAGCAACTCTTCGAGGGGATCCCCTTCAACGAAAAAGCCCGGACCGATCTGATCTTCCGCTGCACCTGCAGCCGCACCCAGGTCGTCCAGATGCTCAGAGCCCTGGGAAAGGAAGAAATCCAGGATCTCGTGCAAAAAGAGGAGCAGACGAGCGTCACCTGCGAGTTCTGCAAGGAAACATATACCTTCAGCCGCGCCGAGCTCGAAGAGATGTCCCGCTGAGGGCAACCCGTGGGAAAAGTCTCATTATAGCAGAACCCTCTTTCATTTCCCACCTCCCGGATCCGGATTGCGGCCGCGATCGATCAGGCGCGGGCTCTCTTTATCCCTCATCTTTTCTCAACCTTTCCGAAAACGCCCGGTGCCTGCGCAGCATCCCGGTCAGGGCATCGGCGCCCCAACCGTTCAGCACGCCGGTGACGAGGGAGACCAGGAGAAAGAAGGGAAAAAGACGCCAAAGACCGTCATGCCGCACCAGCACAAGCCAGGCGACGAAGATCTGCCCGGTGGCGTGGCCGGCGGCTCCCAGAACCGAGACGCCCACGGGACCGATGCGAACGCCGAAAAGAGCGCGAGAGATCGTCATGAGGGCGGTGGCAAAGACGCCGCCGCTCAGAGACAGGAGAAATCCGGGAGAGAAAAGATTGCCGAGAACGAGCGATCCGACGGCGACGCGCCCCAGCATCACCCCCCAGGCTGCACCGGCGCCGTAGAGAAAGAGTGCCGTGACGGTGAAGATGTTGGCGAAGCCGAAACGAAACCAGGGCGCCGGCGAAGGGAGAAGGGCCTCGAGGGTGTGCAGCGCCACGGCCAGGGCGGTGAAGAGAGCCAGAAAAATGCGGCGGCGGCTGCGCTCCAGGATGAGGGGATCAACGGGTGAGGAGGTCATACTCCGCTTCCTGGCCTCTGCCCCCTTCCACGCGCAGAAGGAGCCGGTTGGGGACGCAGGCCGTGATCTCGCCGGCACGCGAAACGCCTCCCATTCCGATGCAGACCTTATGGGTGCAGGGGGAATCCAGGATACGCGCCACCCCTCCACGTAGCGCCACGACGGTCTCGCCGAGAGGCCCCGGAAGGGTGAAGGTGAGATCGGCGCCCAGCGGCGCGGTGAAGACGATTTTCCCGCCGCTCTCGGCCACCAGACGCTCCCCACCCGGAGCGACTGCCGCCCATGCTGCGCCGGCCAGTGCGGCGGCGAAAAGGACGAGAACGATCACCCTGTCCAGAAGGGTCGTTCGGGAGAGAAGATCCCTCAGGGCCATATCGCTTTTCGCTTCAGCCCCTCTGTCAGGTGCATCTCTCCGTCCCCCCCCACGACCAGGGCCTCGGCTTCGGGGTAATGGGCCAGAAGAGCCAGCCCCTCCTCGGGTCCGAGGACGAAGAGGGCGGTCGCGAGAGCATCGGCGAGCACGGCGCTGGGGGCGATCACCGTGACGCTGCGGGCGTTGCGGGCGGGGTGGCCGGTACGGGGATCGAAAAGATGATGGTAGCGTACTCCATCGTGCTCAAAGGCTCGCTCATAGTCGCCGGAGGTGACGACGGCGATATCCTGAAGTTCGAGAGTCCCCAGAATTGCATCGGCCTTTCTCGGGTCCTGTATGCCGATGCGCCAGAGCCGATCGGGGCGGGCGCCGAGAAGGCGCATGTCTCCACCGGCGTTGATCGCCGCCGACTCGATCCCGGCGTTCAACAGGACCTCTGCGGCCTTGTCGACGGCATACCCCTTGGCGATCCCCCCGAGATCGACGCCAAGGCCGGGCGATTTCTTCACAACGGTCGTCCCCTCCAGAGACAGCGCCTGCGGACCCGTCCCCTCCAGCGCCTTCAGGATCTCCTCGTCGGAGGGGATTCGGGGCGATCCCGACTCGATCCCCCACAGATCCTTCAGCAGCCCCAGAGTCAGATCGAAGGCCCCATGCGAACGCTCTGACACCTCCAGTCCGAGGGAGAGGACCTCGGCCGTCTCGGGGGAAACCTCCGAGAAATCCGATGCGCGGGAGATGCGCACCGTTTCGCTTTCTTCCCCCGGCCCCATGAGAGCTTCGATGCGCGCCATTTCGTCGAAGGCGGCCCTCACCGCTTCCGTCGTCGCTCTGCGATCGGCCCCGAATGCGGTGATCTCGACCACCGTCCCCATGAGGATGCGGCTGGAGAAGACAGGCTCCGCCTCGGCTGATCCCCGCAGACGCACCCCCGCCACTGCGGCGACGATCACCAGGGCAAGCAGGAGAATGATTGCTCGTTTCATGGTGGTTCTGTGGTCGTCCCTAAAAGAACAAAAAACCTGTTTCACGCGACGACGCAACGACGCGACGAAAGTCAGAATCTTCAGCTAAACCGCCTGCAGCCGGCAGCCGGTCGGGAGAGAGTTCCAATCCCCGTTTCGACTTTAACGTTGCGTCGTCGCGTCGTCGCGTGAGGCCGGTTTTCGTGTTTTCGGAACCTTTCAGATCTCATTCGTCGACTTGATTCAGGCTCCCCAATTCCGGCTCCTGTTCTTCCACGATCTCGCCGATGAGATCGTATTCGGAGGAATCGGTGATGCGAAGCGCGACGATGTCGCCGACCTCGGCCTGCCCCGCCGTGATGTAGACCATGCCGTCGATGTCGGGAGCCTGGCGGGCCGATCGCCCCCGCAGCAGCAGTTCGGTCTCCTCGCTGTATCCCTCGACCAGCACCGGTTCGATGCGCCCCACGAGAGTGCGGTTCTTGCGGAAAGAGACGCGGCTCTGCGCCTTCATCAGCTTCTGGTAGCGGCTCTTCTTGACCCGCTCGGCGATCTGGTCGGGGAGGGTCGCCGCCGCCGTTCCTTCCTCGCGCGAATAGCGAAAAACCCCGACGCGCTCGAAATGTCCCTCATTAACAAAATCGAGAAGGCGGGAGAACTGCGCGTCGGTCTCCCCCGGAAAGCCGACGATGAAGGAGGTGCGCAACGTCATGTCGGGGATGCGGCTTCGGATACGCTCGAGCAGCGCGCGGACCGCCGCGCTGTCGACGCGCCGGTTCATCATGGCCAGGAGCTGATCGTCGATGTGCTGGAGCGGAAGGTCGAGATAGTTGCAGATCTTCTCCTCCGAGGCGATCAGATCGATCAGTTCGTCGCTCACCCCGTCGGGATAGGCGTACAGGAGGCGGATCCAGCGCAGATCCTCGATCTGGACGAGCTCTCTCAGCAGGACCTCGAGCCGGGCGCCGTCGCTGCGGTCAGCGCCGTAGGCGGTGATGTCCTGGGCGATGAGATTGACCTCTCTTACGCCCTCACCAACCAGTCGCCTGACTTCCGAGACGATCGACTCCACAGAGCGCGAGCGCAGCGTCCCGCGCAACTGCGGGATGATGCAGTAAGAGCAGTGGTTGGCGCACCCCTCGGCGATCTTGACGTAGGTCGTGTAGAAGGGGGACGATTTCACCCGGGGGGTGTCGTGGTCGTAGAGAAACTCGGGCATCCCCACCGCCTGGCGTGATATGCCCTGACCCAGGGCGTCGAGGAGCTCGACGATGCGCGGCGCGTCCCCGGTCCCCATGAAGAGATCGACCTCGGGGAGCTCTTCGGCGAGTTCCTCGCGGTAGCGCTGCGGAAGGCACCCTGTGACGATGAGCGTGCGGCAGCGCCCCTTCTCCTTGTAGTCGGCCACCTCGAGGATCGTCTCGACCGATTCCTCCTTGGCCTCCTTGATGAAGGAGCAGGTGTTGACGATGATGATGTCGGCCTGCGCCTCGTCGGTGACGATCTCGAAACGATCGGCCGGCAGATGGCCGAGCATGACCTCGGCATCGACCAGGTTCTTCGGGCAGCCGAGGCTGACCAGACTAACTTTCTGCTTGTTCAAGAGTGTTCCCCTGAATTTAAAAGGTTTATTTTCCGGATCGGAAGCGAGGATTTTTTCGTCAGATCAAGGAAATTGAGGAATGGCGCGGAGGCGTACGCCGGTACGCCGCACAAGACCATTCTGAAAATTGACGCAGAGATGGCGTAAAAAGACCGCTTCCGGCCGGAAAATCAAGAGCGCATATTGACGAATTGCAGCTCGATCCCGAAATCCTTTGTTTTAAGGAGTTGGATGACCTCCTGCAGATCGTCGATCTTCTTCCCCGTCACTCGCACCTGATCCTCCATGATCTGGGGCTGGACCTTGAGCTTGGAGTCCTTGATCGCCTTGATGATATCCTTCCCCTTCTCCTTGTCTATTCCCTGGACGATCCCCACACGCTGACGTACGGCCCCTCCGGAGGCGGGCTCCTTCTTGCCGTAATCGAAATTCTTGGGCGAGACCGAACGGCGCACCAATTTGCCCTTGAGGATGTCGACGATCGCCTGGAGTTTGTAATCGTCCGCCCCTAGCAGCACGATGGCGTCCTTCTCGAGAGTGACCTCGTTATGGGTTCCTTTAAAATCGAAGCGCTGTTCGATCTCCTTGACGGTCTGGTTGACGGCGTTGTCGATCTCCTGCATATCGACCTTTGAAACGACATCGAAACTCGGCATGACGGCTCTCCTGTGATGTAATTTTAAGGTCGCTGATACGTATTGCTCTTTCCCCAGCGACCGATCTTGATACCCCGAAAGCCCTTCACGGGCAAAGCGCAGGCAGGGGTGCTCAGAAACCGGGTTGGTCCGTGGGGCGGATCACCTCGACCCCTGCGGGAATGGTGAAGAGGAAAAGTTTTTCATCAAGACCCCGGTTGGTCCGCACGTCGACGAACTCGATGAAGGTCTCGTTTCCTGCCGGATCGGTGAGCAGCGTGGAGCGAATGGGGAATGCGGCTGCGTCGCTCAGCGCCTCCTTGCGCACCGTCACGACAAGGGTGTCGATCAAGGGAGAGGGGCGGCGGGGTCGCAGCTCCAGCGCCCAGTTCCCTTCTCTGTCCTGGCGGGGCGTCGCCCACTCGATGTGAAAGTCGCGGGAGAGGTTTCCCAGACCGGTCAGAAAGGTGACGGGGTCCTCGGGGCGGGTTTCCGAAAGGTCGAGCTTCGACTCGATGACCTGGCGGTTTTCCGGCAGATAGACCCACAGGGTGCGGCCGTCGGAAATGATCTCCTGCCGGGCAGGGAGTTCGTAGTCCCAGCGGAATTTCGCCATGGGGGCCTGCGAGGCGCTGTGCGGCTCGAACCTGACGGCGACCGTGCCGCGGCCGCGCTGCATCCGGTCGAGGGAGGCGAGTCTCGATTCCTGCCGGAAGTCTGCCTGAAAGTCGGCGATCCTTCCCGGCTTTCCCTTCTGTCCGAAGGGCGCCTCCAAAGCCTGGATGACGCGCTCAAGAGAGACCGCCCCGTCCTGGGCCGCAGCGGATGCCGCAATGAGCATCAGGGTGACAAAAAGGGCGAGGGTGCGTTTCATGTAAACTCCTTTGCAGGAAACAGGGAACGGATCGGGGGAGCGCCCGGATCGCCTTCGCGATCAGTCGCAAGTCGCTCAGTCTATCACACCTGGGGCGTGGAAGTCAGGAGGAGCTTTTCAAGAAAAGGCTTATCTGGAAGAAAATAGAGGTCTCCCCGGACCGCACCGCATCCGGAGCCGGTGGTATAGAACGACGAGTGAAGAGAGACAACCTCTGTTCCGTACAGAAGACAGGCGAGACTCTTCGGCCGCAGAGCAAGTTCCGGAGGCGCCGCAAGGAGCGTCATCCCCGTCGTCTCGCCCAAAGCGTTGAGATAGGCGCAGATCGCGATATTTGCGGCCTCCTTGATGGCGGAGACGCCGTGCTCGCTCCGGAGAACATCTTCCTCCGCACTGGGGCAAAGATGCGCAAGGAGATGCCGCGTGCTCGCAGCGGAAAGGACGATGAAAACCGTCCCCTTCCCTTCCCCACCCAGAGCCATGGCGATGAGAATCATCCCGCTGGCGAGGGGCGCCGCGGGAAAAGATCCCGTGCCCTTGCGGATCACCCGCGCCCTTCCGAACGAAATTTCCGCGCCGAGAAGCCGGGAAAGAGCGGTCGTCCCGTGGGCCATCCCGAAATCTCCGAGATCCTTCAGGGCGCCGAGCCGCCCCTCGTTCAGGCCGCCGGCGGACACGACTTCTCCAGGCGCGGTCGAGTTCCCCGGCTGAAACGGTCATCGAGAAGGCTCTGCGGATCGATGATGAAGACGATGCGTCCGTCTCCCAGGATGGTCGTTCCGCTGACCCCTTGGAGCTGATCGAGCGGAAAGGACAAACCTTTGACGAACGCCTGGCGTCCGCCGGCGGTGCGATCCACCACCAGTCCAACCCGGCGTCCGCGCATTTCCGTGAGAACCACCGGCAGCGAGCCGGTCTCCGCCGCCCGGACATCGCCGATCCCGAGGATCTTGCCGAGCGAAAGAAGGGGAATCTCCTCCCCTGCCAGGACAAAGCAGCTCATCTTCCCGCGCCGGAGGCGCTGTTGCGTCGGCACTTCGAGGATGCGCTGCACGCGGGTGACGGGGATGCCGAGCCGATGCGGACCGCAGTCGACCAGGAGCAGATGGATAATGGCCGCCGAAAGGGGAACGTGCATCCGGAAGCGCGTCCCTTTTCCCTTTCGCGATGCGATCTCCAGACGCCCCCCCATCCCCTCGACGGCCGATTTGACGACATCCATTCCGACCCCCCGTCCACTCGTCACGGTGAGGTCCGATGCGGTGGAGAGGCCAGGGGCGCAGATCAGTTGAAGGATTTCCCTCTCCGACAAAGAGGCGGCAAGGGATGGGCTGATGAGGTTTTTTGCCAGCGCCTTCTGCAGCACGAGGTCGGTGTCGATCCCTCTGCCGTTATCGGCGATCTCGACAACCGAATGATCCTTCTGCCGCCAGGCGCGCACAGAGACGGTGCCGCGTTCGGCGATGCCGTGGTCGATGGCGTTGCGCACAAGATGCACCAGCGGATCTACAAGCGCCTCGAGAATGGCGCGGTCGAGTTCCAAATCTCCCCCTTCGATCTGCAGTCGGATCTCCTTTCCGCTGCGACGCGCCAGATCGCGCACCAGGCGCGGCAGACGTCCCGTGAGGCTCTCCAAAGGCATCAGGCGCACCTGGCGCACCTGGTGGTGCAGATCGCCGATGAGGCGCCCTTGCTGCTCGATAACACGCTGCAGACCTTCCCAGTCCCTCGCCTCGGCGGCGCTTTGCAGCATGTAACGGCTGGTGATCAGCTCGCCGGCCAGATCAATGAAGTGGTCGAGAACCGGCGTCTGGACCCGCACGGTCCGCAGGGCATCGTCACGGCGGAAGCGAAATTCCGCCTCATCGGAGTCTGCAGCAGGCTCCGGGGACGGCGGCGTGAGCGGTTGAGACGGCTGCGCTTCGGGCAAAGGGGAATCGCACAGGGGTTCGGCCCCCACATAGGCATCGATATCGCGCTCGGAACGTCCGGATGCAATATCGGACAGCAGTCCCTCCAGCAGATCGAGCCCCTGCAGAAGCCGATCGGCCGTCCCGGAAGGCGCCCCATCGCTCGAACGGAACCGGTCGAGAGCGCTCTCCAGGTAATGAGCGAGCGCCTCCATCCGCTCGTATCCCATGGAAGCCGCCATCCCCTTGACCGAATGGGTGGCGCGAAAGAGGGCATTGATCGATTCACCGTCGATCTCGCCCCCTTCCACATCCAGGACGATCCGGCTCATGTTCCTGATGTGCTCTTTGGTCTCGGAGAGAAACATCTCCCGATATTTCGACATATCCATCGGTCACCCGAAAATCCTGGAGAGAGAAATTTCGGTCCTCATCCTCTTCATCTTTAGCCTTCACCCTTGCTCAAGGCCCTTTTCGCCACATCCAGAACGCGCTCCTGCCGAAAAGGCTTGACGATGTAATCGGTCGCTCCTGCCTGCACGGCTTTGCGGACGAGATCCTCCTGACCGAGGGCGCTGCACATCACGATGCAGGCGTCGGGATCCTCGGCGCAGATCTCCACGAGAGCCTCAATACCGCTCTTGTTCGGCATGACCAGATCCATCGTCACCAGGTCGGGGCGTAAAGCGCGGTATATCCTCACCGCCTCTGCACCGTCGCTCGCTTCCCCGGCAACTTCAAAGCCGCCGAGCACGAAAATGTCTCGCAGCATCGTGCGCATGAAGAGGGCATCGTCGACAATGAGCACCCGGTGAGCCATTCCCTTCGACCCTTTTTCAGAATGTAAGACTTGAAATCAGACGGGGAAGATCCAGAACGTAGACGAGTTCCCCCGCCCGTTCGAACTGGGCGCGTCCGAAAGAATCGACCGCACGCTGCTCCAGAGTGGGAAGAAACCTCTCCGGATCGCACGGAACGATCCGGCCGACCCGGCTCACTGTCAGTGCGAGGGTGCAGACCTCCGGTGCAAGCACGACGATGCGATGATCACGGGCGCTTCCCGTATAACCGAGATGGACCGGCAGGTCGAGGACGGGAAAAACGGTGCCGTGCACGTTGATGGCGCCGACGAAGCAGGCAGGGGCCCGCGGAACGAAATGAACCGTGGGAGACTCGACGATCTCTTTGATTTTACCGACCTCAATGGCGTAGGTCGCCTCGCCGAGCCCCAGAAGGAGAAAATGGTCCACACCCTACCTCTGCTGCACTTCGAGCCGAAACCGGCTCACCCGGTCGAGGAGCTCTTCGGCGAGGCCGGCGAGCTCCTGGGCCGAGCGTGCCAGCTCTTCCATGCTCATCGACTGCTCGTCGGTGGCTGCCGAGACCTCCTCGGTGGCGGCTGCGTTTTCCGTGACGACCCGAGAGATCTCGTCGATAATGGAAACCATGCTCGCCGCCCCGCGCGTCTGCTCCTGGGCAAGCTCTGATATCCGTACGGCCTTCCCCTGGGTGTCGAGAGCGTTGCCGACGATTTCCTCGAACGCCTCGCCCGTCGAATCGATGGCTCTGCGCCCCGCGTCGATGCGCAGCATCGTCTCGTTCATCGCCCCCTGCACGTTGCGGTTCTCCTCGCGGATCAGTTCGACGAGCTCCGTGATCTCACCAGCCGAAAGCCCCGTGGAGTCGGCCAGCTTGCTGATCTCCTCCGCAACGACGGCAAACCCCCGCCCCGCCTCGCCGGCGCGGGCGGCTTCGATGGTGGCGTTCAATGCCAGCAGGTTGGTCTTCTGGGCAATGCCGGTGATCACCTCGACGATCTTCCCGATTTTCTGCACCTGCATCCCGAAGGACAGCATCTTCTGCCCGATTCGATCGACCTCGTCGAGAACCTGTTTCATGAGCTGAAGCGTCGTCCGGACGGTCTCCCCCCCCTTCTGTGCGGTCAGCACGGAGTCGTCGGCCGAGGCCGCCACCTTCTTGGCCGAACCGGCGACCAGATCGATGGAAGAAGCCATCTCCTTGGTCGTGCGGGACGACTCCTCCACCATTCTCGACTGGGTCTCCGCCCCCCGGCTGATCTGATCGATGGCTCTTCCCACCTCGTGGGCCGAAGCGGTCACCTGGGTCGAGGTGACCGAAAGGGCTCTGGCCGCCTCGGTCACCTTGACGGAGGAGGCCCGGATGTAACCGACCAGTTCGCGAAGGCTGGCGGTGACGCCGTTCAGCGAAGCCGCCAGGTCGTGGGTTTCGTCGACCAGACGGGTGGGACGAAGGGAGATGTCGTTGGAGAGGTCGCCGCGGCTGAGGTTTTCCGCTGCATTGGTGATGGTGCGGATGTTGGCGGTGAAGGCCTTGGAGAAGAACCACCCCAGCAAAAGACCGATCAGGAGCGCACAGGCGATGGTGAAGAGCTGGCGCGCTTCCTCCGGAATTCCAAGATGCGGGACGAGCAGACCGAACAGGACGATGGAACCGACCACAAGGATGAACCCCATGATGAACTTGTGGCTGATGCAGACACGCATGGCCTTGCGCTCCTTTTGATCGGGGGAGCATGAAGGGGCTCCCCGGATGTCAACTCAAGATCGATCTCTCTATGCACACAGGGCTTCGGTGCGCCCGTGGCGCCGAAAGGCGCGAAAAAACCGGTTCACCCGGCGTTAAAATGGCTGAACCCCTTGGAGCCGACCGGGCGGGAGCTGCCGTCCCGGTGACGAAGCGAAAAGCCTTCCGAAGGGGGTCGAATCTCCCCAATCCTCGTGAGCGGTAAAGAGAGCGCTGCGGAAAGAGCCGCAATCTCCCCTTCTTTGTGCGGCGGGGTGCAGAAGAGAAGTTCGTAGTCCTCCCCGCCGCTCAGTGCGAGCTGGAGCACCTCGGGGTCGGCAACGAAAGCCTCTCGAAACGACGAAGAGAGCGGCAGGCTCTCTTCGTCGAGAAGCGCCCCGACGCCCGATGCTTTGAGGATATGGCCGAGGTCGGCGAGCAGGCCGTCGGAGACGTCGATCATCGCTGAGGCGATCCCCCCTTCGGCCAGAGCGCGTCCGAGCTCGGTGCGCGCGCGGGGATCGTGATGGCGCCCGGCGATGGCGGCGCAGGGGGTCTGTCCCTTCTGCAACATCCGCAGAGCCAGAGCGCTGTCTCCCAGCGTGCCGGAAACGTAAACGGCCTCGCCTTCCCGGGCGCCCGCGCGCGAAACGAGCTGCATCTCGGGGACCGCTCCTTGCGCGGTGACGCAGATGAGCAGCGGCCCCGGAGAACGGCAGGTATCGCCTCCCGCCAGAACGGCCCCGTACTCGGCGGCGGCTTCGAGAAACCCGGCCGCGAATTCGTCGACCTCCGCCACTGTCATCGCGGAGGGGAGCCCGAGCGCCAGAAAGAGCGTCTTGGGCGCTCCGCCCATGGCCGCGATATCACTGATGTTGACTGAAACGCTCTTTCGCCCGAGACGGTGCAGATCGGTCCATGCGCGGCGGAAATGAACCTCCTCGATGAGCATGTCGGTGGTGGTCAGCAGCAGTTCTGCGGGCACCGGCGCCTGCGCGGCGCAGTCATCCCCGATCCCCACTCGCAGCGAAGCCGCCGAGGGGGCAGCCCTGCGGATGCGTTCGATCAAACCGAACTCCCCGATGGAGCTTATTTCTGCAAAACTCATGCCTTTGGCTCCAGCGCTTCGGCCAGGACCTCCTCCATGACGCCGACGGCGACGAAGCGCAGCTTTTTGCGCAGATGGCGGGGGATCTCCTCGAGATCTTTCTCGTTTCGCCGGGGGATGATGACCGTCTCGATGTGAGCGCGCACCGCCGCCAGAGCCTTCTCCTTGAGCCCTCCGATGGGCAGGACCTTGCCGCGCAGGGTGATCTCGCCCGTCATCGCCACCTCCTTTCTCACCTTTCGCCCCGACAGCACCGATATGAGTGAGGTGGCCATCGTCACACCCGCACTCGGTCCGTCCTTGGGGATGGCGCCTGCGGGAACATGGACGTGAATGGCGCGCTCGGCGAAGACGTCGGGGTCGATGCCGAATTCGGGCGCGTGCGCCCGGGCATACGAAAGGGCGGCCTGGGCGCTCTCCTTCATCACGTCCCCCAGGTGTCCGGTGAGGATCAGCTCTCCCTTGCCCTTCATCGTCGTCACCTCCACGTGGAGGATTTCCCCTCCCACCTCGGTCCAGGCAAGCCCCGTCGCCACCCCGATTTCGCTTTCGCGCCTCTCCTCTTCGGGAAGGTACCTCGGCGCCCCGAGATAGCGTCGTACGCCGCTCTCCGTCACCGACACTGGATTCGCCTTCCCCTCGGCGAAACGCCTGGCCACCTTGCGGCAGATCTTGCCGATCTCCCGCTCCAGATTGCGCAGCCCGGCCTCGGCGGTGTATTCGGTGATCAGCTTCAGGACAGCCGGATCGGTGAAACGCACGTCGGGCTCCTTGAGCCCGTTGGCATCGCGCTGCCGCGGGATGAGGTACTGCCGGGCGATGGCGAGCTTCTCCTCGGCGGTGTACCCCGACAGGCGCAAAACCTCGAGCCGGTCCTTGAGCGCCGAGGGGATCGGGTCCATGATGTTGGCGGTTGCGATGAACAGGACGTTGGACAGATCGAAGGGGAGATTGATGTAGTGATCCGAAAAGGCGTGGTTCTGCTCCGGATCGAGAAGCTCGAGGAGAGCCGCCGAAGGGTCTCCTCGGAAATCGGCCCCCACCTTGTCGAGTTCGTCGAGCATGAAGACGGGGTTGTTCGTTCCGGCCTGCTTGATCCCCTGCAGGATGCGCCCCGGCAGGGCGCCGACGTAGGTGCGCCGATGGCCGCGGATCTCCGCCTCGTCGCGCACCCCCCCCAGGGAGATGCGGACGAACTTGCGCCCCAAGGCTCTGGCGATCGACTTGCCGAGGCTCGTCTTTCCCACCCCGGGAGGGCCGACGAGGCAAAGCACCGGTCCCTTGAGCTCCTTCTTGAGCTTGCGCACCGCCAGAAACTCGAGGATGCGCTCCTTGATCTTCTCCAGGTCGAAATGGTCCTCGTCGAGAACAGTGCGCGCCTTCTTCAGATCGAGGTTGTCGCGGGTCGAGCGACTCCAGGGGAGCTCCACGATCCAGTCGAGATAGGTGCGCAGCATCGAGTACTCGGCCGCTTCGGGGTGCATCGTCTCAAGGCGCCGAAGCTGCCGCTCGGCCTCCTTCCTCACCTCCGCAGGGGGCTTGGCTTTCCTGAGTTTTTCGCGCAGTTCGGCAATCTCCTCGGTTCGCCCGTCGGCCTCTCCGAGCTCGGCCTGAATGGCGCGAAGCTGTTCGCGCAGAAAATATTCGCGCTGGCTCTTCCCCATCTCCTCCTTGGCCTGGTTCTGGATGCGGGCCTGGACCGTCGTCAACTCCAGTTCCTTGGCCAGGATGTCCTTGATCCGCAGAAGGCGCTCCACCGGGTCGAGGATCTCGATGATGTCCTGGGCCTGGCCCGCCCTCAGCCCGAGATTGCTGGCGATGAGATCGGCCAGGCTCCCAGGGTCCTCGACGCTCTCCACCACGACCTGGACTTCGGCCGGAAGAGAGCGCCCCATGCCGAGGAGCTGATTGAGCTGCGCACGCACGGTACGCATGAGAGCCTCGATCTCGATGGTGATTTCGGCCATGGGGGGCTCGAGCACCCGCTCCACCTTGACGGAGAAGAAGGGATCCTCGGCGACGAATTCTTTAAGACGCCCCTTTGCGAGCCCCTGCACCAGTATCTTGACCCGCCCGTCTGGGAGCTTGAGCATGCGCATGATCATGGCCACCGTCCCCAGGGTGTAGATGTCCGAAGGGGCGGGCTCTTCGTCGGCCATCTCCTTCTGGGTCGCCAGGAAAATCAGGCGGTCGCGGCTCAGGGCGGCCTCGACCGCGGCATTCGACTTCTCACGCCCCACGAAGAGGGGCAGGATCATATAGGGAAAGATGACCACGTCCCGGACGGGAAGAAGGGGGAGCTCCTCGGGGATGTACAGGTCCTTCTTGTCGCCGCTCTTGTCCACAGGGTCCTCCGGAAATCCGGCGCATGCGCCGGATGGAAACTTTTAATATTCAAGGGCGCTGTGCCCTCCCGCCAAAATACAGAAACTGCGCGCACTTGTCCAGACGCAAGAGCGATGGGGCTCACGCATCCAGGCGAAATCGGAAAGAGCGTTCCGTATGGGGAGTCGGAGCACCTGGGGTGTGGGTGCGCTCGCGGAATATGACCGTGCCCGCTGAGTCGACGAGAAGAATCGTCGAGCAGCGTGTGCCGTATCCGGGGGCGGCGATAAAGGGGGTAGAGAGAAGACGCTCCCATTCGAGCCCGACGCCGGTTCGGGGGAGCTCGTCGTCAGGCGGTCGCGTCGTGTCGAGCAGAACGGAGAACAGAGCTTCCGGATCGGGACCGCCGGGGGACTCCAGAGCGGCCTCGAAAGCGGCGCGTGCGCGGGCGACTTTGGGCCAGGGAGTATCGAGAAATCCGTTGCTGAGGCCGTAGATGCCAGGGAGAAGGGGGTGCGCTTCCCCCTGGAGATTGGAAAGATAGAAGAGGTCGCGGCCGTCCGAGGCGAGCAGATTGAATCCGGCGTAATCGGCGGCGCGTTTCGCGAGGCGCTCGAGGTGCTCGCCGACCGGCTCGCTTCCGAGGAGAAAATCGCTCACCAGTCTCCCCCGGGAGGGGGCGCCGGATCGTCGCAGGGAGGGGTCGCGGTAGTTGGTGATCGCCGCAAACCTCCCGGTGCGGGTGATCCCGAGCCAGGCGCCGCCGCCGACCAGATCGCGCCTGGCGAGAAGGTGAGGGGCGTCAGGCCAGAAGGAGGCGGGCTCCGTGGGACGATCGGTGAATTCGTCCCGGTTGGCCGCGACCACCAGAGGAAACTCCGGGTGCTCTTTCCAGGCAAAAACGATCAGGCACATCTCAGGGCTCGGAACCGGGGGCCCGCCCGCCGAAGCCTCGGCCAAGGGGCGGGCGACGTGCGACGATCCCCGCAAGTCCCCCTCCCCTCTTCGCGGGTTCCACCCCCTCCTCGTGCATAAGGACCTCCCACCCCGCGAAGATCTGCAGCAGCTCTCCGGGACGAAGGGAAAAATCCGGGTTTCCCGGTCCGCCGGGAAAATCGCCGGCGGTGCTGAAGGTGCGCACCACGGCCACTCCTCCCGGCCGCACCGACGAGAGGATCGCGGGGAAGAGATTGCGCTGCAGATAGAAGAGGAGAAGGACGAGATCGAAGGGACCTGATGGAAGGAGCGGTTCGGCCTCCAGGTCGATGCGCTCCGTGTTGAGCGGCAAACCCCTGCGGCCCGCTTCGGCATCAAGCAGTGCGAGTCCTTCTTCGGAGATATCGATTCCGGTCACCGCCCAGCCGCGCTCGGCCAGAAAGAGGGCGTTTCGGCCGGCGCCACAGGCGATGTCCAGAGCCTTCCCGGGGGACGGAAGGAGCGGAAGTGCACGAAGAAGCCACAGATCGGGCTCACCCCCGCCCTCCGCGCGTTCACCCCAATGGCGGTTCCACTTTTCGCGAGGATTTTCCATGTCACCAGTGTCGCAGAAATCGTCCATCGTTGAAAGCCCTGAGGAGATTGCCTGAAAAAACCCTCCAGTTGAAGACATCCCAGGATTTTAATTGCGGTAAAAAACGAAGCTTGTGGGCATCTTCCCCTGTCCTGGAACCGATTCTCATACAAAGCAGCTTTATCAACCCGCCGCACAGGGCCAACCCCCCATAGCAACAGCCCTTGTCCCTCGGCGAACGTGGCTCCTGGCGCCTTGATCGAGGAGGACCTTTTCTGCTTGGAAAAGCCGCTTTCCTTAATGTATAGTAAGTTTCCTTAAAAATCCGGCTTCCTTTGAAGGTTCGATTCGAAGCCGTCTTCAGAGGCCTATAACCCGATATACGGAGGGTAACCTATGAGTTTTGAGGTTCCGAAAAACGAAAAACTGCTCAAATGGGTCGACAAAATGGCTGCCCTCTGCGAACCGGCGCGCATCCACTGGTGCGACGGCTCCCAAGAGGAATATGACAAGCTTTGCAATCTGCTCGTCGAAAGCGGCACCTTCCGTAAGCTCAATCCGCAGAAGCGCCCCAACAGCTATCTGGCATGGTCGGACCCCATCGACGTCGCCCGCGTCGAAGACCGCACCTACATCTGCAGCATCTCCAAACATGACGCCGGGCCGACCAACAACTGGATGCACCCCAAGGAGATGAAGGAGAAACTCAACGAGCTCTTCAAGGGGTGCATGCGAGGGCGCACCATGTACGTCATCCCCTTCAGCATGGGGCCGCTCGGCTCTCCTATCGCCAAGATCGGGGTCGAGATCTCCGACTCTCCCTATGTGGCCATCAACATGCGCATCATGGCGCGCATGGGCAAGGCCGTGCTGGATGTGCTCGGCGAAGACGGCGAGTTCATCCCCTGCCTGCACTCCGTCGGCGCACCGCTCGAGCCGGGGCAAAAGGACAGTGCCTGGCCCTGCAATCCCGAAAAGTACATCGTCCACTTCCCCGAGGAGCGCTCCATCTGGTCCTTCGGCTCGGGCTACGGTGGCAATGCCCTGCTCGGCAAGAAGTGCCTGGCCCTGCGCATCGCCTCCAAGATCGGCAAGGACGAGGGGTGGCTGGCCGAGCACATGCTGATCCTCGGCGTGCAATCGCCCGAAGGGGAGAAGACCTACGTCGGCGCCGCCTTCCCCAGCGCCTGCGGCAAGACCAATTTCGCCATGCTCATCCCGCCCAAGGGCTTCCAGGAAAAAGGGTGGAAGGTGACCACCATCGGCGATGACATCGCCTGGATCAAGCCCGGCTCCGATGGCAAGATTTACGCCATCAACCCCGAATACGGCTATTTCGGCGTCGCTCCCGGCACCAACGCCAAGACCAATCCCAATGCCATGGCATCGTGCGGCGCCAATACCATCTTCACCAACGTGGCGCTGACCCCCGACGGTGACGTCTGGTGGGAAGGAATGACCGACGAGCCCCCCCCCAGACTCATCGACTGGCAGGGCAAGGAGTGGACTCCCGGCTGCGGCCGCCCCGCCGCCCACCCCAACGCGCGCTTCACCGCGCCGGCCTCCCAGTGTCCGTCCATCGACCCGGACTGGGAGAACCCCAAGGGGGTGCCCATCTCCGCCTTCATTTTCGGAGGCCGGCGCAAGAACACCATCCCTCTGGTCTACCAGTCCTTCAACTGGAGCTACGGCGTCTATCTGGCCGCCACCATGGGGTCGGAAACCACGGCGGCCGCCGTCGGCGCCACCGGCAACGTGCGCCGCGACCCCTTCGCCATGCTCCCCTTCTGCGGTTACCACATGGCTGACTACTTCAGTCACTGGCTGCAGTTCGGCCGCACTATCGCCCGTCCCCCGCGCATCTTCAGCGTCAACTGGTTCCTCAAGGATGAAAACGGCCAGTTCGTCTGGCCGGGCTACGGCGAGAACATGCGCGTGCTCAAATGGGTCGTCGAGCGCGTCACCGGGCGCACCGGCGCTGTGGAGAGCCCCCTCGGGTGGATGCCCCGCTACCAGGACATCGACTGGGATGGTCTCGAAATCAGCCGCGAGAAGTTCCACGAAATGATGGCCGTCGACCGCGACCAGTGGAACGAGGAACTGGTGGCCCATGAGGAGCTATTCATGAAGCTTTTCGATCGCATGCCCAAGGAGTTCCTGCACATCCGCGAGCTCATCACCTCTAGCCTCTGGCGCTCGCCCGAGCACTGGGAGCAGATCGGAGACGTGCATCCCGAGGGATGGAACGAGTAATCTGCACATCGAGCTGATAAAAAGGAAACGGGGCGGTTCCGGAAGGGCCGCCCCTTTTTATTGGGTTTCGAGGCTGCGTCGGATGGAGGCCTTTCCTCCACTTCCGCCCCGCCGGCCTCATCCCGTACAAAGGGCGGCCCCTCTTGAGGCCGCCCTTTTGGTGAGCGGAGGAATCAGTTTCTGATTCGGAAACGAGTAATTTTTCGCAAGGTCAAGGAAATCCAGGATTTGCGCGGAGACGTACATCAGTGCGCCGCACAAGCAAAGCCGCGGATTTGACGCAGAGATTGCGGAAAAGGACCGTTTCCGGACACAAGCATCAGAACCTCGGTCCGGCTTGGGTAAAGTCGAAATCGTCTCCGGCGACGATGTATTTCTTGAAGTTCTCGATGAACATCCCGGCGAGCTTGTTGGCGGTGGCGTCGAACTTCTCCTTGTCCGCCCAGGCGTTGCGGGGGTTGAGAATGGCGCTGTCGACTCCGGGAAGGCCCTTGGGGATGTTCAGGCGGAACCAGCGGGTCTGATCGAACTCCGCCTCCTCGATGCTTCCGTCGAGGATGGCGTTGATACAGGCGCGTGTCGCCTTGATGCTCATGCGCTTGCCGACGCCGTAGCCGCCGCCGGTCCATCCGGTATTGACCAGGTAGGCGTTCACGCCGTGCTTCTCCATCTTCTCGCCGAGGAGCTTGGCGTAGACGGTCGGATGCAGGGGGAGGAACGCTTCGCCGAATCCGGCCGAGAAGGTCGCCTGGGGCTCGGTGACGCCGCGCTCGGTGCCGGCCACCTTGGCGGTGTAGCCGGAGAGGAAGTAGTACATCGCCTGCTCCTTCGTCAGCTTGGAGACGGGGGGGAGCACGCCGAAGGCGTCGCAGGTCAGAAAGATGATGTTCTTGGGGTGGCCGGCCCTGAGGGTCGGATCGTGGTTGTCGATGTGATCGATCGGGTAGGAGACGCGGGTGTTCTCGGTCTTGGAGCGGTCGTCGAAATCGATCACCCCGTCCTCGTCGGCCACAACGTTTTCCAGAAGGGCATGACGGCGGATTGCGGCGTAGATCTCCGGCTCGCTGTCGGCCGAGAGGTTGATGCACTTGGCGTAGCACCCCCCTTCGAAATTGAAGATACCGTCGTCGTCCCACCCGTGCTCGTCGTCGCCGATGAGCTTGCGCCGGGCGTCGGTGGAGAGGGTCGTCTTGCCGGTGCCGGACAGCCCGAAGAAGAGGCAGACGTCCCCGTCCTTGCCGACGTTGGCGCTGCAGTGCATGGAGAGAATCCCCTGCAGCGGCAGCCAGTAGTTCATCATGGTGAAGATGCCTTTTTTCATCTCTCCGCCGTACCAGGTGCCGCCGATGATGGCGACGTTCTTCTCGACGTTGAAGATGATGAAAACCTCGGAGTTCAGCCCGTGACGCTCCCAGTTCCTGTTCGGCAGGTTGCTGGCGTTGTAAACGGTGAACTCGGGGACGAAATCATCGAGCTCAGCCGCTTCCGGGCGAATGAACATGTTCTTGACGAAATGCGACTGCCAGGCAAATTCAGTGATGAAACGCACCTGCTTGCGGGTCTTCTCGTTGGAGCCGCAGAAACCGTCGGTCACATAGAGGTCTTTGCCGGAGAGATAATCGGTCACCTCGGCATAGAGTTCGTCGAAAATCTCTGGGGCAACCGGCTGGTTGTGCTTCCCCCATGCGATGTTCTTGCTCGACGGCGACTGCCGGACGAAATATTTGTCCTTGGGAGATCGGCCGGTGAACTTTCCGGTATCGACCATCATCGTTCCGTTGGCTGAGACCTTCCCTTCGGCATTGCGGCTTTCGTGCTCGAAGAGTTCATCATAACCGAGATTGCGGTAGATTCGTCCAACGCTCTTCAGACCGAGCGTCTTGGCATCGATTTCTCCTGCTGCGGTGACCACTGCCAGTTTCTGTGCTTCCATTGTTTTTCCCCTACCCCCTGCGTTGGAATTGATGTGGACCGCCGACTCCGCCGGCGGTTCGATGGGACCCGCGAACATACACAAATGCTCGAGATAATGACCTGGACAATTTTTGAGAACTGTCTGCGCTGCGGTTCTTCTCAAGCCTGCCGAACATCATAGCGACTTTATTTAAAATAAAAAAACAAAAAGTCAAATTAAAAAACACCGCCCAGGAGCTAAGGCGGTGTTTTCACGAAACAAAATATTTTAAAAATTTTTTAGAATATCGGCTGCAACTCGACTCCCCACCCCTGAAGTTCCCCTCTCACTCTCTCGATCACCTCGGGCAGAGCGCTGCGGACTTGTGCGCTCAGCTCAAGCCCCATTTCGATGGAAGACGGCTGCACCCCCCATACGACGAGTTCGTTCGGGAGATTGCCCTGCAGTTCAGCAACCGCAAGGAGGTCCTGAACCCCCATCTGATGCACCGAGAGCTTGCTGGCAAAGGCCCTCGGGACCTCCTCCCCTACCAGGCGGAAAGAGGTCCCGGGAGTCGCCCCCATGTCGATGGCGTCGAGGATCAGAAGGCGATCGACCCCCTCGAAGCGGGGAAGAAGGTCGAGTCCCAAGGTTCCTCCGTCCAGAAGAACCACCTCTTCGGGAAAACGGTAGCGGGCAGCAAGGGCTTCCACCGCCCGGGAGCCGAAGGCATCGTCGGTCATGACCGCGTTGCCGAGGCCGAGGATGAGGATGCTCACTTGAGATCCTCCGGATTCATGAACTTGTACCCGCTGAAAATACTGGAGAGTGTTCCGTTCTTCTCCTTGATGTCCATCAGCCAGGCGCTGTAGATGTGGTGGATGGCGAACCCGATAAGAAGCCAGGTCACGACATGATGCGTCAGACGTACCCCGGGAGAGCTGAACAGGCCGAAAAGTGGCCCGAAGATCACGTCCCAGAAACTGCCGGGCTGATATTGGCCGTAAAGGGCGAAGCCGGTGACGATCTGTACCAGAAACAGGGCAAAAACGAGCGAATAGGCCGCCGCCGCCAGAGCGTTGTGCCCGACGACATAGGGAACTTTCTTTTCGATGAACGTGTAATACTTGAATGTCCCCCACATGTTCTCGCGCCCTTTGCTGAAGGCCCAGGGAACGAATGCTTTCCAGGAAGCGTGCTGGTTCCCGATAAAGAGCCAAATAATGCGCGCCACCATGGAGACGGTGAACAGGTAGGCAAATACGTAATGAATGAACCTCACCCATCCCATGACAAAAGCATCGGGGGAGGGCGCCAGGAGAAAGGGGTTGCCGATGTAGATGCCGGTAACCGCCAGCACGACGATGCAAAGGGCGTTGATCCAGTGGGTAATGCGCACCGGCCATTCCCAGACGTAGCGGATTTCGAGCATGGGAAACCTCCAGGGGATGCGGGGCGCGGTGCGAGGTGCGCGAAAACCGGAAAAGATCTGCATTCCGCGTTCGGCGTCCCGCATTCCGCGTCCCGGCAGTTATAACACCTTCACTCTGACGATCTCCGTCCCCTTGCCGTCGAGAACATGCACGGCGCAGGCGAGGCAGGGGTCGAAGGAGTGAATCGTGCGCAGAATCTCCAGGGGCTGCTCGGGATCGGCCACCGGCGTCCCGACGAGGGAAGCCTCATATGGCCCCATCTGTCCTGCTGCATCGCGGGGACCGGCGTTCCAGGTGGAGGGGACGACCGCCTGAAAATTGGCGATGGCCCCCCTTTCAATGCGCACCCAATGTCCCAGGGCGCCGCGGGGGGCCTCATGGTAGCCGAACCCCCGGGCCTCCCTCGGCCAGGTGGACGGATCCCACCGGTAGCCATTATGGACCTCGAGGATGCCGCGCCCCATGTTGTCGGCAAGCTGATTGAGCCAGAGTTCGTTCTTCTGCGCCAGCAGAAGGGTCTCGATCCCTCGGGCGGCGGTGCGGCCGAGGGTGGAGAAAAGGGCCTCGGGTCCGACTCCCAGCTTGTTCAGGACGAAATTCACCGTCTCCTGGATCTCCTGGTGTCCGGCGGCGTAGCCGATCACCATACGGGCCAGGGGACCAACTTCCATCGGTGCACCATCGTAGCGCGGCGCCTTGACCCAACTGTACTTGCCTTCGGTATCGAGAAACTCGTACGGCGGCTTGGGGCCGGTGTAGCGGTGACTCGTCTCTCCATCGTATGGGTGAAGCCCCTTGTCGTCGCCCCCGCTGTAGGTGTACCAGGAACGGGTGACGTATTCGGTGATCTTCTCCTGATCCATCGGAAGGACCCGGGAGAGATCCTTGGCCATGATCACCCCGCGCGGAAAGTAGAAGGAGTCGGTTCCTCCGGCGTTGTCCATGGGGAAATCGCCGTAGGTGAGAAAGTTGCCGACCCCGCCTCCGATGCCGGCCCACTCCTTGTAGAAGGAAGCCACCGCCAGCAGATCAGGAATATAGACCTGCTCCACGAATGCGCGGGCGCTGCGCAGCAGCTTGCGCATGTGGGCGATCTTGTCGGCGTTGATGGCGTTCTGGCTGTCGGGGTCGACGGGGATCGACATCCCGCCGACGAGAAATGTCTGGGGGTGCGGGTTCTTGGAGCCGAGGATGGCGTGGACCTTGATGATATCCTTCTGCCACTCGAGCGCCTCGAGATAATGGGCGACAGCCATGAGATTGGCTTCGGGTGGGAGTCGGTAGGCTTTATGACCCCAGTAGGCGTTCTGGAAAGGCCCGAGGCGTCCCGTGCCGGCGAAGGCCTTGACCCGGTCCTGCACCTGCTTGAAATAGGTGGGGCTGTTTTTGGGCCAGTCGGAAATCGACTGCGCCAGCTTTGCCGTCTGGACCGGATCGGCCGAGAGGGCGCTCACGATATCGACCCAGTCGAGGGCGTGCAGGTGATAGAAGTGAATGACGTGGTCCTGGACGTTCTGAATCCCCATGATCAGGTTGCGAATCAGGCGGGCGTTGTCGGGAATCTGGATTCCAAGAGCGTCTTCGACGCAGCGGATGCTTGCCATCGAATGGACCGTGGTGCACACACCACAGAAACGCTGGGTGAAATGATGGGCGTCGCGGGGGTCGCGTCCCTTCAGGATCGTTTCGATGCCGCGGAAGGCCGTGGAGGAGCTCCAGGCATCGACGATGCGCCCCCCTTCGATCTGTGCCTCGATGCGCAGGTGGCCCTCGATACGGGTTACCGGGTCGACAGCGATCTTCTTGCTCATCGGCTTATTCCTCCTCTTTCACCTTATCGGTTTCATGCGCATCTCCCTTGCGCAGGGCACTGGCAACTCCGTGGGCTCCAAAGGCGACGGCGGTCGCCGCCGCAAGCCCCAGACCGATCTTGTCGGCGGTCGCTTCCACTCCGAAGCCCGGCACCTGGGGAAGGCGCCGGTAGAACGGGCTCATGGTGTCCCAGAACGCCGGTTCGGAGCAGCCGATACAACCGTGCCCTGCCATGACGGGCCAGCTCGTTCCCTCGTTGTAGCGCACGGTTGGACAGTTGTGATAGGTCTGCGGCCCCTTGCACCCCAGCTTGTAGAGACACCACCCCTGACGGTGCCCGGGGTCTCCGAAGCTCTCCGCATACTGGCCGGCGTCGAAGTGGGAGCGGCGCTCGCAGTTGTCATGAATGCGCTTGCCGTAGGCGAACCTAGGGCGTCCAAAGGAGTCGGTCGCCGGAAGCCGGCCGAAGGTCAGGTAGTGGACGATGACGGCGGTGAGGTTGTCGGCGTTCAGGGGACAGCCGGGCAGATTGATGACCGTTGCCCCGGGAACGGCACGACTGATGGAGACGGCCCCGGTCGGATTGGGAGCGGCGGCCGGAATGCCGCCGTAGGCTGCGCAGGTCCCGACCGCAATGGTCGCTGCGGCGCTGCCGCAGACCTTGCGCGCGACATCGAGGGCGCTCTCGCCTGCGACGGTACAGTAGACGCCGCCGTCGGCCATCGGGATCGACCCTTCGACGATGGCGATGTACTTCCCTTTGTACTTCTCGACGGCGTCGTATTTGGCCTTTTCCGCCTGGTGCCCGGCGGCGGCCATGATCGTCTCGTTGTACTCCAGGGAGAGATAATCGAGGATGAGCTCGGCGGCGGTGGGCTGGTTGGCCCGCAGCAACGCCTCGGTGTCGCCTGTGCACCCCTGGAATTCCATCCAGATCACCGGCGGACGGTTATCCCCCTCCAATGCTTCGGCAATCCTGGGGATGAAGCTGACCGGGAGGGCCAGGGCGGCGGTCATCGTCGAGCAGAACTTCAGGAAGTCGCGACGGTTGACTCCCCTCGCCTCCCATTTCTGCAGGATGTCCTCCGACACCTCGACGGGGGACTGGTATTGTTCCTTCTGCATCTCTTCGCCTCCTTTTGCTTGAAAGAACACTTATTCCACAGTGATGTTGCAAAGTTGCTCCTCTTCTCCAATCTACACAATTTCAAAATTATAACAGTGTGATATCCCGCTCCGTTTCCAATGTCAAGGGTCTTTTCACACGATGATGTATACATTATGCGACATCTCTCACGACCCAGCGTATACCGCACGGGAACCCCTTTTCTTTGCACCTTCGCCTGGGATGCTATACTGAAAACATGGATATACGGCTTACAACCTGTCATTTTGGGAGAGCCTTCTATGCCTACAAAAAGAGACCGCAATATGGACCGCGCCCCCAGGAAGTTCGAAATGGATCCCAACCGCTCGGTTGAACGTCCGGCGCGCAATACAGACCCTTACGTCCTCGATGAAGGAATGCCCGAGCCGTCGCTGTGCACCGTCTGCCACGCCATCTACCGCAACAAGCGCTGGTATCTCAAGGAGCGCGAATACGTGGAGATCGAGGAAGGCGAGGAAGCCAATCACGTGGTGTGCCCGGCCTGCCAGAAAATCGACCAGCTCTACCCCGAGGGGATCGTTACCCTGCGCGGAGACTATCTCTGGCAGCATGAGGAGGAGATCCTGAACATCCTTCGCAACACCGAGAACTCGGCCATGGCTAAAAATCCTCTGGGCCGGATCATGAGCATCAAGCCCGAGGGGGATGCCCTGATCGTCGAGACGACGGAGGAAAAGCTCGCCGAACATATCGGGCGCGCCCTGCACAAGTCCCACCATGGAGAATTGAACATCGACTGGAGCGACAATCACTCCTTTTGCCGCGTCTCCTGGGAGAGAGACTAGGGGGAGATGGGAAGTTATCGCCTGCTGGAACATACCGCCGACATGGGGATCGAAGTCATCGGCGAGAGCCTCGGTGAACTTTTCGTTCAGGCGGGGCGGGGGCTCAGAGAAATGATCTCCACCGATGCCGAGGTCGAAATCCGCGAGAAGAGGTCGATCGAGGTCACCGGCCAGGACGAGGGAGAGCTGCTGGTCAACTGGCTCAACGAGATCCTCTTTGTCTTCGAAACGGGGTTCTTTCCCGCCTCTTTCACCGTCTCGGAGATCGGAAGGGGGAAGGTGCGCGGAATCGTCGAGGGAGAGCCCTTCAACCGCGAACGTCACCCTATCGAACGTGAGGTCAAGGCGGTCACTTATCACCAGCTCAATGTGGAGAAAACGGCGCAGGGGTGGAGAGTGACGGTGTTCGTCGATCTGTAATGGGCATCGTTACAGAGAAACAGATGGGCAAAGCGAACGGGTGAAGGAGGCGCCGAGAGTAGATCTCTCCTTGCTCCTCACCGATAAAGGAAACCGATGTCCGTCAAAGTCCAACGCACAGGGACATGCCGCTGGCGCATTCCGCGCGAAGGGAAGATGCGTACAGACGGCCTCGTCTTCGCCAGCGAAAAGATGATCGAGGCGATCCGCGAAGAGAACGCCCTCCAGCAGGTGGCCAATGTCGCCACCCTCCCCGGGATCGTCGGCCCCTCCATCGCCATGCCCGACATCCACTGGGGATACGGATTTCCTATCGGAGGGGTCGCCGCCTTCGATCCCGAAGAGGGGATCGTCTCGCCGGGAGGGGTCGGCTACGACATCAACTGCGGTGTTCGCCTGCTTCGCTCCGAGATGGAAAACGACGAGGTGCGCTCCCGCCTCAAAGAGCTTGCCGACGCTCTTTATCGCAATGTCCCCTCCGGGGTCGGCTCCGAGCGGCGCGACCTTCGGCTCACCGAGGCCGAGACGCGTCGCGTGCTGCAAAAAGGGGCCCGCTGGGCGGTGGAGCAGGGGTTCGGATCGGAGACCGACCTGCTGCATATCGAAGAAGGGGGAACTCTCCCCGGAGCCGACGCGGAGGTCGTCTCCTCCCGGGCGCTCGAACGCGGTCGCGCCCAGCTCGGCACCCTCGGCTCCGGCAACCACTTTCTGGAGGTGCAGGAAGTCGAGACCATCGGCAATCAGGAAGCTGCCGAGGCGCTCGGGCTCTTCCCGGGGCAGGTGGTGGTGACGATTCACACCGGAAGCCGCGGCCTTGGCTACCAGGTGTGCGACGACTACATCCGCGTCATGCGTCAGGCAAGCCGCAAATACGGCATCGAGCTCCCCGATCCGCAGCTGTGCAGCGCGCCGCTGACTAGCCCCGAGGGGAAGCAGTATCTTGCAGCCATGGCCGCGGCCGCCAACTTCGCCTTCGCCAATCGTCAGCTCATCACTGCCTGGGTGCGTGAATCGTTCGAGCAGATATTTCGAAAGAGCGCCGCCGAGATGCGCCTCTCTGTCATCTACGATGTTTGTCACAATATCGCCAAATACGAGACCCACCGCTTCGAGGGGAAAGAGCGCCGACTGTGCGTGCACCGAAAAGGGGCCACCCGCGCCTTTCCTCCCGGGCACCCCGAAACCCCCGAACTCTATCGCAAGATCGGCCAGCCTGTTCTCATTCCCGGGGACATGGGGCGCTATTCCTATGTTCTCGTCGGCACCCACGGCGGCTTTGAGGAAACCTTCGGCTCCACCTGCCACGGAGCCGGGAGGGTCCTGTCGCGCCACGCGGCCAAGAAGCTCTCGCGCGGGCAGAACATCATCGCCGGCCTGGCGGCCCGGGGGATTCTGGTGCGCGCCGCCGGCCGCGCCACGGTCGCCGAAGAAATCTCCGAGGCCTACAAGGACGTCATGGAAGTGGTCAACGTCGTCCAGGAGGCGGGGATCGGAAAGATCGTCGCCAGGTTGCGGCCCATGGCGGTGATAAAAGGCTAATTTTCACGTATCCAGAAGCCAGAATCCAGAAGCCGGCATTCTTCTCCTGGCTCCTGGCTCCTGGCTCCTGGCTCCTGGCTCCTGGAGGTTCCATGAAAGTTTTTCTCACCGGAGGAACAGGATTTGTCGGCACCGAAATCCTCAGGCAGCTCAGCGAGGCCGGCCACGCGATTCGCGCCTTGGTGCGCCCGGGCTCGGAAGGGAAGCTCTCGATCCTGAACGGGGTGGAGATCGTGCGCGGAGACGCTACCGATGCGCCGAGCCTGGAAGGGGCAATGGGAGGGTGCGATGCGGTGATTCATCTGGTCGGGATAATCCGCGAGTCGCCCCCAAGGGGGATCACCTTCCGCCGCCTCCATGCCGAAGCGACGTCCAACGTCGTCGCCGCCGCGCAGAGTCAGGGGGTGCGGCGCTACCTCCACATGAGCGCCAACGGAACACGGGCCGACGCCGCATCCGAATATCACCGCACCAAATGGGAGGCCGAGGAGACGGTCCGCGCCTCCGGCCTGGACTGGACGATTTTCCGCCCCTCCCTCATCTTCGGCCCCGGGGATGAATTCGTGAACATGCTCGCTCCGATCGTCGGGACTCTGCCGGTCGTTCCCGTCATCGGCAACGGCCGCTACCGCATGAGCCCCGTTGCGGTGGAGGACGTCGCCGCAGGCTTCGTGCGTGCCCTCACCCGCCTCGAAACTGCAGGGATGATCTTTCATTGCTGCGGTCCCGAGACGCTGAGTTATGACGAACTGCTCGACCGCATCGGCGAGGCAATGGGCAAGAGCAAAGTGAGAAAGCTCCACCAGCCGGCGGCCCTGGTCAAACCGGTCGTCTCCCTTCTCGACTCGATCCCGCGTTTCCCGATTACCAGCGCCCAGCTCACCATGCTTCTTGAAGGAAACGTCTGCGACCCCGCTCCCTGGGCCGGGGCCTTCGCGATCGAACCGATTCCTTTCTCCGAGGGAATCCGGAAATACGTCAAGTGAATGTAAGGAGCAACGATGACCGCAAAAAAGCTCTTCGCTCTGGGGATGATGCTCGCTTTTCTCGGCGCCTGCAACGGCAGCAGCTCCGCCCTGCCGCCTGTCGGGGAATCGCAGGAGGTGACGCTCGAGAGGGCCTTCGCGGCTCTCAGCTTCGCCGAGCCGGTCGCAATGGTGCAGCGCCCCGGCGACGAGGCGCGCTGGTACCTGCTGGAGAAGCAGGGGCGGGTTCTCACATTTGTCGACGGTGACCAGAGCGCCTCCGTTGCGGCGGACCTGCGCGGCCGCGTCGATTCCGATCCCTTTGAGGGGGGCCTGCTGGGAATCGCCTTCCACCCCGGCCCTGAAGAGAACAACGAAGTCTTTCTCTCCTATACCGCTCATTCGGATGCGCCGAATGTAGCCATCGTCTCGCGCATCTCCCGTTTCACCAGCCCCGACGGGGGACTCACCATCGATCCCGAATCGGAACAGATACTCCTCGCCCTCGATCAACCACAAGGGAATCACAACGGAGGGCAGATCGCTTTCGGCCCAGACGGCTACCTCTACATAGGCTTCGGCGACGGCGGGGGAGCCGGCGACCCCGACAGACATGGTCAAAATCCGAACACCCTTCTGGGAGCGCTCCTGCGCATAGACGTGAACGCCCAAGGGGAGAGCCCGGCCTACGGCATCCCTCAGGACAATCCCTTCGTTCAGCAGGGAGGCGCGCCCGAGATCTACGCCTGGGGGCTGCGCAACCCCTGGCGCTTCAGCTTCGACCGGCAGACCGGCATTCTCTGGGCAGCCGACGTGGGGCAGGACGCCTGGGAGGAAGTGAACATCATCGAGGCGGGAGGCAACTACGGATGGAACATCCGCGAGGGAGCCCACTGCTTCGATCCCCCTGTAAACTGCCCCACCGAAGGACTCATCGATCCGGTGGCCGAATACCCCAACGCCGCGGGGGACTGCTCCATCACCGGCGGGTACGTCTACCGCGGCGAAGCGGTCCCCGCCCTGCGGGGGAATTATCTTTTCGGCGACTTCTGCAGCGGCAGGGTCTGGGCCCTCCCGCTGGGGGACGACGGAACCCCGGCGGCAGAGCACCGCCTCCTGTTTCAGAGCGGCGCACGCATCTCCTCCTTCGCCCAGGGACACGACGGGGAGGTCTATCTTCTCGATTTCGCCGGCGGGGGGGTTTATAGAATCGTGAGGAGTGAGGAGTGAGGAGTGAGGAGGATTGTAATCCCGTCTTCTGGCGCCTGGCTTGACGCCTTCCTCCTTGCCCCGCAACCGCCCTTCCCCTATAATCGCCCTCCTGCAAGGGAGATGCGATGGAACGGTTCTATGCCCCCGAGGCTCTGGCGCAGATGCGTGCGGAGATCGCCGAGGCGCGGGGGAACGAAGTCTTTTTTCTCGGCCGCACCGACGCGGCGCTGAGGGTCGCCTCGGTGGAAGTGCTCGCCCGCGGATCGGCCGATGCTGTACCGGCCATCCTGCAGGTGTGCCGCTACGGCGACGTCGTTATCCACAATCATCCCTCGGGACGACTCGACCCCTCGGGGGCGGACCTGGAAATCGCCTCGCGTCTGGGGGGTCTCGGCGTCGGCTTCCACATTGTGGATAACCCTGTGGAAAATGTGTACAGAGTGGTGGAGGCCTTCGCTCCCAGGAGCGAGAAACACCTCGATCCCTCCCGCATCGCCGCCGTACTCGCTCCTGGGGGGGCTGTGGCGAGCCATCTCCCCGGGTGGGAGGAGCGCCCCGAGCAGCTGCGCATGGCCTTCGCCGCCGCCGAGGCCTTTAACGCCGGCCGCCTTGCGGTGATCGAGGCAGGGACCGGCACCGGAAAGAGCCTCGCCTATCTTGTCCCCGCCATCCTCTGGGCCATCCAGAACGAAGAGCGGATCGTCGTCTCCACCAATACCATCAACCTTCAGGAGCAGCTCATCCGCAAGGATCTCCCCTTTCTTCGCCGCGCCATGGAGATCGATTTCCGGGCGGTGCTGGTCAAGGGGCGCGGTAACTACCTGTGCCTGCGGCGCACCGAGGCGGCGAGGGCCGAGCCAGGTCTCTTCGAGGACGAGCACGCCGGCGAGATCGCGGCGATCCTCGCCTGGGCGCAGACAAGCGCAGACGGCTCCAAGGAGACCCTCTCCTTCGTCCCGAGCGAATCGGTCTGGGAGGAAGTGCGGTGCGAACTCGACGGCTGCGCCCGGGCACGCTGTTCTCATTTCGCCGGGTGCTTTTTCCACAAGGCGCGCCGCCAGGCGGCCGGCGCCGATCTGCTGGTCGTCAATCACGCCCTGCTCCTCTCCGACCTGGCGGTGCGCCGTCAGACCGACAACTACAGCGCCGCCGCCGTTCTCCCTCCTTTTGATCGCATCGTCCTGGACGAGGCCCACCACCTCGAGGATGTGGCGACCTCCCACTTCTCGTCGCAGGTGACGCGCTTCGCCTTCGCCCGCACCCTGAACCGGCTTCGCCACCCGCGAAAGCCGGAAAAAGGGCATTTGATGCGCTTTCTCAACGCCCTGGCCCGGGAGCTCCCCGATAGCGAGGATACCCTCTACCGGGCTCTGCACGAAGAAGTCGATCAATTGCTGGGAGGGTGCCACACCCTTCTCGATCGCGCCGTGCGGGAGCTGGAGACGATCGGTGAAGAGCTTGCCGCCGCCGTGGGGAAGGAGATCGCCGAACGCGAGGAGATCCGCCAGCGCATCGTTCCTCCCCTTACGAATGGGGAGCCGTGGGCCGAAGTCGTCCGCAAGGTGCGCACGCTGTCACGGGAGACGATCGATCTCGCCAGGGCCTTACGCTCGCTGCTCAAGAACGCCGAACGCCTCCCCGAAGCGGTTGCCGAGAAGGTCGGCTCTCACCTTCTCGATCTGCGTGCCGCCGCGGGACGCCTCGACGCCATCGCCGCAGATCTCACCTTCTTCCTCGCCGAAGACGAAGGGGTCTGCGCCTGGTTCGAGGTGACCCGAGGCCGCATCGGCCGCGGCACAGGGGTGGTGACCCGGCTGTGCACGGCGCCCCTGGAAGTCGCCGAAGCGCTCAAGGAATCGGTCTACGACCGCTTTCGCACGGTGGTGATGACGAGCGCCACCCTTGCCGTTGGGGAGAGCTTCGCCCATTTTCGACGCCGGGTCGGTCTCGATCTCGCCGGACGCGTCCGGCTGAGCGAACTCCTCCTCACCTCTCCCTTCGACTTCGCTCGGCAGGCGCTTCTGGCCATCCCCACCGATCTGCCCGAACCGGGGCGCCCCGGTTATGCCGAGGCGGTGCGCGATCTGACCGAAAAGGCGATCCTGCTCGCCGACGGGCGCACCTTCGTCCTTTTCACCGCCTATTCGCTTCTGCGCCGGGTGCACGGCGAACTCGCTCCGGTGCTGCAGGCCCGCGGCTATCGCGCCCTGCGCCAGGGGGAGGATCACCGCCACCGACTGCTTAAGACCTTCGCCGCCGATGCGACGAGCGTCCTTTTCGGCACCGATTCCTTCTGGGAAGGAGTCGACGTGCCGGGACGCGCCCTTGAGCAGGTCATCATCTCGCGCCTCCCCTTCAAAGTTCCCACCGAGCCGGTGCTGGAGGCGCGCGCCGAGGCGATCGAACGCGCCGGAGGCGATCCCTTCATGGAGTACACCGTCCCTCAGGCAGTCATCAAGTTCAAGCAGGGGTTCGGTCGCCTCATCCGCCACCGGGACGACCGCGGGGTCGTTCTCATCCTCGATACGAGGGTGGTGAAAAAGGGGTACGGCCGCATCTTCCTGCGCTCGCTCCCCCCCGCCCGCACCGTCGCCGCCCCGGCCGATGAGGTCTTCTCGGAAATCGAGAACTTCTTTCGGAACCCGGTTTCCTAGAAAAGCCCCCTCTACAGGGTTATCTAGGAGCGTAATGACTCATTACTTATCACGTCTTCAGCTCCCACCCCTTGATTTCCGCAGGAAGCTCCAGACGCAGGTGAGGCCAGCGCCGCTCGCGGTAGCCATCTTCGTCCTGATGTTCAAAGGCCTCCAGCTCAAAACGTTTGTACCGATAGGAAAGTTTTCGCTCCCTCCACAGATAGAACCACAGAAAACCGTAAAAACCGTATTGACCGTATTGGCAAACGTGAATGAGCTCATGACGCACCAGTCGTGAGCTGACCTGGGAGAGAGGGCGGCGGAAGAAAACGTGGCGCCCCAGCGTCACGCCGGACACCCACCGCGGAAAGAAGAAAAGAAGGGGGGAGCTGAAGTGGAAGCGCACCGCTATTGTGCGCGAAGGTCGGCACAGCGGGAGTGAGGGGGTGGCGGGTCTGGTCTTCGCTTTGGTTTTACCCCTCACTCCTCACTCCTCACATCAATGCCGGGGTTCCTCGGGTCGGAAAGGCTCCTCCGTGGTGCGCCCGACTCCTTCCGTCTGCCAGTAGGGGGTTTCACCGTAGTACCTGTGAATCTCTTCTCCCCAGGCGTGATGGCCCATCTTCGGCCAGTCGTGCTTGTCGAATCCCGGCGCGTTGCGCAGTTTCTCCTTGTCGACGTCGAGAACGAACTGTTTTCGATCGGGATCGAGATGGAGCATCTTGAAGGGGATGGCGAATAGCTTGTCGCCGATCCCCAGGAATCCGCCGAAGGACAGGACGGCGTAGTTGACCCGCCCGCTCTCCATATCGATCATCAGTTCCTCGATTTTTCCGAGATCTTCGCCCCGGGTGCTGACGACCTTGTCGCCGATGAGCGAATCGGCGCTCATGACTTCGGGACCCGGCCCGGAGCCGCTTCGCGTTGCTGTGGCCATAGGTAAGCTCCTTTCGGACGTTCGATATGCTTCTTTCAAGGTATTGTATCCCCCCTCCAGCACTGCGCAAGGGGAGCTTTTAATCATTAAATTATTGAAATTGAAGGGTTAATTTCGCACTCTGCATTTTTCATGGTATGCTTCCAGACATCCGGGAGCCGCTCACCCAATGAAAATCCCCATTATCCTTCGCGACCATCGGCGCTGCTGAGAGCCATCGCGCTCTTCTCGTGCAACCTGCGGAAAAACCGAAGGACACCTTGACCCCGGGGGCGATAATCGTGTTAGAGTAGCGGTTGTTTGGCCGCGTCTGTCGGCTTCGACAAAAATCTCATGGAGAACGGGTTCCGGTCGCTATCGACGACAGCCGGAACCGAAAGGAAAGCCTGATGTCCAGATTCCCGTTTCCGCGCATTCTGATCGTCCTTCTCATTCTGCTGGTCGGTCTTTTTTCCGGCGGGCTCTTCGGCGCCGAAGGGCAGGACGAGCACGATGCCGCTCGGGCCAAGCTTCTGAGCTACCTGCTTCGCCAGCAGCTCAGCGCCAGCCACTACAGCCAGAAGCCCGTCGACGACCATCTCTCCAGAGCCGCTTTCGGCCTTTACCTCAAGCAACTCGACGGACAGAAGCGCTTCCTTCTGCAGGAGGATATCCGGCAGTTGCAGCCCTTTGCGACCCGCATCGACGACGAACTCATGCAGGGGCGCATTCAGCTCCCCCTCACCGCTACCCGCCTTCTCAGCGCCAGGGTCGTTCAGGTAAAGACCATGGTCGATGAGCTCCTCGCCAAGGATTTTGATTTCCACGGCGACGAGACAATCGAGGTTGATCCTGAAAAGCTCGAGTACAGCTCCAGTCTTCCCGAGTTGCGCGACCGCTGGCGCAGAATTCTGAAACTCCAGGTCCTCTCCCGCTATCTCGACATGGAGGAGGAGCGCAGCCGCTCGCCAGAAAAAACCGTGGCGCTGACGCAGGCCGACGCCCGCGAACGGGTCCAAAAAAGCTACGAGACCTTTTTTGACCGCCTTCTCGAAGACGCCCAGAAGGAGCTCTACAACCGCTACTTCGAGGCCGTGAGCCGGGCCTTCGATCCGCATACCAACTATCTCGCCCCGGCCGACAAGGAGGACTTCGACATCAGCATGAGCGGTTCCCTGGAGGGAATTGGCGCAACGCTGCGCGAGGAGGACGGCTTCATCAAGGTCGTCACCATCGTGCCGGGGAGCGCCGCCTGGCGTCAGGGGCAGCTCGAAGCCGAAGACATCATCCTGAAGGTCGGCGAA
The DNA here is from genome assembly GCA_029289095.1 of Desulfuromonadales bacterium. Lineage (GTDB taxonomy): Bacteria > Desulfobacterota > Desulfuromonadia > Desulfuromonadales > JACZKF01 > JARFUG01. Next base: position 53,529 of record JARFUG010000012.1, read on the forward strand.
GGAGCGGCCGAGCCTGTCGACATCACCGATACGCGCATCCGCGATGCCGTCTCGCTCATCCGAGGGCGCAAGGGGACCGAAGTGCGCTTGACGGTGCGCAAACCCGACGGCGCCTCCCTCGTCATCCCCATCATCCGAGACGTCGTCCAGATCGAGGAAACCTTTGTTCGATCGGCGGTGATCCCCGGCCGGGACGGCCAAGGCAATTTCGGATACGTCAAAATTCCGAGCTTCTACCGCGACTTCAAGGACGAGCGCCGCGGAGGGAGCGGTCGCAACGTCACCGACGACCTTCGCAGAGAACTCGAGAGCCTCACCTCGCAGAATATCGACGGACTCGTTCTCGATCTGCGCAACAACGGCGGCGGCGCCCTCACCGATGCGGTCAGCATCGTCGGCCTCTTCATAAAGACCGGACCGGTGGTGCAGGTCAGAAGCGGCAACGGCAAGGTCCAGGTCCTTGCCGACGATTCGCGTGACATCGCTTATGACGGTCCACTGACCATCCTGGTCAACGAGTTCAGTGCTTCCGCCTCCGAGATCCTGGCCGGCGCCCTGCAGGATTACGGACGGGCCGTCATCATCGGTGGTGAGCACACTCACGGCAAGGGTACGGTCCAGGCGATTCTCGATCTGGACCGCTCGGTCCCCTTCGTCGGGATGGAGCGCTACCAGCCTCTTGGAGCGCTTAAGGTGACCATCCAGAAGTTTTACCGAATCAGCGGCGAATCGACCCAGGCACGCGGCGTCGTTCCCGACATCGTCCTTCCCGACCGCCTCCAGCACCTGCGAACGGGCGAACGTCACAATGACTACGCCCTTCCTTGGGATACGATCAAACCGACCCGTTTTTCGCCGTGGCAGAACTCTTTCGATCTGGAGCTTCTCAGAGAGAGAAGCCGGCTGCGCGTCGCCGAAGATCCGCTTTTCGCGAAGATTCGCGAGGACATCGAGCGCACCCGGGTCCGCACGGAAAATACCCGTCAGACTCTCAACATCGACGAGTACCGCAAACAGCGTCAGGAAGCGAAAATGCTCGAGGAAGACGGCGCAAGCGCGCCTCATGCCTTCGGTCGTGGCAGGGCCAACCGGGATCCGAACATGAGCGCAGAGGAGCGCCATAAAGAATGGATCGAGCAGATCCAGAAGGACGCCTACGCGAGAGAGGCCATCGCCGTTCTCGGCGACATCGTCGCAACCACGCTGCACACCGCCTCTACGCCAAAAAAATGATGCGATGTCAGAACGACAAAAGCCCCGCTTCGGCGGGGCTTTTGTCGTTCTGGTCAAGGAGATGAGCGATGGAGCCCACCTTCACCCCAGCCTACAGAACTCTCCCCCCTTCAGAACTTCAGAGGCGGGCGCACATGGCCAGAGAGCATATGGACTCATGCTCTCTGTGCCCCCGCCGCTGCGGCATCGACCGGAATCAAGCACGCCGGGGCGCCCCCTGCCGCACTGGTGCGAAGGCGATCGTCTACAGCTACGGTCCCCATCACGGCGAAGAGCGTCCTCTGAGCGGCGTCCGGGGCTCGGGGACGATTTTTTTCACCGGATGCAACCTGCATTGCATCTTCTGCCAAAACTGGGAGCTGAGCCAGGGGGGAGAAGGAAGGGAAGTCACGGACCATGAGCTGGCCCGAATGATGCTGAACCTTCAGGAACAGGGGTGCCACAACATCAACATGGTCTCGCCGAGCCACGTCGTCGCCCCGATCCTGGCGGCCCTGGCAATCGCAGTCTCCCGCGGACTCGATCTGCCGCTCGTCTACAACTCCGGGGGATACGACAGCCCGCATGCCCTCGCCCTGATGGAGGGGATCATCGACATCTACATGCCGGATATGAAGTTTGCCGACTCGGCGACGGCCCGGCCTTTTCTGGGAGTCCCCGATTATGCCGAAGTCAACAGGGCCGCCGTCTCCGAGATGCACCGTCAGGTCGGCGACCTGTCCGTCGATGGCGCAGGTGTCGCCCGGCGCGGTCTTCTGGTGCGGCACCTCATCCTCCCACAAAACGCTGCCGGGACTGATGCCGTCCTGGCCTATCTGGCACGGGAGATCTCCCCTGACACCTACCTCAATCTCATGGATCAGTACCGACCCTGCTACCGGGCCATGGAGTATCCTCCCCTCGATCGCCGCCCGTCCCGGGCGGAGTTCCGCGAAGCCCTCGCGGCTGCACGGGCAATGGGACTTACCCGCCTCGATCGCCCCTGAGAATTCTGGCTATCCGAGGGTCGAACGCAGGTTCAGAAAGAATCCGTACTCCTTGACCTGCTGAGAATTTTCCCGCTCCCAGTTCCTTCGATGTCCGCTCAGGGAGAGGGACAGGCCCTGCCGACCCGTGCGAGGGGGCATCAGAGTAGCGACCACTTCGCCGCTCAAAGAAGAGCTTGCCTCCCATCTGTGCGCCGGCAGTTCACGGTAGGAGAGCTGCGCGTTCCATACTCCCTGCAGCCGCTCCGGGATTAGGATCACCCTTCCCTTCAGTCCGTAACGGCGCGTCTGGCACTCTTCTTCCCCTATCTGAACGAGTCCGAATTCGGCGAAGGGTGAGAGGAAGATACGCTCTGCGATACGCGCTTCGGCGCGCACATCGATGCTCTGCTCGTCTGAATCGCGCCAGGGTGCGAGATTGTCCTCGTATGCGATGAATCGGTACCCTGCCCCCCACTCCCAGTTCCTGCGACTGAAATCGAGACGGTACTGGAACCTGTTGCGAGTATCGTCGATGGCGCCGTAGCGCACTTCCTCCGTGTCGCCATCGATGGGACGACGATGATACCCATCGTAGATCAGCGAGTGTCTCGGCGTGCCCAGCCACCAAAGAGGCGCGCGGTGGTTGTAGTAAAGAGCCACGGAATGATCGGTGCTTTCCGTAATTGGACGATGGCTCAGCTCATCCAGATTGTTGCGCTCTTTACCCACATGCCACACCAGGCGCACATTGTCTCGGCGCCCTGCGCCGAAAACGCGCACTCTTTCCCGGTCCGATAATAGATGTGGATTGCCGAGACTGCGAAAACCCGGCTCGACGGTAGAATTCTCCACTCCGATGTGCCACTGAACCGGAGCGCCGCTCCGGCGATGCAGGACCGAACCGTACCTGGCCGAAAGGACCGAGGCTCTCCCTTGCTGCTCCGCCCAGAAAGGCCCGCTGTCATAGCGGCTTCCTGCAAACTCCCCCCTCAGCACAAGCTTCGTTCCGATTTCGGCCTCGGCCGCCATGCTCCAGGCTTCACCTTGTTGAAGGCTGTGCGGTCCCTCGCGCGTCCCCTCCAGGTATCCCGCTTTCAGGCGAAGCTGCACTGCTCCCTGCGTCAAGGGGGAGATCTCGCCGGCCACTCCTCCGAGGCGGTTGTCGCCATTCGACAGACCCAGAGCATCTCCCTCGATAAGCTCTGCTTCGGTTTGCAGCACGAAACCGGAAATAATTGCCTTCCTGGGGCCCCCCTCAATGTGCAGGGAAAATCCCTGACGGGGGGTCTCCTCCAGAATCAGCCCTTCGATGGGCATCGACTGTCGGCCGACCTGCAGGCGCAGTGCTCCCGAATCCCCCACCAACTGGTAGCGGCTAAGATCGACAGGATTAGGTTCGGGGTCACGGCGGGCAAGCCGATCGAGCTCCGAAACGAGCCCTGTTCCGTCTCCGACCGGTAGTTCGAGCTCCTTCTCGGATACGATCCGGCCAGTTGGAGTCGATACGAACCAGGTGGGATTCCCCGAGGCTGAGCCTGGGAATACGAGGGAAAAAAGCAGAACGAATGAAAACGTACGATGCAGGAGCATAACTCTTTGACCCTAAAGTCAATAGAAACAAAAGTTCCACGATTTCAGATACTTACTCTAGCAGATCAACTCAGTGGGTGGAAGCGCTATTCGATTAGATTTCTTGGATCGGATATTCTTCAGCAATGTTCTTTTACTTGGACGCTAATTGATGAAATATCGTTGACTTTCCCTGTCGACCTGTGATAACCAATCCCATCGAAGGAGACAGGCGACCCATGCTCATGGCGACCAGCGCGAACATCATTGCAGCAGCACGAGCGGCAAACGCGGCCGCCGCGCCCGCGCGCGCTCTCTACGCCCGTCGCCTTCGGGATAGTTAGTCGATCCCTCACGCACACCGTGAACAAGGCCATGGGCGAAGAGTCCATGGCCTTTTTTGCATCCGGCACTGGGAGCCGGGGTATTTTCAATCCAGAAAACGGGGAGTAAAGGTATGCGCAACAACATCGTGCACATTGGGGCGGGGGAACTGACCTACGAAATCCGCGCCATTGTCGAGATCGCCGAAAAGCTCAAGCGCCTCGGTATCAAGACCAACATGGAGAACATCGGCGACCCTGTGGCCAAGGGGGAGAAAATTCCGGAGTGGATGAAGGCGATCGTTGCTGAGCTGGCGATGAAAGACTGCTCCTACGGATACTGCCCGACCCGCGGCGTGCTGGAGACCCGCGAGTTTCTCGCCGAACTGACCAACCGCCGGGGCAAGACCCAGATCACCGCCGACGATATCATCTTCTTCAATGGCCTGGGAGACGCCATTCAGAAGGTCTATGGATTTTTGCGGCGCGAAGCGCGGGTCATCGGCCCCTCTCCGACCTATTCGACCCACTCCTCGGCCGAAGCGGCCCATGCCGGACAGAGGCCCGTCTCCTATCGCCTCGACCCCGACAACAACTGGTACCCCGACTTGGACGATCTGCGCCTTTCGGTGAAATACAACCCGGCGATCTCGGGCATCCTCATCATCAACCCCGACAATCCCACCGGCGCCGTCTATCCCGAGCGCATCCTGACCGAGATGATCGCCATCGCCAAGGAGTACGATCTCTTCATCATCAGCGACGAGATCTATCACAATATCGTCTATAACGGCCAGTCGACCAAGCCGATTTCTGATCTCATCGGCGACGTCCCCGCCATCGCCATGAAGGGGATCAGCAAGGAGGCCCCCTGGCCCGGCGCCCGCTGCGGCTGGATCGAGGTCTACAACGCTGACAAGGATCCGATGTTCAAGCAGTATGTGGCGAGCATTCTCAACTCGAAGATGGTCGAGGTCTGCTCCACCACCCTGCCGCAAAAAGCCATTCCCCCGATCATGAGCCACCCGGAGTACCCCGTTTACCTGCAGGAGCGAAAGGAGCGGTACGAGAAATTCTCCAACATCGCCTTCGACATCCTCAGAGAGGTCCCTGGGATCAAGGTCAATCGCACAAACGGGGCGTTCTACATGTCGGTCGTCTTTGAGAAAGGGAAACTCACCTCGACTCAGACGCTCCCTATCGAACTTCCCGAAGTCAAAGCACTCGTCGAGACGCTGGTGAGTGAGCCGAGCATCTCTCTGGACAAGCGCTTCGTCTACTATCTGCTCGCATCGACCGGCATCTGCGTCGTCCCGATCTCCTCGTTCTGCACCCCCGAACTCGGATTCCGCATCACGCTGCTGGAGAGGGACGAGAAGGAGTTTACCGAAATCTTCCGAAACATCGCGGCGAGCATCACCCGTTACCTGAACTC
>JARFUG010000012.1:59156-63179 GCA_029289095.1 Desulfuromonadales bacterium
AGTTTACCGAAATCTTCCGAAACATCGCGGCGAGCATCACCCGTTACCTGAACTCTTGAAGAAAAGCCGGCCCCCGGGCCGGCTTTTTTGATGAGATCCGCTTTGATGCATTCGCAAAAACCTCGTTTTTTCACCACCAAGGCACCAAGAGCACCAAGAAAAATCTTAAAAACCAATTGATTCTCTTCGTGTCTTGGTGTCTTGGTGGTGGAGTTTGGACTTTTTGCGAAACCATCCGCTTTGGCGCATTCCAAGCACTCAGTGCGCCAGGAGGGCTTTTTTCGTCGTCCTTGCGCTTCGGATGAAAATCCGTGCTATCCTTTTTCGATGAGCACTTTGATCAAACCGCATCTTGAAACCCCGGTCGACTCTTTCGACGATCTCGTCGCGTACCTCTCCAGAGGATCCCGCCCTGCCGATCAATGGGGAATCGGTTCCGAGATGGAAAAGGTCGTGGTCGATGCCGCTACGGGCGAAGCAGCATCTTTCGACCGCATCGAAGCCCTTCTCATCCTCCTCGAGCGCAATACCGGGATGCGTGGAGTGCGCGAATCCGGCCGCCTCATCGCCCTGTTCGGAGATCGTTCATCGATCACCCTTGAGCCCGGAGGACAGCTCGAACTCTCCGGTGCGCTCTGCCGCGACGTGCATTGCTCCCACCGAGATTTCTCCCGCCACATCGCCCAGGTCGTCAGAGAAGCGGACCCTTTGGGACTGAAGTTCCTCGGCCTCGGGGTGCAGCCGTTCACTCCCCTCGATCGCCTCGACTGGGTCCCAAAATCACGCTATGCCATCATGGGGCCGTACATGCAGCGCACCGGCGACATGGGGCAGATGATGATGAAGCTCACCGCCGGTCTTCAGGTCAATCTCGATTTCTCGGATGAGGCTGACTGCATCGACAAGATGCGCCTCTGTCTCCTGCTCTCTCCCCTCCTTTACGCCCTCTTCGCCAACTCTCCCCTCATGGGGGGCGCCCCCACCGGACTGCTCTCGACCCGAGGGGAGATATGGCGCCGCACCGACCCTGACCGCACCGGGCTTCTGCCAAGCCTCTTCGCCCCGGACGCCGGCTTCGGTACATATGCGGATTACGCCCTCGACGTGCCGATGTATTTCATCGTCCGCGAGGGGCGCTTCATCGATTTCACGCGCGAGCGCATCTCCTTTCGCCGCTACCTCGCCGAGGGCTACGCCGGGGAGCGCGCCACCCTCGGGGACTGGGATCTGCATCTCTCGACACTCTTTCCCGAGGTGCGACTCCGCCCCCAGATCGAGGCGAGATGCGTCGACAGCCTTCCGCCGCGCTTCGCCCTGTCGGTCACCGCACTACTCAAGGGACTCCTATACGATGAGGACTCCCGCCGCGCGCTGTGGGAACTGTTCTCCCGAACATCTCCTTCGGAATTGGAGGAAGGCTACCGCTCTTCGTGGCGCCTCGGCCTGAAGACCCCCTTCAAAAGCTTCACGCTTCGCGAACTTGCCGTCGAAGTCCTCGATATCGCAGGGCGCAGCCTCAGACGCCAAGGAAGAAAAAACGAGCAGGGTCTCGACGAATCCGTCTACCTCGAGGAGATCGCAGAGATCGCTCAAAGCGGCGTCACCCTCGCCGAACGCCTCCTCGCCCGATGGAAAGGCTCACAAGAGGAAAAACTAGCCGTTCTCCTGGATCACTGCGGGTACGGATAGCACTTAGCAAGCTTTGCTCCGTCTTCCGTCTTCCGTCTTCCGTCTTCCGTCTTCCGTCTTCCGTCTTCCGTCTTCTGGCTCCTGGCTCCTGGCTCCTGCCTTCACGCCGTATCGTGTGAACGCAGAAAGGTGATGTACTCGCCGGAGAGCCTGTGCGCCTCGGCGCCCCGGATGATTTTTTCGAGATAGTCACGTCTCGGTTTGAGCCCGTTGCGATATTTGGCGGCACGATACGTTATGCAATCGAGCTCTCCTTTCGAAGTCTGCACCACGATCGGCTGCCGCCGATAATGCCCTTTGTCAACCTCCTCATAGACGTCGAGATTGTCGAGACTCGCCTCCGGGACATCCCAGACGACTCCTTCGACCACATTCCCCCGGTCATCCTGCAGATCGGCCATTCCGCTGCCGTCCTCCGCTGGTTTGTGGAATGCAAGCCTGTAATGTCGAACCTTTCCCGTCGCCACCTTCTCGAAAATCACATTACGGGATCCGAGGTTCTCAATATCCATGTTGTCCGCATAGGCGAAATAGAGCATCGGAATCCTCCCTTATAGAGTTCTGGTCTCATTTTAGCGTGGAATCACGAGCTGTCCCGAATGGCGCTAGTTTAAGCCCTTCTTGCTACTGCTATGGAGTAAACTCGGGACTGTCCCCGGCCCCATCGGGGGCTGTCCCAGATGTTTACGGGCTATGCAACTGTGGTGGTTCGCGCCGCAAAAGCCAGGGACAGCCCCCTGCGGGGACAGTCCCGGTTTTGCTGACATCTGTTCCCTTAAACTAGCGCCATTCCGAGCTGTCCCTCCTTCACCTTGCATTCGCCTGGCCTTGCTGCTTCAATTAATACAGGTTTTCCACACAGGAAAGGAGATTTACGATGGAGCCCATCAATGAAGATCTCGCCCGCCAGGCGATCGATACCATCCGCCTTCTGTGCGTCGACGCGGTTGAAAAGGCCGCATCCGGCCACCCTGGCACTCCGATGGAAGCCGCCCCCATCGGTTATCTCCTCTTTACCCGTCACCTCAGGCACAACCCTGCCGGTCCTGACTGGCCTGGCCGGGACCGCTTCATCCTGTCGTGCGGCCACGCCTCGATGCTCCTGTACGCCCTGCTGCACCTCACCGGTTACGATCTGCCGATGGAGGAACTCGAAAATTTTCGCCAGCTCGGCAGCCGAACGCCCGGACATCCCGAGTTCGGTCGCACGCCCGGCGTAGAAACGACGACGGGGCCGCTCGGACAAGGATTCGCCGTCGGTGTCGGGATGGGGATGGGGGGCCGCCTTCTGGCGGAGCGCTTCGACAGGGAACTCTTCGACTACCGCATCTACGCCCTGTGCTCCGACGGCGATCTCATGGAGGGGGTCGCCTCCGAAGCCGCCTCACTGGCAGGGCACCTTCGCCTCGGAAATCTTATTTACATCTATCTCGACAATCTCATCACCATTGAAGGAGAGACCCGCCTCGCCTTCAGCGAGGAGGTGGCGACGCGCTTTCTTGCCTACGGCTGGCACGTCGAGCGCGTCGAGGGGGACAATCTCTACGACATCGAGCCGGCTCTGGAGAGGGCCAAGCTCGATCCCCGCCCCTCCCTTATCATCGCTCGCACCCATATTGCCGAGGGGTCGCCGAACAAACGGGACCTCGCCGAGACGCATGGCGCTCCCCTCGGGCACGAGGAGATCCGACTTATCAAGGAACTCCTCGGCCATGATCCCGATGAACATTTCGTTGTCCCCGAAGTGGTGCGCACCCACATGCGTGCGGCGCTTCAGCGCGGGGAGGCGCTGGAGAAGAAGTGGCGGGAGCGGTTCGAACTCTTGCGCTCGGTTCCCGATTCCCCTCTCGTGCCGTGGCTTCAGATGACCGAAGGACTCCCTGACGGTTGGAACCGCAACCTCCCGGTATTTTTTCCAGAGGACGGTCCACTGCCGACCCGAAAGGCAAGCGGGATTGTTCTAAACGCACTCGCCGCACGCCTTCCCCTTCTGCTCGGGGGCGCCGCCGACCTCGCCCCCTCGGTCAACACTGAGCTGAAAGGGGAGAATTCTTTCGATCCCTACGGCAGCGGACGCAATATCCACTTCGGTGTGCGCGAACACGCCATGGGCGCAGCCCTGAACGGTCTCGCCCACACCCCAGGAATCATCCCGTTCGGGGGCACCTTCCTCATCTTCTCCGATTACATGCGCCCCTCCATACGCCTCGCTGCCCTTATGGGGATAGCGCCGATCTACATCTTCACCCACGACTCCATAGGGCTCGGTGAAGACGGCCCTACGCACCAGCCGGTCGAACACCTCGCCGCCTTGCGGGCGATCCCGAACCTGAC
>JARFUG010000013.1:0-5727 GCA_029289095.1 Desulfuromonadales bacterium
CCAGGAGAAAATCAAAGTCAAAGTGTCAGGAGAGCCCGGGTGCCGCGCGTCGAATTCATCAAATTGAAAAAGCCCGAGAAAGCGAAACATCTGTGCGAACTTGCCGACCTTTACCATCGCCAGGGCCAGAGGGTCTTGATCACGGTGCAGGATGAGAATCAGGGGGTCACCCTCGATTCTTTTCTGTGGGTGTGGCAAAAGGGCTCTTTCATTCCCCACGCCTTCGACAATGGCGCTGTCGAGTGCAGCGATGAGCCGGTGGTGATCGGAACCTGCGAGCGCAATCCCAATGGAGCCCGCATCCTTATTGCCGGAAAGCCATGTTCTGTCGATTTCGTGCGCCAGTTCGAACTCGTGATCGATTTCGCCGAAGTTTACGACGATTCCCTCGCCGAGGCGGCGCGGCGCCGATTTGCCGCTTATCGGGAGGCAGGCTTTGACCCCGGCATGCGTTAACGGGGGAGGGGAGGCAAGCCTCATTCGTCTTGCAGGGGTCCCCAGGCTTGAACAAGTCGCCTCCCTCATCCAACAAGGGGTGCAGGCTCTGGAGCGTTGGCAGGCGCGTCCCGGCGAAGTGCTCACGGTGGTTGACCCCGAGCAGACCTTCTATCGCGCCCGCGTCCTGCGTGTCGGTCCTGCTGCCGAAGTCGTCCCTTTCGAGCGTTTCTCCCGTGCGCCGGAAAGCCCTCTGTTTCTAGACGTCTACCAGGCGCTTCCCGAAAAGGAGCGTTTCGAGCTGATCCTGCAGAAGTTGACGGAAATCGGAGTGAGCCGGATCGTCCCCTACGTCTCGCGCCGCTCCATTACACTCGAGGAAAGAGACGCTCTGCAGAAAAAGTCCCATCGTTGGCCCGAGGTCGTTCTTCGGGCGGCCAAGCAATGCCGGCGGGCCACGATTCCTGAACTCTACCCGGTGCTTGTCTGGGACGAAGCGATCTACCTTGGGGCGAAAGGGGATCTCAATCTCATTCTCTACGAGGCAGAGACTCCATGGAGTCTTGCCGAGCGCCTCCGAGGCGCCGTCCCCCACCGCACCTCTTTATTCGTCGGGCCGGAAGGCGGGTTCGATTGCGCGGAGATCGAGGACGGGCGCGCTCTCGGTTTTCTCCCCGTTTCCGTTGGTCCGCGCATTCTTCGCACCGAGACTGCGGCCATCGTCGGCGCGGCGCTGGTGCAGTTTGCGCTCGGGGACATGGGCTGAAAAAACAATTTTGAATTCCTAATTTTGAATTAAAGGCCATATGAGCAAAGAGTTGGAAAAGACAGAGGGTTTTTCCCTGAAGAATATCTGCGTTGTGTTGGTGGAGCCGCAGGGGGCTTTGAATATCGGCTCGGTGTGCCGGGCGATGATGAACTTCGGCTTTTCCGACCTGCGCCTCGTCAGTCCGCAGGCCGATCACCTCTGTGACGAAGCGCGCCGCATGGCGGTGAAGGCGTCGGTCCTTCTGGAGGGCGCCCGGATCTTCGACGATCTTCCTTCGGCTTTGGAGGACTGTCAGATGACCCTCGGGACAACCCGCCGTTTCGGCAAGTATCGCGAGGATTTCCTGCATCCCGACGAAGCCGGGGATTTCCTCCTGCCCTGGACGGAAAAGGGGAGGGCGGCTTTTCTTTTCGGTCGTGAGGATCGTGGGCTTCTGACGTCCGAACTCGATTTGTGTCATAGATTCATCACCATCCCGACCGATGAGAATCTTCCGTCGATGAATCTGGCGCAGGCGGTCGCCGTTTGCCTCTACGAAACCGCACGGGCCGTCGGGCGCGCACAGGGGAAGAGTTCCGGACGAAAACGCCTGGCCTCCGGAAAGGTTCTCGAGGGGATGTACGCCCATATGCGCCGGACCCTCCTCGACATCGGCTTTCTCGACCCCCAGAACCCCGATCACATTCTGCGCTCTTTTCGCCGTATTTTCGGGCGCGCCCATCTCAACGACCGTGAGGTGCGCATCCTTCACGGCCTGTGGAGCCGAATCGACTGGATCGAAGGAGAGAGACGGAAAGGCAAATCTTGAATTTTGAATTCTTAATTTTGAATTAAGGGCAAGTTCAAACGAAGAAAAGCACAGGTTTTAGTATCGACGACAAACAAGGGCAGCCCAATTTCAAGTTTTTTTTGAGGTTCGGGTTTCAATTCACATTCAAAATTCAAAATTGATTTTCCTATGTCTCTCTTTCGCACAGTCACTCTTCCAAACGAGCTGATGATCGAATTTGACGATCTTTCAAACCGTTATTTTGGCGATTATTGGCGCGTTTCGATCGAAGTGCGCTGTCGAATCGCGGTGAATATTGCTTTGGGCGAATCCGATTCCGAGTTCGCACGGGCTCGCACGCTTTTCGGAGAGGAAGTCATATACCGTCGCACCCTTGAAAAGATGAGTGTCCCCGGTAACGAGGTCGAAGAGGTTCGCCGATCGCTTGTCGAGAGCTTCCTGAGCAACGCCGGTCCCTATCTTTCGGACCCCTCTTTCGCGGAGCGCTTCGTTCGAAAGCAACTTTCCGAACGCAAAAGCGGAACGCGTCTCTTTCTGGCCCCCAAATGAGTTTCGAGCTCGAAATCGACGCCCTTGCCTTCGGAGGAAGCGGTATCGGCCGTCTCGACGGAAAGGCGGTATTTGTCCCGCTCACCGCCCCCGGCGATCGGATTTCGTGCAGAATCGTGCGCGATAAAAAGCGCTACGCCGAGGGGGAATGTGTCGAAGTGCTGCGCCCTTCGCGCCTTCGCAGAAATCCCCCCTGTCCCGTGTTCGGGCGTTGTGGCGGGTGCCAGTGGCAGCACCTTCCGTACGCCGACCAGTGCGCCTGGAAAGAGCGTATCTTCACCGATATCCTTGAACGTCAGGGGGGGGTCGGCAGTGCGACAGTGCTTCCGATCGTTCCTTCCGCATCGGAGTGGGCCTACCGCAGCCGAGTGCAATTCAAGTGTCGTCAGACGACCGAGGGGTTCGTGATGGGGTTCTACCGCAGAGCCAGCCATTTCGTCATCGACGTGGCGCATTGCCCCATCACCGCCGAACCTCTCAATGAGGCCCTTCGGCTCTTTCGCCGCTGGCTCCCTGGCACTGCCTGCGCAGGGGAAATTCCACAGGTCGACATGGACCTGGACGACGATGGAAAGGTGCGCGTTGTCGTACACTTTATTGGTTCGGATCCCCGTCCCCTGATCGACGTTCTTCGCCCAAGGTGCCTGGACGCGGGGATGTCCCTCTTTCTGCAGCGGGGAAGAAAGGAGACGATGAGCCGTGTCTGCGGAGAGGAGGATCTCGTGCTTAAGGTGGGCGACCCCCCACTCGCCATCGCCTATGGACCTGGAGGGTTCGCGCAGATCAACAGGAGCCAGAACCGGGCGCTGGTGAGGGAAGTGGTTCAATGCGCCGGACTGACGGGGACGGAGAACGTGCTCGATCTGTTCTGCGGCGCCGGAAATTTTTCGCTCCCTCTGGCCCGGGAGGCGCGCCGCGTCATCGGTGTCGAGGGGTATCCGCCATCCATTGAAAAGGCGAAATGGAATGCAAAAGCGAACGGGCTCGCGAACGTGGACTTCCACGCGGCGTCAGCCGAGACGTTCCGACCGTTGCTTCGGGGTGAGGTCGAGGTGGTGGTGCTCGACCCCCCCCGGGAAGGGGCGCCCACGGTCATCAAGCCTTTGCTGGAGCTTCGCCCCGTCCGGATTCTCTATGTTTCCTGCGACCCCTCGACCCTGGCGCGCGATCTCCTCCCTCTTCTGCATGGCGGGTATGCGCTCAGATGGTCTCGCCCATTCGATCTGTTCCCACAGACGCACCACATCGAGAGCCTGAGCGTTCTCGAGACCCGCTGAAGCACCGCTGCGCACCCTCATAGACCAAGTTTAGATGGATGTAGGAATCTTTTTACCCTCCGGGAAGGTTAAAGAGTTTTTTTTCCTTGCATCGTTCCAGGCGCCGTGCTAATAGATAGACGTTATTCAACTGTTCCGTTCACCGGGAGAGTGGGCTTTTTGCTCACTTTTTTTATTTTGGGACTCAGATGCTGCAGGAAACGACCCTCGAGAAGATACGCGCTCTCGCCGAACCGATTTTGACCGACATGAGATTCGAGCTTGTCGATCTGGAATTCAAGCGCGAGGGTGGATCGTGGATTCTACGCTTCTTCATCGACAAGGAGGGTGGGATCACTCTGGACGACTGCGCGAATTTCAGCCGAGAAATCGATGTAGCGCTTGAGGTCGAAGACGTGATCCCCTCGGCATATCGTCTGGAGGTTTCCTCGCCGGGGCTTGACCGCCCCCTCAAAAAGGCGCAGGATTTCCATAGGTTCATCGGAGAGCGTGTAAAGATCAAGATGCATGACCAGATCGATCCCGACAACCGTGGACATATGCGCAAGACCTTCTTCGGCGAACTCCTCGGCCTGGAGGCGGGCCTGGTAAGGCTGCGCCAGAGCGACAAACGGGGTGGCGTCGTCGAGCTCGCACTCGAAGGAATAGAAAAGGCACATCTCGACCCGGAGCTCTAAATGCTGGTCATGTCGGGTCGCGACGTATAATATAACGAAGTGAAAATACTGCAGGGAGGCGAAGCTCCGTCCTCCTGATAGATGGCAGAAGGGGGTAATTGGATGGTAGTAAATCTCAACCATATCATCGACCAGGTCGTCAAGGACAAGGGTATCGATCGTTCCGTCCTGGTTGAAGCCCTTGAGGCGTCGGTGCTTTCCGCGGCCAACAAGAAGTACCGCAATACCCGCGATCTCGAGGCGCACTACAATGACGAGCTTGGCGAGGTAGAGATCTTCGAGTTCGTCACCGTGGTCGACGAGGTTCAGGACTCCTACAAGGAGATCGATCTGGAGGAAGCTCGGCAGATCGACCCCGAGGTCGAAGTCGGTGATTCTCTCGGCATGAAGATGGAAGCCGGTAACTTCAGCCGGATCGCCGCTCAGACCGCCAAACAGGTAATCATCCAGAAGGTTCGCGAAGCTGAGCGCGAAGGGATCTTCAACGAGTTCAAGGATCGCGTCGGGGAGCTGGTCAACGGGATCGTGCGCCGCTTCGAGCGGGGCGATCTCGTTATCGACCTGGGTCGCGCAGAGGCTCTCCTTCCTCACCGGGAGCAGGTTCCCAGGGAAAATTATCGGCAGGGCGACCGCGCCCGTGTCTATATCTCCGAAGTGAAGATGTCGACCAAGGGCCCCCAGATCATCGTCTCGCGCACCCATCCCGGGGTCGTCTCGGCGCTCTTCCATACCGAAGTGCCCGAGATCTCCGAAGGAATCGTCGAGATCAAGTCGGTCGCCCGGGAGCCCGGCAGCCGCGCCAAGATCGCTGTTGTCTCTTACGATCCCGACGTCGATCCGGTCGGAGCCTGCGTCGGGATGCGCGGCTCGCGCGTGCAGAATGTCGTTTCCGAATTGCGGGGCGAGAAGATCGACATCGTCCCCTGGACTCCGGACATCGCACGTTTCGCCTGCTCGGCGCTTTCCCCCGCCGAGGTCTCCCGCGTCTATGTCGATGACGAGGAGCAGTTTCTCGAAATCATCGTCCCCGACGATCAGCTTTCTCTGGCGATCGGCAAAAAGGGACAGAACGTGCGCCTTGCGGCCAAGCTGACCGGTTGGAAGATCGACATCAAGAGCGAAACGCGGGCCGCCGAGGCGGAACTCGAGGCGTCGCTTCGGGAGTCTGCGGAGAACGAGCGGGCAAAGCAGGAAGCCTCCGCCTCTTCGGACGAGCCCGGTTCGGACGAG
>JARFUG010000013.1:5827-63090 GCA_029289095.1 Desulfuromonadales bacterium
CGAGCGGGCAAAGCAGGAAGCCTCCGCCTCTTCGGACGAGCCCGGTTCGGACGAGTCCGGGGAGGTCGCGACATCTGACGAAGATCTCCAGACTGTCGAGCAGGGCAAGGAGTAGGGCGCATTGCCGCAGGGGCAAAACAAACCGCAGCGGACCTGCCTGGGGTGCCGCGAAGTCGTCCTCCAGGGCGAACTCGTCCGTTATGTCCTCTCTCCGGGAGGAGACGTTCTGGTCGACTACAGGCAGCGCCTGCCTGGCAGGGGGGCTTATACCCATATCGATCCTGAATGCGTTCGCGCCGCAGTCAAACGACAGCAGTTCGATCGCACATTCAAAGGGAAAAACAATAAAACCGAGGGCAAAAAGCTCCTTGACGAGCTTGCCGGAGAGATTCGCGATCGAGTGATCGGGCTTCTCGGCATGGCTCGCAAGTCGGGACAGGCCATTTCGGGCAGCAGTATCGTTCTCGATTCTCTCGACCCCGCAGAAACCGCGCTCGTTCTGGTCGCCGAAGATGTTTCTGCAGGAATCGGAAACAAAGTCCAGGCGAAGGCCGAACGCGCCGGAGTTCCTTGCGAGCGGATCTTCGACAAGGGACTTCTGGGGCAGGTTCTGGGGAAGGGGGAGCGCAGTGTCGTCGCGCTCAGGAAAGGGGCTCTGGCCGAATCGATGAAGAAGGAAATTTTTCGATACAAGCAAATCGCAGGGGAGAGTTGATGGGAAAGACACGGGTGTACGAATTGGCGCAGAAACTTGGACTGGAAAACAAGGAAATGCTCGAGAAGCTCCAAGGCGCTGGAGTGAGTGCGAAATCTCACATGAGCTTCCTGGAGGATGAGGACCTGCGCAAATTCGAGGCCTCCTCCACTCCGACGGTGGAGAAGGTCGAAGAGGAGCGCATCACCCCCGGGATCATCCGTCGCCGCCGCAAGGAGGTTTCTCCTCCCGTTGCCCAGGCCGACGAACCAACTCCCGCCGAGGTGGCCTCAGAGCCTGCCGTCAAGGAGGAAGCGCCCGCTGTCGAAGCGGCTGCTCCCCCGATCTCGGCCCCCGCTCCGGCCCCTGTCGTTAAGGAGGCCCCTGCCGCTCCTCCCGAGCCCGTTGAGCCTCCTGTCGCCGCGACAAAGGTTGAAGAGCCGGCTCCCGTCGAGAAGCCCCTTCAGGAGAAACCGTCCGTCAAGGCCGAGAAGACGGAAAAGATCGCGGAGCAAAGACAGGAGGAGCTCGAGAGGCCTGCCAAGGCCGCCGCAGCGCCGCCGGCCAAGCCCGTCGCTCCCCGTCCTGAAAAAGCGACCGCGTCTCGGGCCCGTATTTTGGGCCGGGTCGAGCTCCCTCAGGCTGCGCCGCAGCGGCGCGAAGAGGGAAGACCTTCTGCGCCGCGAAGAGAAGAAGGCAGACCTTCCGCACCGCGGCGTGAAGAGGGCAGACCTTCTGCGCCGCGAAGAGAAGAGCGTCCGGCAGGGGCACGTCCGGCAGGGGGGCGCCCTCCGGCGCGTCCCGAAGGCGAAAGTTCCGCTTCCCGACCCGCAGCCCCGTCTGGCGCCAGGCCGCCGCGTCATGTCCCGCCGGCGGCTCCTTCAGAGGAGTTCCCCGCCAAGGAAGCGCGCGGAGGGAAAAAGAACAAGAAAGGCAAGGGCGCCGATTACGCTGCCACGGGTGACGAATCGAGACGACGCCGCGACCGTCGCGTCGAAATATTCGAGCCCGAGCGCAACGACAAGCTGCGTAAAGGCCGTCGTGCGCCCAAGCCCGTCAAAAAAACCGAGATCACCGTCTCCAAGGCCATCAAGCGCATCATCCGCATCAGCGACGCCATCACCGTGGGAGAACTCGCCAAGCGCATGGGGATCAAGGCCAATGATCTGATCAAGGAACTGATGCGCCAGGGGACGATGGTGACGATCAATCATCCTCTTGACTTCGAGACCGCCTCCATTCTGGCCTCCGACTTCAATTACGAGGTCGAGAACGTCGCTTTCGACGAAGAGGCGATCCTGGATCATGTCACCCATAAGCCCGGTGAGGAAGAAAAGCCGGAGGATCTGAAAGTCCGTCCTCCCGTTGTGACGATCATGGGTCACGTCGACCATGGCAAGACGAGCCTCCTCGATGCCATCCGCGCCAGCGACGTCACCGCCGGAGAAGCGGGCGGCATTACTCAACATATCGGCGCGTACGACGTCGAGCTCGACGACGGGCGCAAGGTCACCTTCGTCGACACCCCGGGCCACGAGGCTTTCACCGCCATGCGCGCCCGCGGCGCCAAGGTCACCGACATCGTCGTCCTGGTTGTCGCCGCAGACGACGGCGTGATGCCTCAGACCCGTGAGGCGATCAACCACTCCAAGGCGGCCGGCGTACCGATCGTCGTCGCCATCAACAAGATCGACAAGCACGAGGCGAATCCAGAAAAAGTCAAGCAGGAGCTCACCGAATTCGCCCTCGTTCCCGAGGACTGGGGGGGAGACACCATTTTCGTCGAGGTCTCCGCCAAAGCTCGCATCAATATCGACCAGCTTCTCGAAATGCTTCTGCTTCAGGCTGAGGTCATGGATCTCAAAGCCAACCCGGACAAGCGCGCGAAAGGGACGATCGTCGAAGCGCGCCTCGACAAGGGACGCGGGCCGGTTGCCACCGTTCTGGTTCAGGAAGGGACGTTGCGTCCGGGCGATCCCATCGTCGCAGGGCTCCATTTCGGCCGCGTGCGCACCATGAACGACGATCGCGGAAACCGAGTTGAAGAGGCCGGACCGTCCATTCCCGTCGAGGTCACCGGTCTGTCGGGAGTCCCTGAAGCCGGCGACAACATCTACGCCGTCGAGGACGAGAAAACGGCCAAGGACGTCGCCCACCACCGCCAGCAGAAACAACGTGAAGCCGAGCTTGCCAAGACAAGCAAAATCTCCCTGGATCAGCTTTACGCCCGCATCCAGCAGGGGGACGTCAAGGAGCTCAAGGTCATCATCAAGGGGGATGTTCAGGGTTCGGTCGAGGCCGTCAAGGACTCGCTCCTCAAACTCTCCACCGATGCCTGCCGACTCATTGTCATTCATACGGCCGTCGGCGCCATCACCGAGAGCGACGTTACCCTCGCATCGGCTTCGGACGCCATCGTGCTGGGCTTCAATATCCGTCCCGAGTCCAAGGCCGCCTCACTGGCCGAGAACGAAGGGGTCGACATCCGTCTCTACAACATCATCTACGACGCGGTGGCCGATATCCGCGACGCCATGGAGGGGCTCCTCGCTCCGACCCTGCGTGAAAAAGCCCTCGGCCGTGCCGAGGTCCGCGACACCTTCTCTGTCAGCAAGGTCGGGACGATCGCCGGATGTTACGTCCTCGAGGGGAAAGTGCAGCGCAACGCCCAGGTCCGGCTTGTCAGGGACAATGTCGTGATCTGGCAAGGGAAGATGAATTCGCTCAAGCGTTTCAAGGACGACGCGCGCGAGGTCGCAACGGGGTACGAGTGCGGCATCGGTCTGGAAAATTACAACGACATCAAGGTCGGCGACATTATCGAGGCCTTCGAAATGGAAGAGGTGAAGACCACCCTCTAGGCTCTTCCCATGGTTATCGGCGTGCTCAGACTCGAACTGCTCCTCTACTCTCCGGGGAGCCTGAAGGAGAAGAGGGGGATCGTACGCAAGATTCTCGATCGCTGCAGGGTACGATTCCCCGTCTCCTGCGCCGAAACCGGCCTTCAGGATGTCTGGCAGCGCTCTGAACTCGGATTCGCGCTCGTGGGGCACAAGGAAGATTCCATTCGCGCCACCTTCGAGCGCCTCGAGGAGGAAGTCGAAAGCTCCGGTTCTGCGATTATTGCCGAACGGCACGTCGAAATTCTCCATTATTCATAAAAGGCAGGATTCATGGATACACCTCGCGCGTCCAGAGTGGGCGAGCAGATACACAAGGAAATTTCTGCTCTTCTCGTCAAGGGGATCAAGGACCCGCGCATCGGTTTCGTCACCATTACAGCCGTCGAGGTGACGAGGGACCTGAGCATCGCCAAGATTTTCTTCACCGTCGTCGGTGACGAGACCGTCCGCCGGGAGTCGGAAAAGGGGCTCAGGAGTTCGATCCCCTTCATACGCAGGGAGATCGGACGCCGCATCCGGATGCGTCATGTGCCCGAGATCCGGTTCGAATACGACAAATCGATCGAATACGGCAACCGGATCGAAAGCCTCATTCAGGAAATCCACGAGCAGAAGGCCGATGATTCCAGCGATACTGAAGACAATTAAGGAGGGGAAGCGCTTCCTCGTCGCGTCCCATGAAAGCCCCGATGGAGACGCTCTTGCGTCGACTCTCGCCCTGACCCTGGCCCTGAGGGATGCCGGCAAGGATGTGGTCGCCTACAACTGCGACGGCATCCCTGAAAGTCTCGACTTTCTCCCTGGATCTGACACCGTCGTGAGCACTCTCGACGGATACGGTCTTTTCGACGCCGGTTTCATTCTCGATTCAGGTGAACTGCGCAGGGCTGGCAAGCATCTGCGGGGGTTGTGCCGAATCCTCGTCAATATCGACCATCACCCCTACTCGGAAAACTTCGGGGAAATCTATTACGTCGACACCGAAGCCTGCGCAACGGGAGCGCTCGTCTACAGGATCCTGTGCGAGGGCGCCATGCCGATATCGAAAGATGTGGCGGTCTGCATATATTCTGCAATCCTCTCCGACACCGGCTCGTTTCGCTACTCCAACTCGAATCCCGAAGCGTTTCGCATTGCATCCGAGATGGTCTCCCTCGGCGTAATACCGTGGGACGTCGCGACCGGTCTGTACGAGAACCAGGCCGAATCGCGCCTCAGACTCTTGTCGCTGGTTCTACCGACCCTCGCCCTTTCGCCCTGTCGGCGTCTGGCTTCGGTCTCCGCGACGCTTCAGATGATGCGCGATACCGGAACCGGACCCGAGCATACCGACAGTTTTATCAATTACCCGCGCTCCATACGCGGGGTGGAAGTGGCCATCTTCTTCCGCCAGGTCGAAGACTCCGCCTTCAAGGTGGGGTTCCGTTCCAAGGGGCGGGTCGACGTCGGCGCGCTGGCGAGAGAACTCGGCGGCGGCGGCCACCACAACGCTGCCGGGGCGCTTGTGCGCGGTCCCCTCGACGAGGTCCGCGACTCGGTCTTCTCCAGCTTGTCCGCCCTTCTGTAAACAATCCGCCAGCCTTTTTTCGTGACCGGTCTTCTCGTCATCGACAAGCCTTCAGGGCTCTCTTCCCATGACGTCGTACAGCGCGTTCGCAGGATCATGCGCACGCGCCGCGTCGGACATGCCGGAACCCTCGACCCGATGGCGACGGGGGTTCTCCTGGTCGCGATAGGAGACGGGACCCGACTCGTCGAATTTCTGATGGAAGGACGCAAGAGCTACCGCGCCGTTCTCAAGCTCGGCGAATCGACCGACACGCAGGACAGCGAGGGGGAGGTTCTGGTTCGAAAAGATCCCGGTGGTGTCTCGCAAGAGGCGCTCTGCGCGGCCGCTGAACAACTTGCCGGTGAAATCCTGCAGCTTCCGCCGATGTATTCGGCCCTCAAACGAGACGGCATTCCTCTGTACCGCCTTGCGCGCCAAGGGGTGGAGGTTGAGCGCGAGGCGCGGCGAATCATTGTTCACCGCCTCGACATTCTCGAGTTCCGGCCGCCCTTTGTCACCATCGACGTCGTCTGTTCGAAAGGGACCTACATACGCACTCTGTGCCACGATCTCGGCGAGATTCTTGGCACTGGAGCCCACATGACGGCTCTTCGACGAACCGCCTGCAGCGGGTTCACCGTCGAAGACGCTCATTCTCTCGATCAGCTTGCCTCAGATGCACAGCAGGAATGCTGCAGGCTCCTTCTGCCGCTGCGCGAGGCCATGCGCGCCTTTCCCGCCCTGGCCCTCGATGAAATCGGCGTCGGGCGGCTCCGCAACGGAGTTCCGCCGGAAATTTCATCGGTTTCAGGTCCCCTGCCGGCTGACGGATCTCTTGTCGTGCTGACCTGTGAAGAAGAACTGCGGGCAGTGGCACGGTTCGAGCCGCAGCGCTCCCACGAAAAGCGTGGCGATTTTCGCCTGCTGAGGGTCTTCCATCCGCGTTAAAGTAGGGAGATAATAACTTTACAGGCTTTCACTTTTATGTTAGAAAGCAATGTTCTTAACAAGCAGAGCCGGGGGCAGCCCGGCCTAATTTGCACGAAGGGAGGTGCCAGCAGTGACGGCAACGGAACGCAAGCAGGAGATCATCGACAAATTCAAGACCCACGAAGGAGATACGGGGTCGCCGGAAGTACAGGTTGCTCTTCTTTCAGAGAGAATCACCTATCTGACCGAACACTTCCGCACTCACAAGAAAGACCATCACTCCCGCCGGGGTCTTCTTAAAATCGTCGGGCAGAGAAGAAGGCTTCTCGACTACCTGAAGAACAAGAACGTCGAGCGCTATCGAGCTCTGATCAAGGAACTCGGCATTCGTAGATAGTACGGGGCAGCACGCTTCCTCGGGAGGCTGCTGCCTTTTGCTTTTGACGCGATGGCTGGGGGAGGTTGTCCGGAGAGAGGGCCTGGTCTGCCGAAAGGGCGGCCGGGCAGGCCCTGTTTCAGGCCATCCTCCTTATGCCATTTTTTGTTAATCAGGGTACAATTCAAAATGGGATGGCTGCGCAGGTTGCAGCCGAAAGGAGAGTAGTTATGGCTTATCACAAGGTTGAGGTCGAATTCAACGGTCAACCCCTCACCATCGAAACAGGTAAAATGGCCCGTCAAGCCGACGGCGCCACGGTTGTGACCTATGGTGAGACAAAAGTTCTTTGTACGGTCGTCTCGGCCAAGCAGATGCGCGAAGGACAGGGGTTTTTTCCTCTTACGGTCAATTACGCGGAGAAATTCTATGCCGGCGGGAAAATTCCCGGTTCTTTTTTCCGCAGGGAGAGGGGAGCCACGGAGCGAGAGACTCTCATCTGTCGCCTCATCGATCGTCCTATGCGCCCCTTGTTCCCCAAGGGGTACCTTTACGAAACACAGATCATGCCGACTGCCATCTCGATCGACAAGGTGAACGATCCCGACACCCTGTCGATCGTCGCTGCATCGGCGGCAGTCGAGGTCTCCGACATCCCCTTTGACGGACCGATTGCCGGAGTTCGCGTCGGTCGCGTCGACGGGCAGTTCATCGCCAATCCCACTCTACAGCAGATGGAGCAGAGCGATCTCGACATCATCGTTGCCGGCTCCAAAGACGCCGTCATCATGGTGGAGGGCGAGGCGAAGTTCCTCTCGGAGCAGGAGATGCTCGAAGCGATCTTCTTCGGGCATGAGGCGATGCAGCCTCTCATCGAGGTGCAGATCAGATTGCGCGAGATGGTCGGCATCGCCAAGCGGGAGTTTACGCCGAAGACGACCGACCTCGAACTCGAAGCAAAGGTCAATGCGCTGCTGGAGGAGAAAATCCTCAGCGCCGTGCGCATTCGCACCAAGCAGGAGCGCTCCGCCGCCGTCAAGCAGGCAAAGGCCGAGGCTCAGGAGGCTCTCGCCGATGAATTCCCCGATCGCGCCGATGAGATCGCGTCTCTTGCCGACAAGGTTGAAAAGCGCGTCGTTCGCCAAATGATCATCAAGGACAAAGTCCGCATCGACGGCCGCGGCATGAGCGACATTCGCGCCATTTCCTGCGAGGTCGGCCTTCTCCCCCGTGCTCACGGCAGTGCGCTTTTCACCCGTGGCGAGACCCAGGCTCTGGTCGGGTTGGCTCTCGGGACGTCCGTTGACGAGCAGCGCATGGACAACGTGCAGGGGATGGAGTTCAAGAAGTATCTTCTTCACTACAACTTTCCCCCCTTCTGCGTGGGGGAGACGAGCATGCGACTTTTCCCGGGGCGTCGCGAAATCGGCCACGGATATCTCGCCGAGCGGGCCACCGCCAAGATTCTCCCCCATCACGACCAGTTTCCCTACACCATCCGTGTCGTTTCCGAGGTGCTGGAGTCCAACGGCTCATCGTCCATGGCATCGGTTTGCGCTACGTCCATGGCTCTGATGGACGGCGGAGTTCCCGTTAAGGAAGCTGTCTCCGGCATTGCCATGGGTTTGATCAAGGAGGGGAACGACGTCGCTGTCCTCAGCGACATCCTGGGAGATGAAGACCACCTCGGGGATATGGACTTCAAGGTGACCGGCACCAGGGACGGGGTTACCGCCCTGCAGAT
This sequence comes from Desulfuromonadales bacterium, assembly GCA_029289095.1. Lineage (GTDB taxonomy): Bacteria > Desulfobacterota > Desulfuromonadia > Desulfuromonadales > JACZKF01 > JARFUG01. The sequence goes on from JARFUG010000013.1 coordinate 14,024, forward strand.
GGACATCAAGATCACCGGCGTGAACCGCGAGATCATGAAGCAGGCTCTCGAGCAGGCCCGAGACGGCCGCATCCATATCCTGGAGAAGATGGCCGAGGCGATCAGCGCACCCCGTGAAGATCTCTCGATCTACGCCCCGCGTATCACCACCATTTACGTCAAATCGGACCAGGTTCGCACCGTTATCGGCTCAGGGGGCAAGAACATCCGCGGAATCATCGAGGCGACCGGATGCTCCATCGACATCGAGGACGACGGACGCATCAACATCGCCTCGGCCGACGGCGACGCATGCCGTAAGGCGATCAAGATGATCCGCGATCTGACCCAGGAGGCCGAAGTCGGAAAGCTGTACATGGGGACGGTTCGCAAGGTGATGGAATTCGGCGCCTTCGTCGAGATTTTCCCTGGCACCGACGGCCTCGTGCACGTATCGGAGCTTGATAAGGAACGTGTGCGCAACGTCACCGATATCCTCAAAGAGGGGGATCAGGTTCTCGTCAAGTGCATCGGCATCGACAAGCAGGGCAAGATCAAGCTCTCTCGCAAAGAAGCGCTTGGGCAGTCTTTGCCGGATCAGGACTGATAGACATAGAGGAAGGTTCAGTGCAGAAAACCGTCCTCCCAAACGGAATCCGGGTCGTCACCGAACACATTTCCGAGGCTCACTCGGTGACGATCGGCTTCTGGGTTGAAAATGGATCCCGCCATGAGACGCCCTCTCAGGGCGGGATTTCCCACTTTGTCGAACATATGCTTTTCAAGGGAACCGAAACGAGATCGGCCCTTCGGATCGCCAAAGAGATCGATTCGGTCGGCGGGGTCCTCAACGGCTTCACCAGCCGGGAGTTCAGTTGCTACTACGCCAAGGTTCTCGCCCGCAGGCTGCCGATGGCGGTCGATCTTCTCTCGGACATCGTCCTGCACTCGGTCTTCGCCGCCGACGACATCGAGAAAGAACGCAAGGTGATCCTCCATGAAATCAACATGATGGAGGACACTCCCGACGATCACATCCACGATCTGTTCAGTCAGAACTTCTGGCGCGGCCACTCTTTGGGGCAGTCGGTTCTCGGCACCCCTTCCAGCGTGAACGCTATTTGCAGGGGCGATCTGCTACACTTCATGGGCGAGCGCTATTGCGGTCGTCAGATTCTCATCTGCGCCGCGGGCGATCTTGATCATGACGATATCGTCGAGCAGATCGCCGCCGCCTTCACCGCCGTTCCACAGGGAGAGTCCCATCCCGTGCTCGGCAATGTTCGCTACACCTCCGGAATTTCCGTCGTGGAAAAGGATTTCGAACAGGTGCATCTGTGCCTCGGAACCCAGGCTCTGGCGCAGAACCACTCCGATCGATTCGTCTCCTACCTGCTCAATTCCATTCTCGGAGGGAGCATGAGTTCCAGACTCTTTCAGAGCATCCGGGAGGAGCGGGGTCTGGCCTATTCGGTCTACAGCTATCTCAACTGCCATTCCGATTCGGGAGCGCTGGTGACCTACGCCGGGACATCCCCTGCCGATGCCGGCGAAGTCCTTTCGCTCATGCTTGCGGAGATGAGGCGTTTCTGTGAGGAACGCGTCTGTGAGGACGAACTCCATGCGGCCAAGGAACAACTCAAGGGAAACCTTCTGATCTCGATGGAGAGCACCGACAATCGTATGACCCGAATCGCCAAGAACGAGATTTACCTCCATCGGCATCTTTCCCTCACGGAGGTGCTCTCCGAGATACAGAAAGTCACCCGGGACGATATTCTGCGCCTGGCGCGATCGATCTTTCGGAACGATGTCCTTCACCTTCAGGTTCTCGGCCGATACTCGGAAACCGATCTGAAATCGAGGGATCTCACTCTCTCCTGATCTTTGTTGAAATACGATGCAACGTGTCACGGTACGGATAAAATATCTCAGCGAAAGAGCGGTTGCGCCCCGTTACATGACAGATCTCGCAGCGGGGATGGACCTGTTCGCCTCTCCCGATGAGCCGATCACGCTGGCGCCCGGCGAGCGCGCCCTGGTCCCTACCGGCATCGCACTGGCGATACCATCGGGTTTTGAGGGTCAGGTGCGCCCCCGATCGGGTCTGGCGCTGAGAAAAGGTGTGGCCTTGGTCAATTCTCCTGGCACCATCGATGCCGACTACCGCGGCGAAATCGGCATCATTGTGATCAATCACGGCTGTGACCCGGTCGTCATCAACCCCGGCGAGCGCATCGCGCAGCTTGTGATCGCCCCTGTGAGCAGGGCCGAACTCCTTCTGGTCGACGATCTCGACGCGACGCCGCGCGGGGCCGGAGGTTTCGGACACACCGGAACCAAAGGCTGAGGAGCCGTTCGTATGGACGACACCGGAAAAACTCCTGAGGATCTGCTCACTTACCCCTGCGACTTCATCTTCAAGGCGTTCGGCCCCGATGAAGAGACCTTCGTCTCCGCAGTCAGAGACGCGGTTTCGACGGTTCTTCCCGTTCCGCTCGATGCGATGAAACGGCGCGCCAGCGCCAAGGGGACTTATGTCTGCGTTTCAGTCGTGGTTCACCTTCACAACGCCGACCAGCTTCGCAGGATTTATGCTGAGCTTCGGAAGATCGAGTCACTGAAATACCTGCTTTAGCCACAAGGACTGAGAGCATGCTCATCTCCATCAATCCAGACAACCCCCAGGCCAGACTTGTCAAACAGGCTTCGGAGATCCTCAGGGACGGAGGGGTGATCGCCTATCCCACCGACACGATCTACGGCATCGGGTGCGATATCTTCAACAAAAAAGGTGTCCGCAAGATCTATCAGATCAAACAACGCGATCCACGTAAACCCTTCTCCTTCATCTGCTCCGATCTGTCGGATATCTCGACCTATGCCCAGGTGAGCAACTTCGCATTCAAGATCATGAAGCGCCATCTCCCCGGCCCGTACACCTTCGTCCTTGAAGCGACCCGACTCGTGCCGGATCTTCTGACGACAAAGCAGCGCACGGTCGGCATCAGGATACCCGACAACCGCATCGCCTTGGCGATCGTTCGCGAACTTGGGCATCCGATCGTGACGACAAGCGCCAATTTGAGCGGCGAATCGCCCATTTCCGATCCGAGCCTCATCGAGGACGAACTCGGGCATACCCTCGATTTGATCGTCGATGGCGGAAACCTCATGGGCGATCCGTCGACCATCATCAGTCTCATCGACGACCAGGTTGAGATCCTCCGCCAGGGGTGCGGCGATACGTCATGGATTCATCAACTTTAAAAAGATGTGCCGGGGCGGTCTGCATCGTCCTTGCACTGTGCGTCGGGGTTACTCTGACCCATGCCGGGAATTTCGCCGGTGTCGGTCTTCAGGTCGTCCCCATCGCTACGGGAGAACTCGTCGTTCTGCGCGTCGTCGAAGGTGGACCTGCGTCGGCAGCCGATATCCGTCCCGGCGATCTGATCCTCAGGGTAGGGGATTTCTCCCTCGCCGGGAGCGATTTCACCGAAGTCGTCACAGAACACCTCTGGGGTGCTCCCGACACCTCCATTGTCCTGGACTACATGCGCCCGGGAGAATCTGGCGCCCGCTCGGCAACGGTACGGAGGGTTTTGATGGAGCCGAAGACCATAGAAACCCCCGGTGTCAGGACCCTCACCCCGCCATGAACGGAGGTAGTATGCAGGAACGAGAAATCGCCGTCGTCTTCTATCGACGCTCCTACCCGCGCGCCGACTGGCGCTATGATCTCGACGAGAGCACTCTGGAGAGGTTTTTCTCCGACCTCAACGAAGAATTCACCCGCTTCGGAATCCGCATCGGCTACAGCAGCGACGACGCTGTCACCATCGAGATCAAGGGATACGGCGATCTGCTCAATTCCGTGCGTCTGCGCAGCGCGCACGACAATATCGCCAACCTCTGCCTCGGGCACATTCTCGGTCCGAGCCCCAACCGCAACATCTTCGAGGATATCCGCCGGGGCGTGAATCGGATCGCCTTCGCCCCCGAGACCGTGGAGCCTGAAGGCAGCAGCAAGGTCGTCTGCCACAATTGCGGCTGCGGCTGTTGAATCCCCTCTTCGTCCGGACCGAACCGGCTCGCCCGTTCCTATATTCACCGAAGTCTCATCCCCAAAATCGTCCAAAAACATCCGATCTCTGTTGCTTCAAGCTCTGATTTTTGTTTATAAATATAGAGATACCCAATGCCGTCTTGCGCGGCATCATACCTTTCAGATTGAAAAGGGAGGCCCATCGTCAATGAAAAGAGTCGTTCTGTTCATCATCACCAACCTCGCCATTGTCCTGGTGCTCGGCATCGTGCTGAGCCTTCTCGGGGTGGGCACTGTTCTGGACGAACAGGGGGTCGGTCTCGACATGTACAACCTGCTGGTCTTTGCTGCAGTCTTCGGTTTCGGCGGCGCATTCATCTCGCTGGCCATGTCGAAGTGGACTGCCAAACGGCTGACCGGCGCCAGGGTCATCACCTCGCCCTCAAACTCCACCGAGGCTTGGCTGGTGACGATGGTCCAGCGCCAGTCCGAAAGGGCCGGCATCCGCATGCCGGAAGTGGCCATCTATGACTCCCCTGACGTCAACGCTTTCGCCACAGGCATGATGCGCAACAGCGCCCTCGTCGCGGTCAGTACAGGTCTTCTGCGTTCGATGAATCAGGATGAAGCCGAGGCGGTTCTGGCGCACGAGGTCAGCCACGTCGCCAACGGCGACATGGTGACGCTGGCGCTCGTTCAGGGGGTAGTGAACACCTTCGTCATCTTTCTCTCGCGGGTCGTCGGGCATTTCGTCGACCGGGTCATTTTCAAGAACGAGCGCGGACATGGGCCAGGCTTCTTCATCACCTCCATCATCGCGCAGATCGTCTTCGGCATCCTCGCCAGCACCATCGTCATGTGGTTCAGCCGTCAGCGTGAATTCCGCGCAGACGCGGGCGGAGCCGCCCTGGCTGGGCGCGAGAAGATGATCGCGGCGCTCGAGCGTCTGCGACGGGCGCCGACCGAACCGCTCCCTGACCAGATGGCGGCATTCGGCATTTACGGCAGCATGGGGCAAGGATTCCGTCGGCTCTTCATGTCGCATCCGCCGCTCGAAGAGCGCATCGCCGCTCTCAAGGAAGGGCGCTGATCTTCCGGCGCAGAACCTCACAAAACAGAACGCCCCCTGCAAAGCGCTTTGCAGGGGGCGTTCTGCTGAAAGGGGGTTGGCCGGACTCATTTCTTCCGGGCAAGCATCACGATCCCCATGACGATCAGAACCACCAGAAGAACGATGATCGCTCCGACCCAGAACCCGGCCCTGAAGATATCGGCAATTGCCTGGCATCCCGTCAGCATGAGTGTGGACAGGATCAGCAACCCGACCAGATGTAATGAGTGCTTCATGCGCACCTCCCATGCTGGTGATTATGTGAGGATCTTAACAGTAATTATGGGCGGGGCAAGTAGGGGCCGGTGAGAACTCACAGAACTGCAGGAGCAAGCAATATATGAAGATCGTCATCGCTCCCGACTCCTATAAGGAGAGTTTGTCGGCCCTTCAGGCGGGAAAGGAGATCGAAAGCGGTTTCCTCGAAATCTTCCCCCATGCGAAAACCCTCATCATCCCCATCGCGGACGGCGGCGAAGGGACGGTCGAAGCGCTCGTGGGCGCTACGAACGGTCGACTGTACAAGGTATCCGTGACGGGTCCGTTGGGAAACAGGGTCGACGCGTTCTTCGGCATGGACGATAGCGGGGAAATCGCCTTCATCGAGATGGCGGCCGCAAGCGGACTCCCCCTGGTCCCTCCCGGTCTTCGAAACCCTCTTAATACGACGAGCCGCGGAACGGGCGAACTCATAGCGGAGGCACTGGAAAAAGGGGTTTCACGACTCATCCTCGGCATCGGCGGCAGTGCGACAAACGACGGTGGGGCCGGGATGCTCCAAGCCCTTGGAGTGAAGCTGCTCGACAGGCAGGGGAGGGAAGTTGCCCCGGGTGGAGGGGCGCTGCTCGATCTGCACGCCATCGATATGAGCAATCTCGATCCGCGCCTGAGAGACGTACAGATCGACGTGGCGTGCGATGTCGACAACCCCCTGACCGGCCCGAGGGGAGCCTCCGCCGTTTTCGGGCCGCAGAAAGGGGCGACGCCCGAGATGGTTGAAGAACTCGATCGCGCGCTGTCCCACTTCGCCGCCGTGATCCGCCGTCAGCTCGGTATCGAGGTAGCAAGCGTGCCGGGGGGCGGAGCCGCGGGCGGGATGGGGGCGGCCATGATCGCCTTTCTGGGAGCTCGCTTGCGGCCGGGGATCGATATCGTCATGGAAGCCTCCGGCCTTGAATCCGTGATTCGAGATGCGGACCTGGTGATCACCGGAGAGGGGCGGATCGACTCCCAGACCCTCTCCGGCAAAGTTCCCCTCGGCGTAGCCCGCCTGGCCAAGCGTCACGGCAAACCCGTCATCGCCATTGCGGGCAGTCTTGCTCCCGATGCCGACATGCTGCGCTCCCACGGCATCGATGCTCTCTTCGGCAGCGTCGGCCGCGTCTGCACCCTTGAGGAGGCGATCGAAAACGCCGCCGAAAACGTGCGCACCATCGCCCGCAACGTGGCGGCTGCGATCAAGCTTGGGGAGGCATTTAGCAAGATTTCTTGAGAATTTACGGGAGACACACTCCCTGTCAGAATTTTGCCCTCACTCCTCAACAGTTCAATTCCTCAAGAAACTCCCCAAACAGCCGCTCCACCATCGGAAGGCGCTCCATCAACGCATGCCCGGCCCTGAGCAGGTGCAACTCGGCCTGGTGACGGCGGGCGAAGCGGATCGCATGGTCAGGGGGAACGATGTCGTCATCCCATCCGTGGACAACGAGCGTTTTCCCGGCATATGGATTCGGCTCCTGTTGCAGGTATCCCGGCAGATAGAATGCCGGCGCCATCAGGAAGAGACCGGCAGGGCGGAGGTTCTGCGAGGCGACGGTGAGGACGTATCCGCCCATGCTCGATCCAACAAGAACAAGCCTGTCGGAAGTCTTTCCTCCGATCTCCGCCAAGACCCTTGAACACGTCGGCCGATGGCCTTAAATTATTCAAAGATACCCGGTGTACTACCATGATTTTCTTTTGTCGGCCTGCAGCAGCATGCTATAAATGAAATCAACTATTTCACACACAATGAACCAGAACCTCTGCAATTTTCCCCGAAAAGGTGAGCACTATGCCTGGGAAAACAGCTCTTGAAATGAGCCCCGCCGAGTGGCGGCAGTATCGGCCTTTTCGCTCTGGGAAGAAGGCGCCTCCCCTTGCCGCTCAGGCGGAGGAGGCCCGGCGGGTTGCGGGAGCTTTGGCGCAGGAGCTTCGAAGCCGGTTCGAGGCCGAAAGGATCATCTTGTTCGGCTCCTTGGCAAGAGGCGAGTTTTCCGGCCGTTCAGATATCGATCTGGCTGTCTGGGGCGTCCCGCCCACTGAGTTTTATAGAGCCGTCGCCTTCGCCAGCGGCTACAGCAATGTTTGGGAGGTCGATCTGGTGGACGCCGAGGACTGTTCGGAAGCACTGAGGCGAAACATTGAGCAGGAGGGAGTTGCACTGTGACCAGCAGAGGAGCTGTGCTGGCAGGAAGAATACTGGCCGAGTTGCAGGAGTTATCCACACTTGTCGAGCGGGCTGAGCAGGGCTGGACCAAGGCAAGGGAAAGCCAGGATGATTTTTTCATCGACGGCGTCGCCCTCAACCTGCACGGCTTCTACTCAGGACTGGAGCGCATACTCGAGAGGATCGCCTCCGCCGTAGACGAAACCGTGCCGGGGGGCGCCAACTGGCACCAGGAACTGCTCAGCCAGATGGCGATCGAGATACCCGGCGTCCGGCCGGCGGTTATATCGACCAGTCTGAAAGAGGAGTTGGAAGTTTATCGCGGCTTTCGCCATATCGTTCGCAATGTTTACACCTACCACCTGAGGCAGGAGAAAATCGCGCCGCTGGTGGAAAGACTTCCGGAAGTATTCGCCTCTGCCGAAAGGGAAATCACGGCCTTCGCCGGGTTCTTGCAAAACGTTCGGTGAAAACTCTTCGGGAAGCAACACCATCGTGCCATGGGCGAAGATCAATATCCAGGGGGAATCGAGATTCGATCCCACTCTTGACAATTCCTTACGTTACGGGTGGGACTCCGGTCATCCCTGGCGCTGCCCAAGCGAAAACTAATGGGTGTGCGCCTTACTACTCACCGATCATCTCATCCAGAAACTCCCCGAACAACCGTTCCACCATCGGAAGGCGCTCCATCAACGCATGCCCGGCCCTGAGCAGGTGCAACTCGGCCTGGTGACGGCGGGCGAAGCGGATCGCATGGTCAGGGGGAACGATGTCGTCATCCCATCCGTGGACAACGACCGTCTTGTCTGCCTGGGGACGAGGATCCTGTTGCAGGTATCCGGGAAGGTAGAAGGCGGGAGCCATCAGAAACAGGCCGGTCGGCCGGAGTGCCTGCGAGGCGACGGTGACGACGTACCCGCCCATGCTCGACCCGACGAGGACAAGCCTGTCGGAGGCCTCTTCTTCGATCTCCGCCAAAAGAATCCGGACCCGCTCGTCGGGGTCCATGACCCCCGTGAAATCCGGACTCATCACCTCCAGGCCGCGCTCCTGCGCCACCCGGGCGAGAAGGCGAATCTTCGTCCCCCAGGGGCCGCTCTCTTTGCCGTGTACGAAGACGACTTTCATCTGGATTTCCTTACGAATGCAAGCGATGTAGGGGGCAATCATGTTGCCCCTACAGTGAAGGAACAGAGGACGCCTCTGGGCGCGAGAGACTGGAAAGGGGCTAGCGTCCCGTGCGGTTAGTCCTTTCAAGAAATTCTGAGCAATTTTTGCCGCTGGCAAGGCGCATCGACGCAGGCCTAGCCAAAGCTAAACCGAGGAGACGCAACGTAGCCAGCGGGCAAAAGGACCAGAATTAATGGATGGAATTAACCGCACGGGACACTAGCTCCTAACGCAAAAAACCCGCGATCTTGGATCGCGGGTTTTTATTCACTTGGTGCCGAAGGCGAGACTCGAACTCGCACGACCAATTGGTCACCACCCCCTCAAGATGGCGTGTCTACCAGTTCCACCACTTCGGCAAGCGGCTGTATATATACTGATTTAGCTCCCGGGTGTCAACACGAAAATCGGAGATATTTTCGATTTTCTCTACTCGGCCGGAACCTGGGGCGGCGGCGTAACAGTGCCGGGCGGCAGATCAAGCTCCTGCTCGACCGGGACCTGGATCGTGCCGGGGAAAACGCTTTCGGTCGGTGCGAACGTCGGGGGCATGATGGTCGTCGGCTCGCTCCAGAAGTAGGCCAGAACCAGGCTCGTCAGCATGAAGATTGTGGCGACGCCCGTGGTCAGGCGCGTCATGAAGTTCTTGCCGCCCCCTGCACCGAAGACGGTCTGGCTCGCACCTGCACCGAAGGACGCGCCGATATCGGCGCCTTTGCCCGACTGGAGCAGGACGATAATGATCAGGGAGATGCAGATGACCACGTGCAGGGTGAGAAGAAGGTACGTCATCGGAACAAACGGCTCCTTGCTGTGTGTTATTAAAAAACTAAATTTAGCACAGTCGGGCCGGCATGAAAAGAGAAATTAACTTAGGGGCGCCTGAACGAAATGATTCGCCCGAAATCTTCCGCTTTGAGACTGGCTCCGCCTACGAGAGCTCCATCGACATCGGGCTGGGCCATGAGGCCGTCGACGTTATCCGGTTTGACGCTCCCGCCGTAAAGAATGCGCACCTTTTCGGAGATATCTGCGCCGAAGGTTTCTCGGAGCAGGCCGCGGATGAAGGCGTGAGCCTCCTGGGCCTGCTCGTTGGTCGCGGTCTTGCCGGTGCCGATGGCCCATACGGGCTCATAGGCGATGACGACTTTCTCCATATCGGATGCTGCAATCTCATCGAGTCCGATCTTTGTCTGGACGGAGAGGACTTCGAACATCCGTCCCGCTTCCCGCTCCTCGAGGGTTTCCCCGATGCAGAGTATCGGCGAGAGTCCTTCCGCGAGGACGGCCTTTAACTTTCGATTTATGAAGGCATCTTCTTCCTTGAAGATCTGGCGTCGCTCGGAGTGTCCGATGATGACGTGGCTGCAGCCGATATCTTTGAGAAGAAACGGCGAGACCTCACCGGTAAAGGCCCCCGTCTTCTCCGGATAGCAGTTCTGGGCGGCGAGACGGATGGAGCTCCCTTCAAGCGCTGCGGCAACGGTTGCCAGGGCGGTGAAGACCGGAGCGACGATGATTTCGGCATCGTCGACCGGACCCGCTTGCCTCTGAAGCGCTTTGACCAGTTCGACCGCTTCGGAGGCGGTCTTGTGAAGTTTCCAGTTGCCGGCGATGATCGGTTTGCGCATGGCGCCCTCCTGGATATTAAATTGATGTCGTTCGCGGATGCCGGCGGTCAACTCCGGTCGGTAAGGGCCGTCACGCCGGGGAGTTCCTTGCCTTCAAGAAACTCCAGGGAGGCGCCGCCGCCCGTAGAGATGTGAGTCATTCTATCGTCGAGGCCGGCCTTGTTGACCGCGGCTACCGAGTCCCCCCCGCCGATGATGGAGACGGCCTTCGAGGCGGCCAGCGCCCTGGCCACGGCGAAGGTCCCCTGTGAAAATGCATCGAACTCGAAAACGCCCATCGGCCCGTTCCACACCACCGTTCCAGCGTTTTTTACCGCCTCCGCATAACGGTCGGCGCTTTGCGGTCCAATATCCAGACCCATCCAGTCAGCCGGGAAATCATCGTTGCCGCAGATCTTGTGGTCGGCGTCGGCCTTGAATTCCTTCGCCACCACATGGTCGAAGGGGAGAAGGAGTTCGACCCCTTTTTCTCTGGCTCTCTCCATGAGCTCGCGCGACAGCTCGATGCGATCATGCTCGACCAGAGACTTGCCGATCTCGATCCCCTGCGCGCGCAGGAAGGTGTAGGCCATTCCCCCGCCGATCATGAGGGTGTCGACTTTGCTCAGCAGATTTTCGATGACCGGGATCTTGTCACTGACCTTGGCGCCTCCGAGGATCGCCACGAAGGGGCGGGGCGGATCGCTCAAAGCCTGCCCGAGGTACTGAAGCTCTTTTTCCATCAGCAGACCGGCTACCGAGGGGCGCAGGATATGGGCGATCCCTTCGGTGGAGGCGTGGGCGCGGTGGGCGCTTCCGAAGGCGTCGTTCACATAGAGATCGGCGAGGCTGGCGAGTTCCCGAGCAAAGGCGGGATCGTTCTTTTCTTCCCCGGGATGGAATCGTACGTTTTCAAGCAGAAGGACTTCGCCGTCCCGAAGCCGGTCCGAAAGTTCACGCACCTCCGCCCCGATGCAGTCCGGCGCCATGGTGACCGATCTGCCCAAAAGCTCGCTCAGGTAGGGAGCGACAGGGGACAGGCTGTATTTGGGATTGGGTTGTCCCTTGGGTCGCCCCAGGTGGGAGGCGAGGATGAGGCGTCCACCCTGTTCGAGAATGCGGCGGATGGTGGGGAGCGCCGCGACGATGCGGGTGTCGTCGGTGATCTGGCCGTGTTCGTCGAACGGGACGTTGAAATCGACGCGGCAGAACACGCGCTTTCCCTTGAAGTCGACATCGTTGATGGTCATCTTGCTCTTCATTGAAGTCTCCGGGCGAAAAAATGAAGGGGCAGGGCCTGTCGGCCCTGCCCCGAGCCGTATCGCGGCGGGGTTTCACCCCATTTTTTTGGCGACCAGCCTGGTCAGGTCGAGCAGACGGTTGGAGTATCCCCATTCGTTGTCGTACCATGACATGATTTTGACCATGTTGCCCCCGATAACCGAGGTGTAGGGGGCGTCGATGATGGAGGAAGCCGGATGGCCGTTGAAATCCTTGGAGACCAGGGGGACTTCGCAGAATTCGAGAATCCCCTTAAGCGGACCTTCCGCGGCTTTTTTGAGGGCGGCGTTGACCTCTTCTGCGGTCGTGTTCTTTTCGGTGTGAACCACTAGGTCGATGAGAGAGACATTGGGGGTCGGGACGCGCACCGCCATGCCGTCGAGCTTCCCTTTCAGTTCAGGCAGAACAAGCGAGACCGCCTTGGCGGCGCCCGTCGAGGTGGGGATCATCGACATAGCTGCGGCGCGGGCGCGGCGCAGGTCGCTGTGCGGCAGGTCGAGGATCTGCTGGTCGTTGGTGTAAGAATGGATCGTCGTCATGAGCCCCTTGACGATGCCGAATTCTTCCATGATCACCTTGGCAACGGGCGCCAGGCAGTTGGTGGTGCATGAGGCGTTGGAGATCACCTCGTGCTTGCCGGGATCGTAATCCTTCTCATTGACTCCGAGGCAGATCGTCAGGTCGGCGTTTTTCCCCGGGGCGCTGATGACGACCTTTTCGGCTCCGGCCGCGAGGTGTTTGGCGGCGGCGTCCCGATCGGTAAAGCGCCCCGTCGATTCGATGGCGATCCGAACTCCCAGGCTCTTCCAGGGGAGCGCTGCAGGGTCTTTTTCTGAGAGGACTTTTATGCGTCGGCCGTCGACGACGAGATCGTCTCCACTCACCTCAACGTTTGCATCGAGGGTCCCGTGCACTGAATCGTATTTGAGCAGATGCGCCAGGGTGGCAGGATTGGTGAGGTCGTTGATGGCGACCACCTCGATTTCACTGCTTTTGAGCGAAGCGCGGAAGAGCACGCGGCCGATGCGTCCGAAGCCGTTGATTGCTACCTTGACTGCCATGAGTTTCATCCTCCTTGTTGTATGTGACGGTCTATGAGGTCGATTGCGTGAAGAACGATGGGATATTCCGGTGAGGAACCGCCGGATGATATCTAATCCATTAAGGGTCGTCAACTCTTTTGCTTGTACTTAATCCAAAAGCAAGGTTGCCCTTTTCAAGGTGTTGTGCTATGAATGGAAACCTTCGCGGGCGGGGGAAATGCAAAATCTAATCAGGGCCCTGTTCCGGCAAGCAACACGAAAAAGCTTATCGGATCTTCGATATTCGGCAAGCACGGGGTAAGTTTTTTTTCATTTCAGCTCCGCACCCACCTCTGAAGCTCCGATCGATTTTTCCGCCCATGAAGACGTCCCTCGAAATCCGCATCCTGGCCTTCGCCTCATTACTCCTCCTCGTTGTCATTGCAGGCAATACTCTTCTGAACATCAGCGCTTTTGAGCGCTCGTATCGCGACTCTCTACTGCTGCGCAGCCGTATTCTTGGAGGCGAGATCATTTCCCGGCTCGATGCCCCCATCCCTTCGCCGCTTCCGCGTGAATCGTTGCTGGGGGTGCTCGCAGCCGATCCCGACATCAGTCTTTTTTTTATAGAAGACGTCTCCGGCGAACCGCTTTTGGCCAATGTCGCCGAGTTGTTGTCTTTTGAGGAGCGAGTGCTGGCGAGATTCGCCTCCGACGCCGCTCTGTATCACCACCCGGTTCTCGAGGAGATCTACCTGGTCTCTCTGCCCATTCGATCCGATGAGGGGGAGACTCTCGGTACGGTGCGCCTCGGCTTCTCTCGTGATGCGCTCAAGGCGATGGCAAAACCTGCACTCAACGAGTCGCTTCTTTTCGTCGGCATCGGATTGCCGCTTCTTGCTGTTCTGACCGCTTTTTTCCTGAGACGCCACCTGATCTCTCCCTTGTGTCGTCTTTCGGCGGTGGCCCGTGATATCTCACAGGGCCAGTTTCCCCTGAGTTCGCCGGCACTGCCGGGGCGTGAGTTCTCCGACCTGGGCACCGGTCTTCAGGAAATGGCGACATCTCTGAAAAAGCGTGATGAGGCGATTCTCGAGGGGTACAGGCAACTGGAGAAAACCCACCTTCTTCTTCAGCGTTCCTATGAAGAACAGGAGAGGACCAGCGCCGAACTCAAGCACAGCCAGACGATGTTTCTTACCCTCTTCGAGAACGCTACGGACGCCATCGTCATCTCCGATCATGACGATCGCATCGTCCTCTTCAACCGTCAGGCTGAAAAATTCTTCGGCATCGCTCGCGAGAGGGTCATCGGTCGAAACCTTCTCAAGGCGCTCGACATGCTCCGGGGAGGTGTCGGTGGGCAGGAGGCGATCTATCGCGACTTGTTGAAGAGCGGCAGCTACGAGTCGGAGCTTGAGTACTTCCGGCCCGGCCAGTGCCGGGCGACCATCGGGTGGGTGCGCGCCACGGTCGCCTGGGACGCCGAGGGGCGCCATTGGGTGCAGGCGATTATCCGGGATATCACCCATGAACGCCAGGTGAAGGAAAACCTCGAAGGGAGCACGAGAGAACTCGAGCGGCTAAACGCGATGAAGGACTCTTTTCTTGGACTGGCCTCCCACGAGCTCAAGACCCCCCTCACGGTCATTGTCGGATACTCCGATCTACTTCTGACGGAAAAGGCTTCCTCTCTCGATGAGACAGCCGTCCTGATGGTGCGAAACATCGTCGACGCCGCCGACCGGCTCACCAGGATCGTTCGCGACATGGTTGATGTTTCCAGGCTGGATGCAAAGCGTCTCACGCTCGAGCTTCGCCTTACCGATTTGAACGATTTCATACGAATGCTCGCTTCCGACCACCAGACCTTCCTTGAACTGCGCCGTCAGAAGCTCACTCTGCGCCTCGCCCCGGAGATCCCCCCGATTCTCTGCGATCCGACGCGGCTGGGCCAGGCATTGGGCAATCTCATCGGCAATGCCATCAAGTTCACCCCGGACGACGGTGAGATCGCCATCGAGACGCGTCTTGCGCAATGTGAAGGAGAAGTCGAAATCGTCGTAAGCGACACCGGCATCGGGATCGCTGAAAAAGATCAACTCCATATTTTCGACAAATTCTTTGAGGCTGGACTGATCGAGGAGCATTTCACTGGGAAATACGCCTTCAAGGGGAAGGGGGCCGGTCTCGGCCTGACTATTGCCAAAGGGATCATCGAAATGCACGGAGGGGAGATTCGGGTGGAAAGTTCGGGCTGCGACCCCGAGAAATGTCCCGGGAGCTCCTTTCTCATTCGACTTCCCATTACTGTTTCCTAGTACTACACTGAAGTATGGGGGTTGCACAGGGAAATCGCTGTCTTTTCCCTTGCATCGACCGGATGAATTCCGGTATAAGAACGACGCCTGCG
The DNA here is from genome assembly GCA_029289095.1 of Desulfuromonadales bacterium. Taxonomy (GTDB): domain Bacteria; phylum Desulfobacterota; class Desulfuromonadia; order Desulfuromonadales; family JACZKF01; genus JARFUG01. Next base: position 29,086 of record JARFUG010000013.1, read on the forward strand.
GCCCCCTTGCCGACGGGCTGGAGGCGTGTTGTGCAGGTCTGTTTGCTGGCGAGCGGGAGTAAAGGGAATGCCGTTTTCATCCAGAGCGGTGAAAGCCGACTTCTGGTCGATGCGGGGCTGTCGGCACGGGAACTGACGGCACGTCTTCAGGGCATCGGACAGACGCCGGAGAGTCTGCACGCCATTGTCGTCACTCATGAGCATGGTGATCACTGCCGGGGCGTCGGCCCCATGGCCCGGCGGTATCGCGTTCCCGTCTACATGCATCACGAAACCCGCAAGGCTCTCCCCCTGCTTGGGAGACTCGACGAACTGCACGAGTTCGAAACGGGCGATGTCTTTTCTCTGAGGGATATGCGGATAGAGACATTTCCCACGACCCACGATGCCGTCGCCCCCGTCGGGTTTGCCATTGAGACTTCCGAGGGGAAAATCGGCTTCGCAACCGATCTCGGAATCGCGACGCGTCTGGTCAGGGAGCGACTCAAGGGAAGCCGCATGCTCGTCCTGGAATTCAATCATGATGAGGAGATGCTTCGCGACGGCCCCTACCCGTGGCCTCTGAAACAGCGGATTCGCAGCCAGCACGGACACCTCTCCAACAACGCCGCCGCAGAGCTTCTCGATGGGCTCCTCTGGAAGGGGCTGGAAGGGGTATTTTTGGCCCACCTGAGTGAAACCAACAATACCCCGGATCTGGCTCTCCAGTGCGCCGGTTCCGTTCTAGAGCATCAGAACGTTTGCGGCCCCAGGCTCATCCTCGGATATCAGGATAGGGCAGGGGTCTGCCTGTCTTTATAACCGTGAGGAGTAAGGTAGTGAGGAGAAAAAAGCGAAAACCCTGGTGTTTCACTAGATTCACACCTCACTCTTTACCCCCCTTCTCACCTATTTCAAGAGCCGGCATTGACATGAATCGCCCCGCGGCAGGAGAATAAGACAACATGATCGAACGCTATACCCGCAAAGAGATGGCGCGCATCTGGGAACCCGAGAACCGGTTCCGTATCTGGCTCGAAATCGAGACCCTCGCCTGCGAACGCCAGGCCGAACTCGGGGTGATCCCCAGTGAGGCGATCCCCGTCATCCGCGAGAAGGGCAACTTCGATATTGCGCGCATCGACGCCATCGAGGCAGAAGTCAAGCACGACGTCATCGCCTTTCTGACCTCGGTGGCCGAATACGTCGGGCCGGAGGCCCGCTTCATCCACCAGGGGATGACGTCCTCGGACGTCCTGGACACCTGTTTCTCCGTGCAACTCGTGCAGGCGGCCGACGAACTGATCTCCGATCTTGAGATGGTTCTCGACTCCATTCGCATCCGGGCCTTCGAGCACAAGGACACGGTGTGCATGGGGCGCTCCCACGGCATTCATGCCGAGCCGGTCACTTTCGGCCTGAAGCTCGCCACCTGGTATGCCGAGATGGACCGCAATCTTGCTCGCCTGCGGACAGCGCGCGAAAACATCGCCACTGGGGCCATCAGCGGCGCCGTCGGCACCTTCGCCAACATCGACCCGAGCGTCGAGGAATACGTCTGCGAGAAGATGGGGCTCAAGCCCGAGCCCGTTTCCACCCAGGTTATTCCCCGCGACCGGCACGCCGAATATTTCTGCACTCTGGCGGTGATCGCCTCCTCCATCGAACGCATTTCGGTGGAGATCCGGCACCTGCAGCGCACCGAAGTCCTTGAGGCTGAAGAGTTCTTCTCCAAGGGGCAGAAGGGCTCCAGCGCGATGCCCCATAAGCGCAATCCGATACTTTCGGAGAACCTCACCGGCCTTGCACGCCTGGTGCGCTCTTACGCCATTCCGGCTCTGGAGAATGTGGCGCTGTGGCACGAGCGCGATATCAGTCATTCGTCCGTCGAGCGCAATATCGGTCCCGACGCCACCGTCACCCTTGATTTCGCCCTGAGGCGCCTTAACGGTCTCATCAAGAATCTGGTTGTCTATCCCCAGAATATGCTCAAAAATCTCAACCAGATGAAGGGCCTCGTCTTCTCGCAGAAAATCCTCCTCGACCTGACCCAGGCCGGGGTCTCCCGCGAGGACGCCTACCGACTGGTGCAGAAAAACGCCATGAAAGTCTGGGAAGAGGGGAAGGACTTCCAGGAAGAACTTCTCGCCGACTCCGAAGTGGTCAAGGCCCTCGGAGTAGAGAAGATCCGCGAGTCCTTCGACCTGAACTATCACCTGAAGCACGTCGACACCATTTTCAAGCGGGTGTTTGGAACAATTTCGTGAGGAGTGAGGAGTGAGGGGTGAGGCGAAAGGCCTTTACTCTTTACTCCTCACTCCTCACTCCTCACAAGGAGTGGTCATGCCCTGGAGAATCGAAGTCGGTCTGAAAGATGGCGTACGCGACGCCCGCGGGGAGCGGGTGCGCAGGGAGATCCACGAGCACCTCGGAATCGCCCTGGAGTCGGTGCGCACCATCGACGTCTATACCGTCGATGCCGACCTGAGCGCCGAAGAGGTGACCGCCGCCGCCAATGGTCCTTTTTCCGATCCGGTGATCCAGAAGACGGCGATTGACCGGCCTCTGGCCGAGCGGTTCGACATTCTCATCGAGGTCGGTTACCGTCCCGGCGTCACCGACAACGTCGGACGAACCGCCCGGGAGGCGATTCAGTACCTGACCGGACGCCCCTTCGCGCAAGGAGAAGGGGTCTACACCTCAGTGCAATATCTGCTCACCGGCGCCGTCGATGAAGCTGCGGCCGAGCGCATCGTATCAGGTTTTCTCGCCAACGGCCTCATTCAGCGCTGGGTCATCGTTCCCCACGCGCGGTTCGATTCGCGAAAAGGGCTTCCCGCAGCCGTTCCGAAGGTCGATGTCGGGGCGCAACTCACCGTGGGCGCCAGGGAGATCGATCTGGACGTCTCCGATGAGGAACTCCTTCGCATCAGCCGTGAGGGTATGCTCGCGCTCAATCTTGAGGAGATGCAGACGATCCGCGACTACGTCGCCGATCCGGAGGTGCGCAGGCGCCGTGCAGAGGTGGGGCTCGGCGACAGGCTCACCGACGCCGAACTCGAGGCTCTTGCCCAGACGTGGAGCGAGCACTGCAAGCACAAAATCTTCGCCGCGCGCATCGAGTACGACGACGGGGAAGGGAGTCGCGAAACGATCGATTCGCTCTTCAAGAGCTGCATTGTCAAAGCGACGAGCGACATCCGCAGGAAGATGGGGGAGAAAGACATCTGTCTCTCGGTCTTCAAGGACAACGCCGGCGTCATCCGATTCAACGACGAGTGGAGCCTCGTCTTCAAGGCCGAGACCCACAACTCCCCCAGCGCCCTCGATCCCTACGGCGGAGCGCTCACCGGCATCGTCGGCGTCAACCGTGACTCCTTCGGCACCGGCCAGGGGGCGCGATTGATGTTCAACACCGACGTTTTCTGCTTCGCCTCCCCCTTCTATGACAAGCCCTTGCCGCCGCGCCTTCTGCACCCGCGGCGCATCTTCGAAGGAGTCGTCGAAGGGGTCGAACATGGCGGCAACAAGAGCGGCATACCCACGGTGAACGGCTCTATCGTCTTCGACGACCGCTTCGCGGGAAAGCCCCTCGTCTATTGCGGCACCGGCGCCATCATGCCGGCGATGATCAACGGTCGTCCCGGCCACGACAAGAAGGCGTTCGTCGGCGACCGCATCGTTATGGTCGGCGGGCGCATCGGCAAGGACGGCATCCACGGCGCGACCTTCTCCTCCGAAGAGCTTCACGAGGGTTCTCCCGTCACCGCCGTGCAGATCGGCGACCCTATCACCCAGAAGAGGATGTTCGATTTCCTGACGGTTGCGCGCGACCGTCATCTCTACAATTCCATCACCGACAACGGGGCGGGGGGGCTCTCCTCCTCGGTTGGAGAAATGGCCGAGGACACCGGCGGTTTCGAGATGCACCTTGACCGGGCGCCTCTCAAGTATCCGGGGCTTGCGCCATGGGAGATCCTCATTTCCGAGGCGCAGGAGCGCATGACCCTCGCCGTCCCGCCTGAGAAGATCGACGCCTTCCTCGCCCTGGCCCGTGAGATGGAGGTCGAGGCGACCGATCTGGGGCATTTTACCGACTCGGGTTACTATCACTGTCTTTACGACGGAAAGACAGTCACTTACCTCGAGATGGAGTTCATTCACAAAGGCGTTCCCCAGATGGTGATCCCCGCCCGCTGGGAGGACCGGGGGCACACCGAACCCGAGTTCGTGCAGCCCGTCGATCTCGCCGAGACCCTCAAGGGACTCCTCGGTCGTCTCAACATCTGCTCCAAGGAGAGCGTGGTTCGCCGCTACGATCATGAGGTGCAGGCCGGAACGGTCGTTAAGCCCCTCGTCGGCGTCGCCGACGAGGGACCGTCGGATGCTGCGGTGCTGCGTCCCCTTTTCGACTCCTTCGAAGGTGTTGTCGTCGCCCACGGGATCTGCCCCCGCTACAGCGACATCGACACCTACCACATGATGGCATGCGCCATCGATGAGGGGCTGCGCAACTACGTTTCGACTGGAGGTCGCATCGACCATGTCGCCGGCCTCGACAACTTCTGCTGGTGCGATCCGGTCAAGAGCGAAAAGACCCCGGACGGAGAATATAAGGCCGCCCAGCTCGTACGCGCCAACAAGGCGCTATACGACTACTGCGTCGCCTTTGGCGTTCCCCTGATCTCGGGAAAAGACTCGATGAAGAACGATTACCAGATCGCCGATACCAAGATCTCCATCCCGCCGACTGTCCTCTTCTCGGTCATCGGCAAGATCGACGACGTCCGCAAGGCGGTCACCATGGACGTGAAACGCCCAGGCGACCTCCTCTACCTGCTCGGGATCACCCGGGACGAACTCGGCGCCTCCGAGTACTACGCCATGCTTGGCGAACTCGGCGCCAACGTCCCCAAGGTCGACGCTCCTTCGGCCCTGGAGCGCTTCCGAACGGTGAACCGTGCGCAGGAAGAGGGACTCCTCGCCTCCTGCCACGATCTTTCCGAAGGAGGGATCGGCGTCGCTCTGGCCGAGAAGGCCTTCGCGGGCGGATGCGGCATCCGGGCCGACCTGGGCCTGGTCAGAACCGATGCCCCGATCCGCGATGACAAACTCCTTTTCTCCGAAACGCCAAGCCGTTTTCTCGTCACGGTTCGCCCCGGCAACCGGGAAGCTTTTGAAGCGCTCTTCGCAGCTCAGGACTGCGCGCTCATCGGAGAGGTGACCGACAACAGCGAACTTCACATCACGGGTGCGAATGGCTCGACCCTCATCCGTGCCGATATCAGCGACCTCAAAGAGGCGTGGCAAGCGCCTCTCAGGGAGATGTAAATATGGCCAAAGAAGTACGCGCCGTCGTCATTGCCGGCAACGGAACCAACTGCGAACGGGAAGTCGCCAACGCCTGCCTGTTGGCAGGAGCCGAAACGGCCGACATCGTCCATATCGGTGAACTTCTCGCAGGCCGGGTGCGCCTTGCCGGCTATCACCTTCTCAACCTTGCCGGCGGCTTTCTCGACGGTGACGATCTCGGAAGCGCCAAGGCAGGCGCCAACCGTCTTCTGCACGCCCCCGTGCGGGGCACTCGCGAACACCTTATCGATCAGCTTCGCCCCTTCATTGCCGACGGCAAGCTGGTCATGGGGGTGTGCAACGGCTTTCAGCTCATGGTCAAGATGGGGCTTTTGCCTGGTCTCGGCGATGAGCGTCGCCAGACCACCACGCTCACCCACAACGACGGTGGCCGCTTCATCGACCGATGGGTCTACCTCAAAGCCGATCCGGCCTCCCCCTGCGTCTACACCCGGGGTCTCGACGGCATCTATCTGCCTGTGCGCCACGGTGAAGGGAAGTTCGTGACCGAATCGGCAGAAGTCCTCGCGGAGATCGATCGCAAACACCTCGGCGCCCTCAAGTACGCTGACGCCGATTACCGCGTCGCAATGGAGGAGCCTTGGAACCCCAACGGTTCGATGGGCGCCATTGCGGGGCTGTGCGACGAAACCGGCCGACTCTTCGGGCTCATGCCTCATCCTGAGGCATACGTGCACCGCACGCATCATCCCCGATGGACCCGGGAAGAAGATCTTGCCGAAGACGGCATGGGGCTGCTTCTGTATCGCAACGCGGTGCGTTTCATCAGGGATGAACTCTGACCTGAATGGCGCTAGTTTAAGGAAACGGATGTCAGCAAAACCGGGACTGTCCCCGCAGGGGGCTGTCCCTGGCTTTTGCGGCGCGAACCACCACAGTTGCATAGCCCGTAAACATCTGGGACAGCCCCCGATGGGGCCGGGGACAGTCCCGAGTTTACTCCATAGCAGTAGCAAGAAGGGCTTAAACTAGCGCCATTCAACTCTGACCTGTTCACTCCGAAAAGATTGCGCTGCGAGGCTATCTTTTTGAAGCAGTGTCGTGTTAATCTGACCGCTGCAGTCGGGAATACGTTTGAAAAAACGCGGGTTGCCTGCGACCCACGGAATCCAACATAGAGGAGTCGGTCCACTCCATGTTCGACAAATTCAAGGAAGAATGCGGCGTCTTCGGCATTTTCGGCCACCAGGAGGCCGCCAATCTGACCTATCTCGGTCTCTACGCTCTTCAGCATCGCGGACAGGAAAGCTGCGGTATCGTCGCCTCAGACGGCTACCGGCTCAGAGCCCACAAGGGGATGGGCCTCGTTGCGGACGTCTTCAAGAAAGACGAGATTTTCGCCGACCTCCCCGGCAAAAGCGCCATCGGACACGTCCGGTATTCGACAGCCGGAGGCAACGACTTCAAGAACTGCCAGCCGATCATGGTCGATTACGCCAGGGGGTCGATTGCCGTCGCCCACAACGGCAACCTTGTCAACGCCCAGGAAATCCGGAATGATCTGGAGCAGCGCGGATCGATTTTTTCGACCACCGCCGACACTGAAGTCATTATCCACATGTTGGCGCACGCCAGAAGCGACTCCCTGGTCGAGCGTCTCACCGAATCGCTGCAGACCGTAAAGGGCGCCTACAGCATCGTCATTCTCACCGAAACGCGCATGGTGGCCGTTCGCGACCCCCACGGTTTTCGACCGCTGATTCTCGGAAAGCTGGACGGAGCTTACATCGTCGCATCCGAGACGTGCGCCCTCGATCTGATCGAAGCCGAATTCATCCGCGAAATCGAACCGGGCGAGATGATCGTCATCGACAAGGCGGGGCTCAAGTCCTACACCCCCTTTGGAAAGGCGACTCCGGCGCCGTGCATCTTCGAATTCATCTACTTTGCCCGCCCCGACAGCACCATCTTCGGCAGCCAGGTCTATCGGGTGCGCAAGGAGTTCGGACGTCAGCTTGCCCGGGAGTACCCCGTCGACGCGGATGTCGTGATCTCCATCCCCGATTCAGGGACTCCGGCGGCCATCGGCTATGCCGAGGAGTCTGGGATTCCCTTTCAACTCGGCCTTATCCGCAACCACTATGTTGGACGCACCTTCATCGAACCGCAGCAATCAATTCGCCATTTCGGCGTGAAAATCAAGCTCAATCCGGTGCGCGAAGTCATCGAAGGAAAGCGCGTCGTCGTCATTGACGATTCCATCGTGCGCGGCACCACCGCCCGCAAGATCATCAAGATGATTCGCAACGCAGGGGCCAAAGAGATTCATATGCGCATCTCCAGCCCCCCGACCAGTTTCCCCTGTTATTACGGGATCGACACCCCCACGCGCAAGGAACTGATCTCTTCGTCTCACTCGGTAGAGGAGATCAACCGCTACATCACCTCAGACACCCTGGGATACCTTTCCCTCGAAGGGCTGCTCGCCGCCGCCGGCAACGGCAAGGTCCCCAGCTTCTGCCATGCCTGCTTCAGCGGCCAGTATCCGATCAAGTTTCCCCGTCTGAAGGACGACAGTCAGTTGGGGTTGTTCTGAAGAGCAGGAGCCAGAATCCAGGAGCCGGGAGCCAGAAGAAAAACGAATCTGGACTTCACTCCTGGCGCCTGGCTCCTGGATACTTGCTTATAGGAGATTTTCAATGACTCAGCAGGAGAGAGAGGAGCTCACCCGGATCATCCGTGAGCTCTCGTACGAAGAGCGGGAAGTGACGCTCGCTTCCGGGCGCAAGAGCAACTTCTATTTCGATGGCAAGCAGACGGCTCTGCACGCCACGGGTGGGCTTCTTGTCGGCAAGGCGTTCTGGGAGGAAGTCAAGAAGTTCGAAGGGCCGATTCATGGCGTAGGCGGTCTGACCCTCGGGGCCGACCCCATCGCCACTGCCACTTCCATTGCCGCCGCCCTCGAAGGGACCCCCGTCCATGCCTTTATTATCCGCAAGGAACCAAAAGGACACGGCACGGGACAGTGGCTCGAAGGGCGCAAGAACCTCCCCCCCGGCTCACGCGTTGTCATCGTCGAAGACGTCACCACCACCGGTGGCTCCTCGATGAAAGCGGTCGAACGCGCCCGTGAGGAAGGGCTCGAAGTCGTCGGCATCGTCACCCTGGTCGACCGGGAAGAAGGGGCTCGCGAGAACATCGAAGGGCAGGGGGTCGCCCTGCGCTCCGTCTTCACCCGGACGCAGGTGGTGGGGCAAGGATAATAGGTAAAAGGATAAAGAAAAGGGCGCTTCTCAGCGCCCTTCTGCTTTTACTTGAACCTTGATTCTTGAATCTTGATCCTTGAAACCTGCCCCTATTTCTCCTCCGGTATCTTGAAGACCTCGAGCACTCCGGGGAGGACGCGCAACTCATCCTTATCGATGGCGTGGGTGTCTCCGATGACGCCCAGAATTATCCGATTGGCGCCGGTCGACTGGTGGAAGTCGAAGTCACGCTCGATCAGATATTGTTTCACCTGCTGCAGATCTTCGTCTGTCGCCCTGCGGCTCATCACCACCAGCATGTCAGAGTCCTTTCGTACGGATGCGTTCCAGACGCCGCGATTCGTCAATAACACGTTCAAAGAGCCTTATGATGGCGCCGTTTTCGAGGGGACCCGGGTTGGCCGCCTGCATGCGCTCGAAAATCCGCTTTTCTCTGCCCGGATCGTAGACGGGCATGCCGCGCTCCTTCTTGATCTCTCCGATCTTCAGCGCCAGCGCCGCCCGGTCATTGAAGATGCGAAGCAGCTCATCGTCCAGTCGATCGATTTCCACCCGTATTTCGTCGATATCCAAATCGCAAACTCCTTTAAAAAACCAGGCGCGCGGCTAAGGGCAAGAGGCGATGGGGAATAGCCCATCCTCTAGAGCCAGCCTTTCCTGATAACCGTATCGCGCTTCCACACGTTGTCGTCGGTGTCGGGGTAGTCGATAGTGTAGTGCAGGCCACGACTCTCGGTGCGCTCCAGGGCGCAGCGAACGATGAGTTCAGCCACGGTGGTGATGTTGCGCAGTTCTATGAGATCCGAGGTGATGTAGAAATCCCAGTAGTAATCAGTGATTTCTTCCTGGATCATCTGAATGCGCCGCAGTGCCCGCACGAGGCGTTTGCTTGAGCGCACGATGCCGACATAATTCCACATGCAGCGGCGCACTTCGTCCCAGTTGTGTGCAACGACCACTTCTTCGTCGCTGTCGCGGGCGGACCCCGGGTCCCAGGGGGGAATGGGAGGAAGAGGGGTGGGGGTTTCCACCAGCCGCTCTATGGAACGGCCGGCGGCGCGCTGGGCGTAGACGACCCCTTCGAGAAGACTGTTGCTTGCCAGGCGATTGGCGCCGTGCAGTCCGGTGCAGGCGACCTCCCCGATGGCGAAGAGCCCCCGGATGTCGGATTCGCCCCAGAGATCGACCTGAACACCGCCACACAGGTAATGAGCGGCCGGCACGACGGGAAGCGGCTCGCGTGTCATGTCGATGCCGAAGGAGAGACATGTTTCGTAGATGTTGGGAAATCGCTCCCTGATGTACGCGGCGTCGCGGTGGGTGATATCTAGAAAGACGCAGTCGTCGCCATGGATCTTCATCTCGCTGTCGATAGCCCGCGCCACGATGTCGCGCGGGGCGAGATCCTTGAGGGGATGATACTGCTCCATGAAGGCTGTGCCGTCGCGACGGCGCAGAATCGCCCCCTCTCCGCGCACCGCCTCGGAGATGAGAAAGCGTTTTGCATGGGGGTGGTAGAGCGTGGTAGGGTGAAACTGCATGAATTCCATGTTGGCGATGGTCGCGCCGGCACGGTAGGCCATCGCGACGCCGTCGCCGGTGGCGATGTCGGGATTGCAGGTGTAGAGATAGACCTTGCCGGCGCCTCCGGTTGCCAGTACGGTGATGCGCGCTCCGAAGGTGAGAACCTCATTGGACCGTATGTCGAGGATATAGGCCCCGAGGCAGCGGTCGGGTTTCTTGCGCGACTGGGAGAGCTTCGATTCGGTGATCAGGTCGACGGCGATATGATGCTCATAGACGGTGATCTGCGGATGGTTGCACACAGCCTCCACCAGGGCGCGTTCGATTTCGCGACCGGTCACATCCTTTGCGTGGAGAATTCGACGGGCGCTGTGTCCTCCTTCGCGCGTAAGATCGTATGTTCCGTCTTCGCGCCGGCTGAACTGAACACCCCAGGCGATGAGATCTTCGATAGCGCCCGGTCCGCTTTCGACCACCATCCGCACGACGTCTTCGTGGGAGAGATGCGCTCCGGCGACCATGGTGTCCTGCAGGTGCGCTTCGAAGGAGTCTTCGATAGAGAGAACCGCTGCGATCCCCCCTTGTGCAAGATTGGTAGCGGTTTCCGCAATGTCCCGCTTCGTGACGAGGGCGACGCTGCCCTGCTCGGCCACTTTGAGGGCATAGGAAAGGCCGGCGATTCCGCTGCCGATGACCAGGAAATCGGTTCTAATTTTCATATTGGTGGCCTCTGGGCTGCAGCAGTACAGTATTTGCAATAGACATGGTATTGTTATCGCTTCCAGTTTGCAAGAGGGCGATCCTTTTTTGAAAGGGCCAATTATCATTCCCGCCTTAAACCTTGTCAAGGATTTTGCCTTCTGCAGGAAAATTGAAACATCGGAATATTCTATTATATTTCAGCCGTTGAACCGTGGAGTGCATGTGAAAGAGCAATGGAGAAAATGGACTGTGACTTTTCTTCTGGCGGCGTCGATCGTCTTTGCAGATGAATCCCGGGCGGATATTTACCGTTATGTCGATGAAAACGGGGTGACTCACTTTACCAATGCGCCGACACACGGTCGATTCTCCCTCTACAGAAAGGGAAACTCGCCCACCTCCGGGCAGATCTCCGATCTGGGCGAGATCATCTCGCGCTATGCTTCACTCTTTAATCTCGAGGAGGCCCTCCTGCGGGCGGTGATCCGAGCCGAGAGCAACTACAACTCTCAGGCCGTTTCCACAAAAGGGGCCATCGGTTTCATGCAGCTTATCCCCGAGACCGCCCGTTATCTCGGCGTTTCCGACCCCTTTAATCCGGAGGAGAATATTCGCGGGGGGAGCCGCTATCTGCGCATGATGCTCGATGAGTTCGATGGTGATCTCGATCTGGCGCTCGCCGCCTACAACGCCGGACCCAATACGGTCAAGCGCTACGGCGGCGTTCCCCCCTTCCGGGAGACCCAGACCTATATCGAGCGCGTGAAGGGATTTCTGCTCAACTATCGCCAGGGGAGCGGCTCGCGACTATGAATGTGCGCACCGGACTGCTCAATCTTCCGAACATTCTCACTCTCTGCCGTATTGCAGCGATTCCCCTTCTCGTCGTCCTGATGCATTTCGAGGGGAGAACTCCCGCTCTGTGGGCCGCCGTCGTCTTCAGCGCTGCGGCGATGACCGATTGGATCGACGGATGGCTCGCCCGAAAATGGCAGGTGGTGACGGTTCTGGGCAAGTTTCTCGATCCGCTTGCGGACAAGCTCATCGTCATGGCGGCGCTGATCATGCTTATCCCCCTGGGGCGGATTCCGGCCTGGGCTGTTTTTCTCATTCTGGCAAGAGAGATGATCGTCACCGGACTGCGCTCGATCGCATCGGCGGAGGGGATCGTCATCGCGGCGAGCGAGCTCGGCAAATACAAGACAATCTTTCAGATGGTCGCACTCGTCGGCCTTATCCTTCACTACGATTACTACTGGTTCTTCGGCCTGCGCCACGAGTTCCTCCACGCCTCGATGCATACCGCCGGACTCTTTTTCTTCTGGATCTCCTTTGCCCTGACAATGTGGTCGGGAATCGACTATCTTGCCAAATTTTTCAGGGTTTTCGCCCGCTGAGCGACTGGGTCCGGGTGGATGGATTTTTTCAGAATTTTCGTGTTGACTTGCCTGGGGCCTTTTGTTATTAATAACCCCGCTCGCGACAGCGGGACCCCAACATGCGGGAATAACTCAGTGGTAGAGTGCAACCTTGCCAAGGTTGAAGTCGCGGGTTCGAATCCCGTTTCCCGCTCCAGACATTCTAAAGGATCAGGCCGAAATGCCTGGTCCTTTTTTCATTTCATCGCTGCCCGATCATTACGTTTCCCCACCTCTGCTTCGCGAGATCGATTGACCTTAAGGTTGCAAATCGGTACTTTTGAGTCTCAAGGGATCGCAATCCGGGAATCCTTTCGAGGGAGGCCTGTCCATGGACAACTACACTATCGTTCGCCAGGAACATCTGAATCACTACGGCTTTCTATTCGGCGGGGCGATGCTGAAGTGGGTCGATGAATTCGCCTGGCTCGTCGCCTCACGCGACTTTCCCGGATGCCCCCTGGTGACGGTGGCGATGGATCGCATCAGCTTCTCGCAGCCCGTCGCCAACGGCGCCATCCTGCGCTTTCGCATCCTGCCCGTCAAACAGGGCGACACCTCGATCCAGTACAGTGTAAACGTTTTTGCCGACGAGCCTGGAGCAAGTCAGGAAAAGGAAGTATTTTCCACGACGATCACTTTCGTCCATATCGATCGCAGCGGCAGGAAGCATTCCCTGCCGCGTCAGAGCGTTCTGAGATCCCAGCAGACTGTGTAATGCAACATTTTTTTTCGATAACGGTTTCAATTCTCTTTTTGCCGGTCATTCTGTTCGTTATCGCCGGGTGCAACGGCGCCTCCGTCCGGGACGGCGTCCCCCCGAGCAGGCAGACGCCGCAGGAGCAGCTTGCACAGCGCTACATGGTTTCGGCGGCCAATCCCCATGCCGTCGAAATCGGGCTTGAGATTCTCCGGGCCGGCGGGCACGCCGTCGATGCCGCGGTGGCCGTGCAAATGGCTCTGAGCTTTGTCGAGGCGCCCGAGACAGGGCTTGGCGGCGGCGGATTTCTCCTCTACCGGGACGCCCATACGGGAGCGGTGAGCGTTTACGACGGTCGCGAAACGGCGCCCCGGAGCGCGACCCCGGACCGGTTTCTCGTGTGGGGGACGCCGATGCCCTTGTGGGCCGCGGTCGTCAGCGGACGATCCGTCGGGACGCCGGGTCTCGTCGCGATGCTGCAGATGGCTCATCGCGAGCATGGACGCCTGCCCTGGAGTTCGCTGATCGCGCCGGCCGTCGAACTGTCCGAGGGCGGAATTGCCATGCCGGCCCGCCTTCAGGAACAGATCGCCCGCGACTACTCTCTGCGACTCTTCCCTGCAACACGCCGCACCTTCGTGACCCCCTGGCGGCAGAACGAGCCCGTGCTGATCAATCCTCGACTGGCTCGGACGCTGCGTCTGGTCGCGGACGAGGGCGAGGAGGCTTTTTATCATGGGGCTATCGCCGATGAGATCGTCACTGCCGCCAGGACCCGCCCCCTGTTGCCGAGTGATATGACGGCGGAAGATCTGCGTGCTTACAGGGTGGAGAAACGCCCTGCAGTTTGCGGCCATTATCGTCGATGGACCGTGTGCGGACCACCGCCGCCTTCGTCTGGTGGGATCGCGGTGTTGCAGATTCTCGGCATGCTGGAGCATTTCGATATGGCGGCGCTGGAGCCGGTCTCCGAACAGGCGGTTCATCTCGTTGCCGAAGCGAGCCGGCTCGCCTTTGCCGATCGCGCCGCCTACATTGGTGATCCGGACTTCGTCGAGGTGCCTACCCAGGCGCTTCTCGATCGCTCCTATCTCGCCGAACGCGCCGGGCTCATCCGTACCGATCGCATATTGGACGCGATCCATCCCGGTGGAAACGCCGATCTTGGATCTTCTGAGCCAGTGCGATATGCTGAGAAAGGGAATTTCAACACCTCGCACTTCAGTGTGATCGATGCCGAAGGTAACGTCGTATCGCTTACGAGTTCGATCGAGGCTCCTTTCGGCAGCCGCATCATGGCCGCCGGGTTTCTTCTGAACAATCAACTGACCGATTTCGATTTCCGGCCTCGCGTAAACGGTCGCGACCACCCCAATGCCGTCGGACCAGGGAAGCGCCCGCGCAGCTCCATGTCGCCCGTGATCGCCTTCGACGAGCATGGAGAGGTGCGGCTCGTCGTCGGTTCGCGCGGCGGAAGTCGGATCATCGGTTATGTCGTCAAAACTCTCATCGGCGTACTCGATTGGGAGTTAACCGTTCAGGAGGCCATTGCACTTCCGAATTTCGTTCACCGAGGCGAGGATCTGGAAATCGAGAGGGGAACGGTGCTGGAAGGGCAGGCGGAGGCGCTTCGCGCCCTCGGACATCGGGTCCGCTCCCTGGAGCTCACGAGCGGACTTCACGGGATAGAACGCTTCGGGGATATGTGGCGCGGAGGCGCCGATCCCCGACTTGACGGAGTGGCTTTAGGAGACTGAGTCGGCATGTCATTTCGTATGCCCCCCATCATGCACAACGCACACGGCGCTATTCGCCGGGTCGGACTCGAGCTGGAGTTCGCCGGGCTCGAACCCGATATCGCCTCGAGAATCGTGCAGGGCGTCTTTGGCGGAGAGGTCCGCAAGGAAAACGAGTTCACCTCCCGCGTGAAGGGGACGGAATTCGGAGATTTTTCCATCACTCTGGACGCGGCCCTTTTCAAGGAGAAACGCTACGAGATCTACCTGGCCAAAGCCGGAATCGCCCTGCAGCCCGAATCGTCTCACGCTCTGGCCCAGCATCTTCTCAAAATGGCGTCCATCCTCGTCCCCTATGAAGTCGTCACCCCTCCAATCCCTCTCGATCGACTCGAAGCGATGGAAGAGCTCCGTGAAGAGCTGCGCTTTCATGGAGCGAGGGGGACGCGTTCCGCGATCCGCTTCGCCTTCGGGCTCCATCTCAATCCCGAGATTCCCTCTCTCGAATTGCCGCAGGTCCTTGCCTATCTGCAGGCTTTTCTCGTCCTCTATCCGTGGCTGCTCCATCGGGCCAATGTCGATTTCACCCGAAAGCTCACGCCGTATATCGATGAATTTCCGCACCATTACGTCCAAAAAGTTCTGAAAGAGGATTACCCTCCCGCGCATCTGATCGACGATTATCTTCTTTACAACCCGACGCGAAACAGGCCCCTTGATCTTCTCCCCCTGCTGGCGCAGATCGATTCGCGGACCGTCATGGCCGCCGAGGTCGAAAGAGAACTCATCAGACCGCGTCCCGCATTTCACTACCGACTGCCCAACTGCCTCATCGACGAGCCTGACTGGACGTTGTCGGAGGAGTGGAACAACTGGGTCGAAGTGGAAAGGCTCGCTGCCGATCCGTCCCGTCTGAGACGTTTCTGCAGAAGGCGCCTCGCTCGTCCAAGGGGAGCCGACATGGATCAACTCGCCGAAGAGCTTGAAGAATGCCTCCAAAAAGACCTCTGATCGGCGTCACGGGACCTGAGCGCGGCGGTGAGGCTGCCTGGCTGTTCACGAAGATAGCGGTTCGAAGGGCAGGAGGACGCCCTCGGAGAATCACTCCGAAGAGGCCGCTGAGCGCTGACCTCCTCGATGGATTGATCATCGGCGGCGGCGCCGACGTCGATCCCGAACTTTATGGAGAAGAGCGGCAGGAGGTTCTTCCCGTCCTGCGCGAGGAGTCGAAAAAAAAGATTCCCGCCCGCTTGAAAAACCTTGTGACCTACCCGATCGTCCTTCTCATGCGCAGGCTCTTCAGCGCAACCACCCTCGTGCGCAAGGACGAGGAGCGGGACCGTCTGGAAAACGATCTCATCGCGGCCGCCATCGAGAAAGGGATTCCGATACTTGGCATCTGCAGGGGCGCTCAACTCCTCAACGTCTACTTCGGGGGCTCGCTGCATCAGGATCTCGTCGACTTCTACACCGAGACTCCCCAGATCCGCACAATTCTGCCGAAGAAGAAGATCCTCATTGAAGAGAACAGTTGCCTGGCTCGGATTCTCGAGACCCGGGAATCCCATGTCAACGCCATGCACCGCCAGGCCGTGAAGGATCTGGGCGACGAAATCGTCGTCGCGGCGCGGGAACCCAACGGCGTCATTCAGGCCATCGAACATGCCTCCAGACCTTTTGTACTCGGCCTGCAATGGCATCCCGAATACCTGCCTCAGCAAGAGAAGCAGCGCAGAATTTTTGAAGCCCTCGTGGCGCAGTCCCGCACAGATGCCGGACTGAGGAGGGGAGGGAAACGATGTATGCCCTAGCAGGAGAGAAAATGAAACGAAACGCTTCCGATGCACTGCGCAAGGACAGGCGGTGTTTCGTCTGCGGTCCCGACAATGACCGCGGCTTTCGAGCGGTCTTTCGGATCGATGAGCAGGGGCATCGCGCTGAGAGCAGGCTGCGCATTCCCGGATGGGCGCAGGGATGGCAGGACGTGACCCATGGCGGAGTGCTTGCGACGCTGCTCGATGAAGCCTGCGTTCATGCCGCACGCACCCTTGGACCACTCCCCGTTACGGCGGAGTTGACTGTCCGGTATCGAAAGCCGGTGCCTGTCGACTCTGAAATCGACGTATTCGCCGAAGTGACGGGACTCAGAAGGCGCATCGTCGAGGTGCGGGCGAGGATAGAAAGCGCCCAGGGGGTCTGCGCCGAGGCGGAGGCGAAGATTTTCATCAGGGAAATGACCGGAAAAGAAGAAGGCTCCCGGCAGGGGAGCCGGGAGCCTTCTTCCATCGATACGGGCGATCGGATCAGTTCCTGATGTGACACTCGTTGCAGGCCACGGGACCCGCACCCTCAGCCTTGTGGCAATCGATGCAAAGCGCATGCGCCACCTCTCTGCCCCAATCGGGAATCGCGGCAGGCGGATCCTGCGCATGGCAGGCGCTGCATTCGAACATGGCGGCATGTGCCTGGTGGGGGAAGGGGACGTTGCCGTTTCTCGCCTCGAAAGTCATGAGGTCGGGGACATCGGCTGCGGCTTCCGGAGGGGCCGCAGGCTCCTCCACGGCAGGCGCCTCTCCGATTTCATCCTCGGGCTGGGTCGGCTCCACAGCGGTTCCAGGGGCAGGTTCCGTCGCCGGGGGCGGCGCGGTCGGGGTCTCGACCGGACGGGGCTCCTCGCGCTCACATGCTGTCAGAATCAGTCCAAGAATAGCCAAAATAGCGATTTTTTTCATCATTTCACCTCCTGCCTGAGAAAACAGAGCGATTCTTGAAAAACAGCTACATTAATAACTCAAAAATCACAATTTGCAAGGAAGAGGCCGTGATTAAATTGAAATGATCGAAGGGGGGCGGACTCGGCGATTCGGTCCGGCCGAATCCGCCCCGCTGACTTACTGCTGGCCCGGTTGCCCTGGTTGTCCAGGCTGTCCAGGCTGTCCAGGCTGGCCCGGCTGCTGCGGTGGCTGGTCCGCAGGACGTGCCGGTTCCTGCATCGGACGATCCTGAGCCGGCTGCGCCGGCTGGGTCGGTTCTCTTTCGCAGCCCGCTGCAACCAGAACGGCTAGCAGTCCGAGTACTGCCAAGTAGCGATTCATAATGTACCTCCTCAAACGAGTTGGACGATGGCCTTTAACGAAGGCCTCCCTGTTCGCGCCCGGTGGGGGCGACCAAGATTTAAGTTCTCTCATATCGAAATTTCACTCAAATGCAAGAGGTTGGGTTGATTTGGAAGAGATCCCCAAGTGTTTCCGAGTCTTTTGAAAACCTTGAGGATACCCCCAATTACCCCGCCCTGCAGCCTTTTCCCTTTACATTGAACTCGGCATTCTGCTATATCTGAATGTCTTTGTTCGGCAAAAAAGTTCCGGAGATCACACCTGTTTATGAACCGAAATCGCATCCGCAACTTTTCCATCATCGCCCATATCGACCACGGAAAATCGACCTTGGCCGACCGACTCCTGGAGGAAACGGGAACGCTTTCCGCCCGCGAGAAGACCGATCAGTTCCTGGACAAGATGGATCTGGAGCGCGAGCGGGGCATCACCATCAAGGCCCAGGCCGTGCGTCTTCGATATGTGGCGGACGATGGAGAGGAATATGTCCTGAATCTGATCGACACCCCCGGGCATGTCGATTTTACCTATGAGGTCAGTCGCTCTCTTTCCGCCTGCGAGGGAGCTCTGCTTGTAGTCGACGCCACTCAGGGGGTAGAGGCGCAGACGCTGGCCAACGTCTATCTCGCCATCGATCAGAACCTGGAGGTCTTCCCCGTCCTGAACAAAATCGATCTGCCGAGCTCGGAACCGGAGCGCGTCAAGGAAGAGATCGAGGAGATCATCGGCCTCGATACCAGCGACACCGTCGTAGCGAGCGCCAAAGAAGGGATCGGCATTCACGAAATTCTCGAATCGATCGTGAAGAAAATTCCGCCGCCGGCAGGCGACCCCGAGGCGCCGCTGAAGGCGCTGGTTTTCGACTCCTGGTACGATCCCTACCAGGGGGTCATCATTCTGGTCCGGATTGTCGACGGCGCCCTGCGCAAGGGCGACAAGATCCAGTTCATGGCCAATCGCAAAAGTTATGAACTGCTGAAGGTCGGGGTCTTCTCACCCCATCCCGTCGAGGCGCCTCAGCTCTCTGCAGGGGAGGTCGGCTTCATTATCGCCGGGATCAAGGTCGTGCAGGACGCCAAGGTCGGCGACACCATCACGCACCTGCATCGGCCCGCGGAAAAGGCGCTTCCTGGCTTCAAGGAAGTCAAGCCGATGGTCTTCTCCGGGCTCTACCCCGTGGATACGAGCGACTACGATGCTCTGCGCGACGCCCTTGAGAAGCTGCGTCTCAACGACGCCTCGTTCACCTTCGAACCGGAGAACTCCCTGGCGCTCGGTTTCGGCTTCCGCTGCGGCTTTCTCGGGCTGCTGCACATGGAGATCATCCAGGAGCGGCTCGAGCGCGAATTCGGCATCGACCTGATCACCACGGCGCCGACGGTCGGCTATCGGGTCACCACCGTGCGAGGGGAAGAACTCTGGGTCGAGAGCGCCAACAGGCTTCCTGACGTCCAGCACATCGCCAAGACGATGGAGCCCTTCATTCTCGCCTCCATCCATGTTCCCAACGAGTTCGTCGGAACGGTGCTCTCCCTTTGCGAGGAAAAGCGTGGAGTTCAGAGGGAAATCAAGTACCTGACCGCCACTCGGGTCATGATCGTCTACGAACTCCCTCTGAACGAGATCGTTCTCGATTTCTATGACCGACTCAAGTCGATCACCCGCGGTTACGCCTCGCTCGACTACGAGCATCTTGATTATCGCGAAAGCGATCTGGTGCGCCTCAACGTCCTGATCAACGGGGACGTCGTCGACGCCCTTTCGCTGATCGTTCATCGGGAAAAATCGCAGCTCCGAGGACGCGAACTCGTCTCCAAGATGAAGGAATTCATCCCCCGGCAACAGTACGAAGTCGCCATTCAGGCTGCCATCGGCAACAAGGTCATCGCCCGCGAAACGGTGAAGGCGCTGCGCAAGGACGTCACGGCCAAATGTTACGGCGGCGACATCAGCCGCAAGCGCAAACTCCTCGAGAAGCAAAAAGAGGGGAAGAAGCGGATGAAGCAGGTCGGCAGCGTGGAACTTCCCCAAGAGGCGTTTCTGGCTATTCTCAAAGTGAAAGAGCAGAAATGACGGAACGAAAGAGCTTGAAAGATCCCCTCGTCAAAAAGCCGTGGTACCGCGAGTACGCTGAGGCTCTGATCGTTGCGGCAATTCTGGCGCTCATCATCCGCACCTTCGTTGTTCAGGCCTTCAAAATTCCCTCGGGCTCGATGGAAGACACCCTTCTGATCGGCGATCATCTCCTGGTCAATAAATTTGCCTACGGACTTCAGGTGCCTTTCAGCGACAGCCGCTTCTTCTCGTTTCGGGAGCCTGGGCGTGGAGACATCATCGTTTTCGAATTTCCGGAAGACCGCGACAAACCCTTTTTCCAGAGGCGGGACTTCATAAAGCGCGTTGTCGGCGTACCCGGCGATGTCGTCGAAATGCGCAACAAAGACCTTTACGTCAACGGCCAGCACTATCGCATCCCTCAGGAGATCCACAAGGACGGCGACGTCATCCCCGGAAATGTCGCCCCGCGCGACTTCATGCCCCCGACGACCGTGCCCGAAGGGAAGTATTTTGTGATGGGTGACAACCGCGACCGCTCCTACGATTCCCGATTCTGGGGATTCGTCGATGACACCGATATCAAGGGGCGCGCCTTCATCAAATACTGGTCCTGGGATCGCGAGGAGACGCGTCCCCGCTGGAACCGCATCGGCAGGACGATCAATTGACTGGATACAGGGTTCAAGGTCCAAGGTTAAAGGCCAAAGGCCTAGGGGGAAAGGTTCCAGGCCAAACGGAGAATATTTGACTGGGCCGGCTGCCCGGATCAACCTGGCTCCTGGCTCCTATTTTTACATTGACTTTCTTCCATCCGCATTGCTATAGTCCGCTGAATTAACCCAAAGCCCTTTTAAGTTAATCCCGTGAGATTAACAAAGGTGGCCGATGTGCAGAGCAGGTCTCGACGTATATCCAAGGTACCTTTCCGTCCTCACGCGGAAATGGTACTTTTTTTTTACCCGGCAACCGTGTTGAGAGCGCTTTTCACATTTTCCAAGGAGGAGCTTTCATGGCACAGAGCGAGACCGTCATTCTCGACCATCTCGGCATCAAGCGGGCGCTGACGCGCATCGCTCACGAGATTCTCGAACGAAACAAGGGGGTCAAGGATCTGGCCCTTGTGGGGATCCGTTCAGGAGGCGATCATCTCGCCGCGGAGCTCCAGAGGCGCATCGCCGAGATCGAGGGAGAGGATGTTTCCCTGGGGGCCGTCGACATCACCCTCTATCGGGACGATTTCAGCACCCGCGGAATTCTTCCCGTGGGCAAGACGGACATCCCGTTCCCCATCGACGGGCGGCGCGTCGTCCTCGTCGACGACGTCCTGTACACGGGGCGCACGATCCGCGCCGCCATGGACGCCCTGTTCGACATCGGGCGCCCCAGAAACATTCAACTGGCCGTTCTGATCGATCGGGGCCACCGCGAACTGCCGATCCGTCCCGACTACGTCGGGCGCAATGTGCCGACCTCCCGTGACGAGAAGATTCACGTGGAATTCGACGAGAGTCTCCAGCCCATCGAGGTCAGGATATTGAAACCGTGAGACGGGGGCGGATTTCCTCGCACTGACTCCCACCCCTTTATTACCTACGCATTCGGAGGTCTGTCATGGTGTTCCGGCACAAACACATCCTTGGAATCGAGCATCTGTCGAGGGACGATATCCAGACCATTCTGGATACCGCCGAGAATTTCCGGGAAATCAACTCCCGTGAAATCAAGAAGGTGCCGACGTTGCGGGGAAAAACGATCATCAACCTCTTTTACGAAGCGAGCACCCGGACCCGAACCTCTTTCGAAATCGCAGGAAAGCGCCTCTCTGCCGACACTATCAATATCAGCGCCTCGGGCTCTTCGGTATCCAAGGGGGAGACGCTCGAAGACACCGCCAGAAATCTCGAAGCGATGCACCCCGACATCATCGTCATGCGGCATGCCGCCTCGGGCGCTCCGCATTATCTTGCCGAGCGCATCGGTTGCTCCGTTATCAATGCCGGCGATGGCGCCCACGAACACCCCAGCCAGGCTCTTCTCGATCTTCTTACCATCCGCCAGCACAAGAAAACCTTCGAAGGCCTGACGGTCGCGATCGTCGGCGACATCGCCCACAGCAGGGTCGCCCGCTCCAACCTCTACGCCCTGACCCGAATGGGAGCCAAAGTGCGCCTTGCCGGGCCCGGCACCATGATCCCGCCGGGGATCGAGCGGCTCGGGGCCGAGGTTTACACCGACATCCGGGAGGCGATCCGCGACGCCGACGTGGTGATGATGCTGCGCATTCAGCTCGAGCGCCAGGGAAAGACGCTGCTGCCGACGCTGCGCGAGTATGCGCGTTTCTACGGGCTCAACCAGGAGAACCTCAAGCTCGCCAAGGGGGACGCCATCGTCATGCATCCTGGGCCGATGAATCGAGGTGTCGAGATTTCCTCCTACGTCGCCGATGGAAACCAGAACGTCATCCTCGAGCAGGTCGAAAACGGCGTCGCCGTCCGCATGGCTCTGCTCTACCTGGTCGCCGGCGGAGAAAGCAAAGAGTAGCAATTTTGGGTTCTGAATAATTCAAAATTTCACCAGAGGTGACTATGAGCATTCTTATAAAAGGCGGTAGGGTGATTGATCCGGCGCAGGGAATCGATGAGGTTCTCGATGTGCTGATCGAGGATGGGAAAATTGCCAAGATCGACAAGGGACTCAAAGGGAAGGGGGAGGCGATCGATGCTGCAGGGATGATCGTCACCCCCGGTCTCATCGACATCCATGTCCATCTTCGCGACCCCGGCTACGAGTACAAGGAAGACATCGTCAGCGGAACCCGCTCCGCTGCAGCCGGCGGCTTTACCTCGGTCGCCTGCATGCCCAACACCAATCCCGTTACCGACAGCAAGTCGGTTGTCGATTACATCGTCGGAAAGGCTGCAAGAGAGGGGTTCGTCAACGTCTTCCCCGTCGGCAGCATCACCAAGGGACTCAAAGGGGAAACGCTTTCGGAAATCGGTGAGCTGAAGGAGTCCGGATGTCCGGCCGTGACCGATGACGGCCGCCCCGTGGTCAGCGGCGAACTGATGCGTCGTGCCCTCGAATACGCCCGTCCCTTCGGCGTGACGGTCATTTCCCACGCTGAAGAGCTCTCGCTCGTCGGTGAAGGGGTGATGAACGACGGCTTCGTCGCCACGGAGCTCGGGCTGAAAGGGATTCCCTGGGTGGCGGAAGACGCCTGCGTCGCCCGCGACGTGATGCTCGCCGAATATACAGGAGCCCGCCTGCACATCGCCCACGTCTCCACCAGGGGAGCCGTTGAGATCGTGCGCCAGGCCAAGGCACGCGGCGTCAGGGTCACCTGCGAGGCGACCCCACATCACTTCACCCTCACCGATGAGGCGGTGCGGGGATACAACACCAATGCCAAGATGAACCCCCCGCTGCGCGGCGCCGACGATGTTGCCGCGGTTCGCGCCGGTCTTGCCGACGGCACCATCGACGCCATCGCTACCGATCATGCGCCGCATCATATCGACGAAAAGAACGTCGAGTTCAACATCGCTCTGAACGGCATCGTCGGCCTTGAAACGGCGCTCCCCCTGGCGCTGCGCCTGGTGGAAGACGGCGTCCTCTCCCTGAACGATCTCGTTGCCCGCTTCACTGTCGGCCCCGCCCGAGCCATCGACATCCCCCGCGGAACTCTCAAAGACGGTGTTCCCGCCGATGTGACCGTCATCAATCCGAACCTCGAGTGGACGGTGGAGCCGCAGAAGCTGCAGTCCAAAAGCAAGAACACCCCCTTCGGCGGCTGGAAAATGAAAGGGGCGGCAATCTATACGATCGTCGGCGGGAAAGTCGTCTGGCGGCGGGAATCATAGAGGTCTCATTAGTCAACCCAGGTTCAACCAGTTTCCAAGGAGCATCCACGCAGTGAAAGCCATTCTCGCCCTTGCCGACGGCAAGGTTTTTCAAGGCAAGGCGCTCGGCGCTTCCGGCGAAGTCGCTGGCGAAGTCGTCTTCAACACCAGCATGACCGGGTACCAGGAGATCCTGACCGATCCCTCCTATGCGGGGGAGATCGTCACGATGACCTATCCCCTCATCGGCAATTACGGGATCAACCTGGAAGACGTCGAGTCGTCACGTCCCCACCTGTGCGGATTCGTCGTCAAGGAGGCGAGCGACTATCCCAGCAACTGGCGCTCCAAGATGAGCCTCGACGCCTATTTGAAGGAGAACGGCATCGTCGGCATCCAGGGGATCGACACCCGCGCTCTGGTTCGCCACATCCGCGACAAGGGCGCCCAGACCGGCATCATCTCCACCATCGATCTCGACGTCGACTCCCTGGTGGAAAAGGCGCGCAAGGCGCCCTCCATCGTCGGTCGGGACCTCGTTCGGGAAGTCACCTGCAAGGAACCCTATCACTGGACCGAAGGACCGTGGGATCTCGCTGAGGGGTACCGGCCCAACGGCGCGACGCCGCGATTCAAGGTGGTGGCGTACGACTTCGGCATCAAGCGCAACATCCTGCGCAATCTGGTCTCGTCCGGCTGCGACGTCACCGTCGTTCCTGCTGATATGCCTGCGGAAAAAGTCCTGGCGATGAATCCGGACGGGGTTTTCCTGAGCAACGGACCCGGCGATCCCGAGCCGATCGTCTACGCCCAGGAAAACATCCGCAAGATCCTCGGCAAGAAACCTCTTTTCGGCATCTGCCTCGGGCATCAACTCCTCTCCATCGCTCTGGGGGGCAGGACGTACAAGCTCAAATTCGGCCACCGCGGCGGCAATCAGCCGGTGCAGCGCGGAGACGATCGACGGGTGGAGATCACCGCCCAGAATCACGGTTTCGCCGTGGACGGCGCCTCCATCGACAAAGAGGCGGTCCTCACCCATATGAACCTCAACGACAACACCGTCGAAGGGCTCGTCCACAAGACGCTGCCCGCCTTCTCGGTGCAGTATCACCCCGAAGCGTCTCCGGGACCTCACGATGCACGGTATCTGTTCGACCGTTTCATCGAGATGATGGAAAGAGAAAAGGCTCAAGGTGAAAGGTAAAAGGTTCAAGGTTTTTTTCTTGGAGTCCGGTCTTTCGATTTACCTTCAACCTTGAGCCTTTGGCCTTGAACCTGAAGGAACTAAAATGCCTAAACGTACAGACATCCAGAAAATCCTCATCATCGGCGCCGGTCCCATCGTCATCGGCCAGGCCTGTGAGTTCGACTACTCCGGCACGCAGGCCTGCAAGGCGCTGAAGGAGGAGGGGTACACGGTCATCCTGCTGAACTCCAATCCCGCCACCATCATGACCGATCCCGGCTTCGCCGACCGCACCTACGTCGAGCCCGTGACGCCGGAAGTCCTGGCGCGCATTATTGAAAAAGAGCGCCCCGACGCCCTGCTGCCGACCCTCGGGGGGCAGACCGCTCTGAACACGGCCGTGGCCGTCGCCAAGAACGGAACGCTCGAGAAATTCGGGGTCGAGCTCATCGGCGCCAAGCTTCCGGCCATTGAAATGGCCGAAGATCGCACCCTGTTCAAAGAGGCGATGGGGAGAATAGGCCTGGAGGTTCCCCGCTGCGGCCTGGCGCACAATCACCAGGAGGCGATGGAGATCATCGACTACGTCGGTTTCCCGGCCATCATCCGTCCCTCCTTCACCCTTGGCGGAACCGGCGGCGGGATCGCGTACAACCGTGAGGAATACGAGCAAATGGCCCTTGCAGGCCTCGACGCATCCCCCACCAATGAGATTCAGGTCGATGAATCCATCATCGGATGGAAGGAGTTCGAGCTGGAGGTCATGCGCGACACGGCCGACAACGTCGTCATCATCTGCTCCATCGAGAACTTCGACCCGATGGGAGTGCATACCGGCGACTCCATCACCGTTGCACCGGCCCAGACGTTGACGGACAAGGAGTACCAGCTCCTTCGCGATGCTTCGCTGAAGATCATCCGTGAGATCGGGGTCGAGACCGGCGGTTCCAACGTGCAGTTCGGCGTCAATCCAAAAGACGGTCGCATGGTCGTCATCGAAATGAATCCGCGCGTCTCACGCTCCTCGGCGCTGGCCTCCAAAGCGACGGGCTTTCCCATCGCCAAGATCGCCGCCAAGCTTTCCGTCGGATACACCCTGGACGAGATTCCCAACGATATCACCCGGGAGACTTTCGCCTCTTTCGAGCCGACCATCGACTATGTCGTCACCAAGATCCCTCGGTTCACTTTCGAGAAATTTCCGCAGGCCGATGCGACGCTGACGACCCAGATGAAGTCGGTTGGGGAAGTGATGGCCATTGGGCGCACCTTCAAGGAAAGCCTTCAGAAGGCCATGCGAGGCCTCGAAATCGGTTCCCACGGGTTTGAAAGCCGTCTCTTCCAGGGACCTGAGGACGAGCGAAGGGCGCTTGGCACGGCGGAAATCGACCTGCTCAAGGAAAAACTGAGGGTTCCCAACTGGGAGCGTCTCTGGTATCTGGCCGATGCGATGCGGGCCGGATTCTCTCTGGAGGAGATTCACCAGCTCACGCACATCGATCCCTGGTTCCTGCACAATATCGAGCAGATTCTGCAGATGGAGGAAACTCTCAAAGGGTTCACTCCCACAGCAGGCAACCCCGCTATTTTGCAGATCCTGCTCGAAGCCAAGCGTATGGGTTTTTCCGACCGGCGCCTCGCCGCCTTGTGGGGAACGAACGAAGACCGTGTCCGGGCATTGCGTCACGAGAACCGGATCCGCCCCGTCTTCAAGCGGGTGGACACCTGCGGCGCCGAATTCGAGGCCTATACGCCGTATCTTTACTCCAGCTACGAAACCGAGTGCGAAGCCCAGCCTACGGACCGCAAGAAGATCATGATCCTGGGGGGCGGCCCCAACCGAATCGGCCAAGGGATCGAGTTCGACTACTGCTGCGTCCATGGCGCTTTCGCTCTTACCGCGGACGGGTTCGAAACAATCATGGTCAACTGCAACCCGGAGACCGTCTCGACCGATTACGACACCTCGGACCGCCTCTATTTCGAACCTTTGACCCTCGAAGACGTTCTGGAGATCGTTCATGTCGAGAAGCCGGTCGGAGTCATCGTCCAGTTCGGCGGACAGACTCCTTTAAAGCTCGCTGTCGCTCTTGAGAAAGCCGGAGTTCCCATCATCGGAACCTCTCCCGATGCCATCGACCGTGCTGAAGACCGCGAACGCTTTCAAGTTCTCTTGAACAAACTCGGGCTGAAGCAGCCTGAAAACGGTCTCGCACGCTCCTTCGAAGAGGCCGAAGTTGTGGCCGAGCGCATCGGCTATCCCGTCGTCGTTCGCCCTTCCTACGTTCTGGGCGGACGGGCCATGGAAATCGTGTATGAAGTGGACCGGTTGCGGGCATATATGAAACATGCCGTGGAAGCATCACCGGAACACCCGATCCTCATCGACAAGTTCCTCGAAGACGCCATCGAAGTCGATGTCGACGCTCTCGCCGACGGAACCGATGTCGTCGTCGGCGGCATCATGCAACACATCGAGGAAGCCGGAATCCATTCCGGAGACTCGGCCTGCGCCCTGCCGCCTTTTTCCCTCAAGCCCGAGACCATCGAAGAAGTCAGACGACAGACCGTCGCCCTGGCGCTGGAACTCCAGGTCGTTGGGCTGATGAACATCCAGTTCGCCGTCAAGAACGATGTGATCTACCTGTTGGAAGTCAACCCCCGCGCCAGCCGCACCTCGCCCTTCGTCTCCAAGGCGACGGGGCGCCCCCTGGCCAAAATCGCCGCCCAGGTGATGGGTGGAAAAACCCTTCGCCAACTCGGCATCTCCGGCGACATCGTCCCCAGGCATGTGGCGGTGAAGGAGTCCGTCTTCCCCTTCGTCAAGTTCCCGGGTGTCGACACGCTCCTGGGGCCGGAGATGAAGTCGACCGGAGAAGTCATGGGGATCGACTTCGACTTCGGCAAAGCCTTCGCAAAGGCGCAGCTCGGGGCTGGCGTCAAGCTCCCCGTTTCCGGGAAGGTCTTTGTTTCGGTGAAGGACTCGGACAAGAGATTCATTGTCGAGCCTCTGAAAAAGCTGGTCGAAGCCGGGTTCGAGATCGTCGCCACCTCCGGAACGGCTTCATTCCTTGCCGAAAAGGGGATCCGGGTCGAAAAGATCAACAAAGTCAAGGAAGGGCGGCCCCACTGCGTTGACGCCATAAAAAGCCACGAGATCGCCATGGTGTTCAACACCACCTTCGGCGCAGAGTCGGTCGCCGACTCCTATTCGATCCGCCGATCGGCCCTCATGAACAGCGTCGCCTATTACACCACCGTCTCCGGAATGGTGGCCGCGGTCGACGGGATTCTCGCCATGAGGCGAGAAAGGCTTGACGTTACGCCGCTCCAGGAGTATTATCCTTCGAAACCCTGATCGGGACGGCAGGGTTTTTTCCTTTATCAGCGCCGACAATCTTAAGAGACAAAAATGTCCGGGCGGGTATTTTCCCGCCCGGCTGATTTTCATGACGAGGTAATGAAGAAATGTCCAGCATCCCCATGACTCGGGAAGGGTATCAGCGCCTTCAGGAGGAACTCAAGCGACTCATCCGCGTCGATCGTCCGAAAGTCGTTCAGGATATTGCTGAAGCCCGAAGCCACGGTGATCTTTCGGAAAACGCGGAATACGATGCCGCAAAGGAGCGGCAGGCCTTCATTGAAGGGCGCATCAAGGAGCTCAACGACAAGATCGCCCGCGCACAGGTCATCGATCCTGCCCAACTCGATATGGAAAAGATCGTCTTCGGTGCTACCGTCACTCTTTTCGACGTTGATTCTAACAGCGAAGTCACCTACCAGATCGTCGGGGAGGACGAGGCCGACATCAAGGCCGGAAAGATCTCCATCAACTCTCCGGTCGGCAAGGCGCTTATCGGCCATCGTCTGGACGACGAAGTTCGCGTCAATGTCCCTTCAGGGACGCGGGTCTACGAAGTAACGGACATAAGATACGAATAAAGGAGTAAGGAGTTGGGAGGAGGAGTAAATCCTCACTCTCTGCTGTCGACTTCAAGTTAAAACTTAAAAACTGTAACTTAAACCCCAGATTTTGTGAGAATTTCAATGAGCCAGAAGATTACAAAAGATATGACCTTTCACCAAGTCCTGCAGATGAGCCCAGAAGTCGCCAAAGTGCTTGGGAGCTACAACCTGGGGTGCGTCGGCTGCATGGGCGCGATGAATGAGAGCATCGAAGGGGGCGCCATCGCCCATGGTCTCGATGTCAACAAACTTCTCCGTGACCTGAACGCCATTTTTGAAAATCAGTAAGGAGAGAGGGGTGAGGGGTGAGGAGAAAAAGCGGTAAAAACGAATCGTTTTCTTCTCATCCCTCTCCCTTCGCGCCAACCTCCACTCCCTCTTCGTTCCATCTTTCTTCCCCCCTTCAAACCCCGCTTTCAGTTGTCCGAGGCGTCGGTCCCCGCATTTCCGAGACGCTTGCCCGCATCGGTCTTCGCACCGTCGAAGACG
Organism: Desulfuromonadales bacterium; assembly: GCA_029289095.1. Lineage (GTDB taxonomy): Bacteria > Desulfobacterota > Desulfuromonadia > Desulfuromonadales > JACZKF01 > JARFUG01. The sequence continues at coordinate 58,381 of JARFUG010000013.1, forward strand.
CTCTCTACACGCTCCCTTTCCGGTATGAAGACCGTCGCAGGCTCCTTCGCATCGCTGAGCTGCGTGAAGGGGAGGGGGCCGTATTCTGCGGAGAAATACTCGCCTCAGGTGAATCGTTCACTTCGCGCTCACGCAAGCGTCTGTACGAAGTCGTGGTGGGAGACGGAACGGGGCAGGTCTCTCTGAAATGGTTTCATTTTCGCGCAGACTGGATGAAAAAACGTTTTCTCGTCGGGCGCAAGGCTTTTTTCATCGGCGAGGTGAAGCGCTTCGGCGCACTGCGGGAAATCCATCATCCGGAAGTAGAGTTCGTCCAGCAGGGGCGCTCTGCCGAGGAGCAACTGCGCAGCGATCCCCTGGCTTTCGGACGCATTCTTCCCGTCTACCCCCTCACGGAGGGATTCACCCAGAAAACCGCTCGCAAGATCTGGAAGGAGTTGATCGATCGCTTCGCCTCAGGGGCTACATCTTCAGTTCCCGAAGAGATCCGGCGCCGTCGGGACCTGATGGCTCTCGATGAAGCCCTGCGCCGGGCCCACTGGCCCGAGAATACAGCATCGCTGACCGATCTCGAGAAGGGGCGCGACCCCGCGCGGCGCACCCTTGTCTACGACGAGTTTTTCTTCCTCGAACTCGGCCTGGCTTTGCGCAGGCGTGGCGTCGTGCTCGAGGAGGGCATCCCCTTCCAGGTGGCCCATCGCTACACAAAACCTCTTGCGCAGATGCTCCCCTATCGCCTCACCGATGCTCAGCGCCGCGTCCTGGGAGAGATCAAGCATGACCTGATGCAGCCCCACCCGATGAACCGCCTCATCCAGGGAGACGTCGGGAGCGGCAAGACGGTCGTCGCCCTGATGGCGGCTCTCGTCGCCATCGAAAACGAGACGCAGGTCGCGGTTGTCGCGCCGACGGAGATCCTTGCCGAACAGCACTTTCTGCAGTTTCGTCGCTGGCTCGATGCACTCGGTCTGCGCACCGTTCTTCTGACCGGCTCGACCGCAGCGCGGGAGAAGCGCGAAGCCTTGGAGGCGATCCGCGAAGGAGCGATTCATCTTGTCGTGGGCACCCACGCCGTGCTGCAGGAGGGGGTCGAGTTCCGTCGCCTCGGACTCGGGATCATCGACGAGCAGCATCGCTTCGGCGTTCGCCAAAGGGGCGTCCTGCGCCGCAAGGGGGAGAATCCGCATATCCTCGTCATGACCGCGACGCCGATCCCCCGCACCCTCTCGCTGACCCTTTACGGCGATCTCGCCCTGTCCATCATCGACGAAATGCCTCCTGGGCGCACCCCGGTTCGGACCCGAGTCCTCCACGAACGACAGCGCGGAAAGGCCTACGAACTCGTCGCCCATGAACTCTCTGCAGGGCATCAGGCCTATATCGTTTACCCGCTGGTCGAAGAGTCGGAAAAGAGCGACCTTGGCGCAGCTTCGGAAGGGGCGCAAAAGCTCGAGGCCGAAATTTTCCCCGATCGCAGGACCGGACTTCTGCATGGAAGGATGAAGCCCGAAGAGAAGGAGGCGGTCATGGCGGCCTTCAAAAATCGCGAGATCGACATCCTTGTCTCCACCACGGTTATCGAAGTCGGTATCGACGTCCCCAACGCTACAATCATGGTGGTGGAGCATGCCGAGCGCTTCGGTCTTGCCCAGCTTCATCAACTGCGCGGAAGGGTGGGGCGAGGCGAGGCTCGCAGCACCTGTCTGCTCCTGCGTTCCGATCGGTGCAGTGAAGACGGAATGCGTCGCCTCCAGGTCATGGAAGAGACGACGGACGGGTTCCGCATTGCCGAAGCGGATCTGCAGATCCGAGGTCCCGGCGAATTCCTCGGTACCCGCCAGGCCGGACTCCCCGATTTTCGGGTCGCCGATCTGCTGCGCGACGGCCGCATTCTAGAAGAAGCAAAGCAGGATGCTTTTGAACTCGCTGAGAATCCGGCTTTGCTGGTCGACGACACATACCGTGAGGTGCGCCGAACTCTCATGGAGCGATGGGGGAACCGGTTGGAGCTGGCCAGCGTCGGCTGAAATATTTGTTTGCTGTGGCGTCGCGGAAATGGCGTGTTACAATAATGAAAATCATCCTCAACTCAGTAGCCGATTCGCGAGAGGAGAGCCGATATGAGAGACCTCTATGAGTGCGGAACCTGCGGTGTGGTGACCGAGAGCAAGGACCACCTGTGCAGTCCGAGAGAAGTGAGCGGAAAGGAAGATTATTGCGGGAGCGCCCTGGAAACCTCTGATATGTGTTCGACAATGGTTCAGACCCTCGAATACGAGTGCGGAACCTGCGGACGCCCGGCGGAACAGGCAGAACTCGTCTGCAACCCGGCAAAAGCTCGATAAAACATTTCACGCCCGTTCGCTTCAATCTCTAGAGGCGCAGAGCACGCAAGGGGTCAAAGACGTAAAATAAAACCTGAGTAGAACCATTCTTCTGCAGAGGGGGTCCTCTCTCCTCCTATTTTAGGAGGGGCTGGGGGTGGTAAAAGCTTTCTCAACCTCTACCACCCCCCAACCCCCTCCTGATCCAGGAGGGGGAGAAGAGCTTTGCGGAAGATTGGTACAAATCGGCAAATGAAATGCGCCTTTGGATTTCTCTGCGAACTCTGCGCCTCGAACGACTGCAAGGAGTTGGGCGAGAGATGCTTTTACGGTTCTTTGAATGGCCCGGGGAGAAAAGGAATAAACATGCCTGTTTTGCGCCAGATCGCCCAGTTGGGCCATCCGGTCCTTCGAGAGAACGTCCGCCCCGTCGAGGACCCCTCAGATCCGGCCGTTCAGGCCCTCATCGATGACATGATCGCCACCGCCGCCGACGCCTCCGGCGTTGGGATCGCCGCCCCGCAGGTCTACCTGTCCCTGTCCCTTTTCATTGTCGCCTCACGCCCAAACCCCCGCTACCCGGAAGCTCCAGCGATGTCACCGTCAGCGGTGATCAACCCGGAGATCCTTTGGCGCTCGGACGACCTCGTAAAAGGATGGGAGGGGTGCCTGAGCATCCCCGGGCTGCGAGGCCCCGTTTCACGTCACCGTAGAATCGGCGTGCGATACCTCGACCGGGAGGGCCGCTTGCGCGAAGAAGAGCACGCCGATTTCATTGCCCGCATATTCCAGCACGAGTTCGATCATATCCAGGGCGTTCTCTTCATCGACCGGGTGGAAGACACCCGTGAACTGGCCACGGAGAAGGAGTATGTGAGGATCGTGATGGGGGATCAGGAGTTGGGAGTCAGGAGTAAGTAGCTGGTAGAATTTCCCAACTTCTGCTCTCAAAAATCAATACGCGCTCCGAGCAGTACCGTGTGATTGTCGTACCTCGATTTGAACCGCTCGCCGTCTGCACCGGTGAAGCGCAAATCAACGGTGGAGAAGTAGCGATATCCGAGGTCCAAGGCGAGAAAGCGCCCCAACTGCCAGCCGAATCCGCCGCCGACCTGCCAGGCGAAGACAGTATTCGAGTCGTCGAACAAAAGAACCTCTCCGAAGCGGACCTGATCGATCTCAACGCGAGCCAGGCCGATACCGCCCCCCACGTAGGGGATCAGAGGGAGGACTTCGCGGTATTCGCCGAAGGTGTTGAGCATGAGACTGGCTACCCGCATATCCCCTTGCGTCGGTAGCGCAGTTTGAGTGAACTCGACCTCGTCAAGTCTGTTGCTGCGATATGCGGCTTCGATTTCGACACGACCGATACCGATGTTTGGGTAGTTTTCTCTCAAATCATAGCCAAGTGTGACTGCAGCCGCATAGCCTGTCTTGAAGTCGAAATTGAAAGATCCGGTTGCACCGTCGTTTTTTGCTCCGTCTACCAGAGACAACCCTCCATAAAGGCCGAGATACGCTCCACCCTCAGCGGCATGGAGATCGGGGGCGGCGAGAGCGAGAAGCAAACAGGTGCAGATGACAATTCGTTTCATTTCATTGCGCTCCTAAGCGGTTTATTCAACAAATACTTGAAAGTCTGCAAAGATTCCGCTCCGAACCGCTCGCACAGTAGCGAAGCCGGGAAATTCTCCAGTGACGACACCTTTTTCTCCCTCTTGGTTGCTAACTGAGGCGACTGCGGGATTGACCTGGACAGACCACTCAGCTTGCTGGGTAATGACCATAGTGAGATTATCTGAAAAGTTCCCGGTAGCGATCAATCGAATAGTCTGGCCAACACCAACCACAGGAGCACCCTCCTCGGCGACAGAAATCGTAATCGATTCGAGAGTTGCGACTGTGACGGGAATCGAGGATGTGTGGCTGTTTCGAGTGGCGGTAATGGTTGTTTCGCCGGAAGCTAAAGCAGTAACTACGCCAGTTTCTGAAATTGTTGCGATTTGATTTCCTGAGGACGACCATTGGACCTGATTGGTGATATTCATGACGGTATCGTCCGAGAAAAATCCGTTTGCCCTCAACTGAAAAGTGTCGGTCGGGGCGAGGACCACCTCTTCAGGCTCAATAGCAATGCTTTCAAGAACGGCACCTTTCACAGTCAGGAGAGCTTCTCCAACAGTCTCCTGAAACGTAGCCAGGATACTGGTGATGCCGGGCGTGACCCCTCTTGCGATACCATCAGCATCAATTGTGGCAATATTCGTATCATTGGAACTCCACACCACAGTCCGACTCAGTTCCTGGACGGTTTGGTCGCTGAAGGTTCCAATGGCCCTGAACGCCAGGGTCATTCCAAGGGGCAACTCGGCGGCAGCCGGATCGA
>JARFUG010000092.1 GCA_029289095.1 Desulfuromonadales bacterium
CGCCGGCCTGTCACGCCGGAGGTCGCGGGTTCGAGTCCCGTCAGCCCCGCCATTCCAACCAAGGGCGAATAGCTCAGCTGGGAGAGCATCGGCCTTACAAGCCGAGGGTCACAGGTTCGATCCCTGTTTCGCCCACCAGATCATCGGCGGTACGCCGCAGGGATAAATAGTTCAGGGGGCTGTAGTAGAGTCGGTTACAACGCCGGCCTGTCACGCCGGAGGTCGCGGGTTCGAGTCCCGTCAGCCCCGCCATAAAAAAGCAAAGGCGATATCCTGCGGGTATCGCCTTTGCTTTTTTGCTCATAGCCCCTTGCTTCTTGCTCCAGGCTTCTGGCTTCTGCCTCCTTGAACATTAATTCGGTTGCCGCTCTCCGTCGCTTCGGATTATCATCGTTGCGTCCATCGTATCCATCCCGAAGTTCCCCCTATCTGATTTAATTGCCATGATCCAGCTCTACGGCGTCACAAAGGCGTATCAAAAAGACTCTTCGGCGCTCAATGACATCACCCTGAAGATCGACAAGGGGGAGTTCGTCTACATCACCGGACCGTCCGGCGCCGGGAAGTCGACCCTGATGAGGCTCCTCTACGGTGCGGAGCGCCCAAGCCGCGGACAGATCCTCGTCGACGGGCAGAACATCACCCGTCTTCCCTCCTCGCGGCTCCCTTTCCTGCGTCGGCGCATGGGGATCGTTTTTCAGGATTTCAAGCTTCTGGTGCGGCGATCAGTTTTCGAAAACGTCGCTTTTCCTCTGGAGGTCCAGGGGCGGCAGCGTTTCGAAATCAGCAAGAAGGTCTACCAGATCCTGAAACTCGTCGGCCTGGAGCACAAGCTGCAGCGGCTGCCTCTGGAGCTCTCCGGTGGCGAACAGCAGCGCGTTGCGATCGCCCGGGCGCTGGTGGTCGATCCGTCCGTTCTGCTCGCCGACGAGCCGACCGGCAACCTCGACCCGGAGGTCACTCTGGAGATCATGGAACTTTTCAAGGTCGCAAACGCACGGGGCTCGACGGTCCTTCTGGCCACGCATTCGCGTGAGATGATGCACCATTTCCCCCGTCGCACCATCGCTCTGGAGGCCGGGCGCCTCGTCGGCGACATCACTCCGTAGGCTTGCCCCGGTCTCCACCGAGAGGTTTTTGAACGTGCTTGAACGCCCCGTCTACCTGCTTCGCAGGGCTCTTCGGAACATGTTGCAGAGCCCGTTTCTGTGCGCCGCCTCCGTCGCCACCGTCGCCGTCGCTCTGACGCTGATCGGCTTTTTCGCCATCATCGTCGTCAACATCCAGTTGATGACGCGGGACTGGAGCCGCGAGGTGCAGGTGATCGCCTACCTCGACGTCGTGCCGGCGGAATCTTCCCTGAAGGGACTCATCGAGGAGATCGCCGGCCACGATCACGTGCAAGGCGTCACCTACGTTTCGCGCCAGGAAGCCTATGAGCGCTTTGCCGAGCGCCTGTCGCAGGATGCCGATCTGCTGGCGGGACTCGAAGCCGACTTCCTCCCGGCCTCTCTCGAGATCTCGCTCAGAGAGGAGTTCCGCACCGCCGAGGGGGTTTCGACCCTCGTGGCCGCGCTCAAACAAAAGAAAGCTCTGTCGGATCTGCGCTACGGTCAGGAATGGCTGGAGCGTTTCGAAGCTTTCGTGCGTCTGCTCAAGGTGGCAGGCGCCGTTCTGGGAGGTTTTCTCCTTTTTGCCGCTTTGTTCATCGTCGCCAATACGATCAAGCTGACGTTGTATGCCCGCCGCGACGAACTCGAGATCATGGCTTTGGTGGGGGCCACTCCCCTTTTCATCAAACTCCCCTTTCTCCTGGAAGGGGCCCTTCAGGGAGCGGTCGGGGGGATCCTCGCCCTGGGCGGAACTTTTTTCCTCTTCCATCTTTTCCTCCAGGAGGGGATGAGCGCTGTGCTGCTCGCCACCGGGACGAGTCACATCGCCTTTCTCCCGGGTTTTTATCAACTGGCCATCGTCGCAGGAGGGGCGCTGCTCGGGTTTGCGGGGAGCCTTGTTTCCCTGCGCAAATTCGTCCGGCTCTAACTACATGCGCCCCGTCTTTTTACTTTTCTTTCTCCTGCCAACCCTTCTCATCGGAGTCTGTGCCGCATCGGCGAGCTCTCTCGAGGAGAACCGCCGCGCCCTCGAGGAGATCGAGAAGCGGATGAAGACGACCGCTCAGGGGATCGAGCAGAGACAGCGGGCGGCTCGCGATCTCGAGAAGGACCTGCAGACCGTCGAGCGTGAGAGCGCCCGCATCCGTTCCCGGATCGCGGCCCTGGAGGTCGAGGCGAATCAACTCAGCGCAGATATGCGCACGAAGAGTGCCGAGATCGATGCCATGCAGAAGTCGATCGCCCGTTCGGAAACGGAGGTTCGACGGCGTCTCGTCGCTCTGTACAAGAGCGGGGGAGGGGGGGCGCTCCGGCTCATTTTTTCGGAGGGTTCACCCGCACAGGCGGCCGAGACGTACGACTTTCTCGGCAGGATCGTCCGCCGGGACCGCGAGCTTCTGCGCGAATACCGTCAGCAGCTCGAAGCCCTGGAGACTGCCCGAGGCGAACTCGCCCGGATGCAGGAGCGACAACGCGTTTCGCTGGCATCCCTTAAAGAAGAGCAGGAGACTCTGCGCCGAGCCACCGATCTGAAAAAGGAGCTCCTTGCCCGAACGCGCCAGGAGGAGAAGTCCCTGGGCGACGAACTTCAGGAGCTTCGCGAGCGTTCCAGGCGCCTTTCGGCGATGATCGAAGAGCTTGAATCGGCCCGGGCGCGGCAGTATACTCAGAAAAGCCCCGCAGGCGGCCCTTTCGCCAGGCAAAAAGGGCGTCTCCCCTGGCCCGTCAACGGGACGGTCCGCGTCGGTTTCGGCAAATCGCACAGCCGCGAGCACGGGACTTTGCGCGAGAGCCAGGGGATCGAAATCCAGACCGATGCAAATATCGCGATCAACGCCGTATGGAGCGGTCGGGTCCTGTATGCCGACTGGTTCAGGGGGTTCGGCAACCTGCTGATCCTCGATCACGGCGACGGTTATTACTCTCTATACGCCCAAGCGGCGCGCCTCACCCGCAAAGTGGGGGATGAGGTGAGAGGGGGGGAGACCCTCGCATATTCGGGACGCGAGGGAGTCTATTTCGAAATTCGCCATCACGGCGCCCCTCTCAATCCCGCTCACTGGCTCTCCCCCGCTGCCCGGAGATAGACGTCAATGAACAGAGGAATCAAATCCCTTCTTTTCATCGCCCTGATGGCGACGGTCCTTTTCGGCTGGATTTCGGCCGGGCACCTGCCGCGCGCCCTTCACGCCGATGCGACCTCCCATTATGAGGAACTGCAGCTCTTCACCGATGTTCTCTCGATCGTTCGCAAGAGCTATGTCGAGGAAGTTTCGATGCGTGAGATGATGCGGGGGGCGATCAACGGCATGCTTTCGGCTCTCGACCCTCATTCGTCCTATCTCCCCCCTGACATGTACCGGGAGATGCGGATCGATACGAGCGGCGAGTTTGGCGGGCTCGGGATCGAGATCACCGTTCAGGACAACATCCTCACCATCGTCTCTCCCATCGAGGGGACTCCGGCCCACCGCGCAGGGCTGCAGTCCGGCGACCAGATCCTGAAGGTCGAGGACCGCTTCACAAAGGACATGGGGATCATGGACGCGGTGAAGCTCATGCGCGGCCCGAAAGGGACGACCATCACCATCACCATCATGCGCGAGGGCTTCGAGGCGCCCCGGGAGTTCACCCTGGTGCGGGAGGTCATCAAGGTGCGAAGCGTCCGCTTCAGGACTCTCGTTGACGGCTACGGATACGTGCGCATCGCCCAGTTCCAGGAGCGCACCGCCGATGATCTGCGTCAGGCTCTGAAGACGCTGCATCGGGATAACCCCGAGGGGCTGCAGGGGCTTGTCCTCGACATGCGCAACAACCCCGGCGGTCTTCTCGACCAGGCGGTGAAGGTCGCCGACACCTTCCTCTCCGAGGGACTGATCGTCTATACCGAGGGGCGCGAGGAGGGGAGCCGGATGCGTTTCAACGCGGCCTCCCGGGGGACCGAACCCGACTATCCGATGGTCGTTCTCATCAACAACGGCAGCGCCAGCGCCTCGGAGATCGTCGCAGGCGCCCTGCAGGACCACAAAAGGGCGATCGTCATGGGGACCCAGACCTTCGGCAAGGGATCGGTCCAGACGATCATCCCGCTGAGCGACGACTCGGGGCTGCGCCTGACCACCGCGCGCTACTACACTCCATTGGGCACGTCGATCCAGGCCACCGGGATCACCCCTGACATCGTCGTGCGCCCCATGGAGGTGCGCGAGATGGATGAGGGGAGCGTGTTGAACGAAAGAGACCTCAGGAATCATTTCGACACGCAGCCGCGCGAGCGCGGGGAGGGGCGGCCCGTACACCCGCGGCATACTCTCAGCGGAGAAGACCAGGAGGACTATCAGCTCATGCGGGCGCTCGACCTTCTAAAAGGGTGGCAGATGCTTAAAATCTTCGACCGTCCCGCCGCCTGATCTCCCTCGACCGCCAAGGGCGCCCTCCGGGGCGCTCTTCGATCCGGACAGCGCTCCGCCTGAGGCTTTTCGCCCGGATCGCCTGAATTCAACCCATTTCCCCGCATCCGGCGCTAAGAATCGATCCGGACGCCGTCCGAGCATGCCCCCGAAATCCAGAGCTCCCAAAAAGAAGAATCCGACCGTCCGTCCCGCGAAGAAAAAGCGGAGCGGTCGGCCGGCGAAGACCGCTTTCGCCGCACTGTTGCTGTTCGGATTTCTCGTCGTCAGTCTCGTTCTGCTCTCGCAGTTCGGCCGTCACCCGAGTCCCGATCCTCCTCCGGCTCCCGCCGAGCGCCGGATCGGCCCCGAGGATGTCCGGGCCGAGATCGACAGTCTTTTCCTCCATGCGGGGATCCCCCTCTCCCAGGTCCAGCCCCTCGACGGGCCGGGGCTCCTGGTGCGGGCTCCCGTGCCGGACGAATCATTACTGGAGGCCCTTCAGAGGCGCCTGCACCGTCTCGATCCGCAGCTCTCCGTTGATCTGCGACTCTCCGCATCGACGCTCGATATCACCCTTTCCGGGCAGACCCTTCTTTTTCTTCGCTTCTCCCCCCCTGAGACGCCTCCGCCCGTGCCGCGCGAGGTGAAACGTCCGAGGATCGCCATCATCATGGACGACCTGGGGCGCGACATGGCCACCGGCCGTGCATTGGTGGAGATCGGCCTGCCGATCACCTTCTCGATCCTGCCGGGGGAGAAGAACGCCGCCCGTATTGCCGAACTTGCCCACCGCAATGGGCGCGAAGTGCTGATCCATATCCCCATGGAGCCACAGGGATACCCGCTGGTGGACCCGGGGGAGGACGCCCTTTTCATCGATTTCCCGCCGGAAGAGATCCGGCAGAGGATGCGCGCCTTCATCGCCCGCGTTCCCCATGCGGCAGGGGGGAACAACCACATGGGCTCGCGATTCACGGAATCTTCCGAGGGGATGCAGGCTGTCCTGGACGTCATGGGCGAATCCGGCCTCTTTTTCGTCGACAGTCTCACCAGTTCCCGGTCGGTCGGCTTCAGGGAGGCTCGCCGAAAGGGAATCCCCGCCGCTGCCAGGGACGTCTTCCTCGACAATGTCGCCGAAGAGGGAGCGATCGCCGCCCAGATGCGAAAACTCACGGCGCTGGCGATGCGGCAGGGGAGCGCCATCGGAATCTGTCACCCCTATCCGGCAACTCTGGAGGTCCTGCGACGCCAGGCGCCTGAACTCGAAAAACTCGGCATCGACGTCGTGCCGGTTTCGGAGCTGCTGGTGCGCTGACGCCTTCAGAGCTCCCAATAGATTTTTTCACCACTAAGACACCAAGACACCAAGAAAATCCCTTCAAGTATTGCTTTCTTGGTGTTTGGGCCTTGGTTGTAGATTTCTCCTTCAGATCTCGATTTCCGGAATAATCACATGCATCAGCCCCTCCCCCATTTGACCGTCTCTCGTCTTTGCGCCCTGATGCGCGAGGTGCTCGAGGACAACTTCGCCCAGGTGGTGGTCGACGGGGAGATTTCCAATTTCACGGCAGCCTCCTCAGGGCACTGCTACTTCTGCCTCAAGGATGAGAATGCCCAGGTGAGGGCCGTCCTTTTCCGCGCCCAGGCAAGAGCGCTTCGCTTCCGCCCCGAAAACGGAATGCGCGTCACGGCCTTCGGACGACTCTCTCTCTATACCCAGCGCGGGGAGGTCCAGCTCATTGCCGACGATCTTCAGCCTCTGGGAGTCGGAGAGCTGCAGTTCGCCTTCGAACAGCTCAAGGCCCGCCTTGCCGCCGAAGGGTTCTTCGACCCCTCCCGCAAACGTCCCCTGCCGCCGTATCCCGGGACGGTGGGTGTCGTCACCTCGGCGAGTGGAGCGGCCATCCACGACATCCTCACCGTTTTGAAGCGCCGACAAACCGGCATCCGGGTCCTTCTTCGTCCCGTGCGGGTCCAGGGAGAGGGCGCCGCGGCCGAGATCTCCGCCGCCATTGCCGACCTCAACCGTCACGGCGAGGCGGACGTCCTCATCGTGGGCCGGGGAGGGGGATCGCTCGAGGATCTGTGGGCTTTCAACGAGGAGAGCACTGCCCGCGCCATCTTCGCATCGGCGATCCCGGTGATCTCGGCCGTCGGCCATGAGGTCGACGTCACCATCGCCGATCTCGTCGCCGACCTGCGGGCCGCGACGCCGAGCGCGGCGGCGGAGATCGTCGCTAAAGGGCGTCTGGAGCTCGAGAGTCATCTCGACCATCTGATCCTTCGCCTGTGCGGCCGCATGAACGATCGTCTCACCCTTCTGCGCGAGCGTGTGGCCGGTCTGGAGCGCAGGCTCCGCTCTCCCCGGCAGATGGTTTCCCAGTGGCGGGAGCGCCAGTCCGAACTGGAGCGCCGGCTCGTGCGGGCCATGGCGCATGCACACAGGGAAAAGGAGGGACGCCTTCGTGCTTTGGCCGGGCGTCTTGACGCTCTTTCTCCCCTCAATACCCTGAGCCGCGGTTATTCCATCGCTTTTGCTCAGAAGAGCGGCAAAGCGGTCACAGACGCCTCGGCGCTGAGTCCCGGCGACAGACTGTGCATCCGCTTCTCCAGCGGCAGCGCCCGGGCGACAGTGGAGGAAATCGAACCGTGACAGCCATTTCGAGAGAAGCTCTTGACTCGTCAGGAGCAGAAGGCAATAATTAAGTCTTTCCTAAATGTGTTTGGATGATTGGAGTGGAAATGTCCGAAGAAACGACCGAGAAGGAAACCTTCGAGCGTGCACTGCGCTCTCTCGAAGAGGCGGTGGAACTTCTGGAGGAGGGAGAACTCCCCCTGGAGGAGGCTCTCGCATGTTTTGAACGGGGAGTCCGGAGCGCCGGGCGCTGCCGGAAGGTTCTGCAGGCTGTCGATACGCGCGTCGAAGTGCTCCTGAAGGATCGGGACGGCGCATTGAACGTGAGCGAATTCAAGGAAGAGTGAACCCTCCATGGATCTGAAAACGTATCTTTCCGAGCGCGTCGCCCGCATCGACAAGGCGCTCGGCATATTCCTTCCCGCAGAGGATGTTCTCCCCGCCTCGCTCCACAAGGCCATGCGCTATTCGGTCTTCGCCGGCGGCAAACGAATCCGACCGGTTCTCATGATGGCCGCGTGCGAGGCGGTCGGGGGAGAGGTCGAAGCCGTTCTGCCGGCGGCGTGCGCCATGGAGATGATCCACACCTATTCGTTGATCCACGACGATCTTCCGGCGATGGACGACGACGACTTCCGCCGGGGGCGGCCGACCAGTCACAAGGTTTTCGGGGAAGCCCTCGCCATCCTGGCCGGGGACGCTCTTCTGACCGAGGCTTTCATCCTTCTCTCTCACCCCGACCGGGGTGGACGCATCGACCCCGGGATCTGCCGCCGGGTGATCCGGATCATTGCCCGGGCCGCCGGCTCTCAGGGGATGGTTGGCGGGCAGGTGGTGGATATGGAGTCCGAGGGGCGCTCCATCGATCTGCCGACCCTCGAATATATCCACACCCGCAAGACCGGAGCACTCATCCTCGCGGCGATCCAGTGCGGAGCGCTCATCGGCGGCGCCGACGATGCCTCCTTCGAGGCCCTTACCCGCTACGGGGCGCGGGCCGGCCTCGCCTTCCAGGTGGCTGACGACATCCTCGACATCGTCGGCGAGCAGGATGTCCTCGGAAAGGACATCGGCAGCGACCAGGCCCGCGGAAAAGCGACCTATCCCGCCCTGCTCGGCCTGGAGGAGTCGCGCCGCCGCGCCCGTGAACTGCGCGACATGGCCCTTGAGGCTCTCGAACCCCTCGGCCCCGGAGCCGAACCGCTGCGTCAGATCGCCCACTACATCGTCGACCGGTCGTGCTGACCGGCGAGGGAGCGGACACGATGAAAAAAATGCTCGAGCGACTCAATGGACCCGCCGATCTCAAGAGCCTCTCCATTCCGGAGATGGAGGCCCTCGGAGAGGAAATCCGCGAAGAGATCATTTCCACCGTCTCGCGCACGGGCGGGCATCTGGCGAGTTCTCTGGGGGTGGTGGAGCTCACCCTTGCGCTGCATCGCGTCTTCAATGCCCCCTGCGACAAGATCGTCTGGGATGTGGGGCACCAGGCCTACGCCCACAAACTCCTCACCGGACGCCTCGAGGCGTTCGGCACGCTACGCCAGCCCGAAGGCATCAGCGGCTTTCCCAAACGCTCAGAGAGCTGCTATGACTGCTTCGACGTGGGACATTCGAGCACATCCATCTCGGCCGCACTGGGCCTGGCGACGGCCCGCGACGCCCTCGGGACCAAGGAGAAGATCGTTGCGGTCATCGGCGATGGCTCTCTTACCGGGGGGCTCGCCTTCGAGGGGCTCAACCAGGCGGGGCATCTGAAAAAAGACCTCGTTGTCGTTCTCAACGACAACGAGATGTCGATCTCCGGCAACGTCGGAGCGATCTCCTCCTTTCTAAGCCGCAAGATGACCTCCCCCCCGTTTCTCCGGCTGAAAAAAGAGACTGAGGCGCTGCTGGGCCATCTCCCCGGCGGTCGGGACCTGGTGCAGATTATCCGCAGGGCTGAAGACTCCATCAAGGGTTTCTTCACGCCGGGGATGCTCTTCGAGGCTTTCGGCTTCAATTACGTCGGACCGATCTCCGGACACGAGTTGGAGGATCTGGTGGAGACGCTCCAGAACGTCTCCCGTATGAAGGGGCCTGTCCTCGTACACGTTCTGACGACGAAGGGGAAGGGGTATCCGCCTGCCGAGAGTAATCCGGCCCTCTTTCACGGAGTGGCCCCCTTCGATCGAGCCACTGGGGAAGTCCACGCCGAGAAGAACGCCCCGCCGAGCTACACCTCGGTCTTCGGACGCACCCTGACGGAACTCGCCGAGAAGGATGAGCGCATTGTCGCCATCACGGCGGCGATGGTGGAGGGTACGGGGCTTTCGAGCTTCGCCGCCCGCTTTCCTCAGCGCTTCTTCGACGTGGGGATCGCCGAGCAGCATGCCGTGACCTTCGCTGCCGGACAGGCCTGTCACGGCCTTCGTCCCGTGGTGGCAGTCTACTCGACCTTTCTGCAGCGGGCCTACGACAACGTCCTTCACGACGTCTGCCTGCAGAATCTCCCGGTCGTCTTCGCCCTCGATCGGGGGGGGATCGTCGGGGCGGACGGTCCCACGCATCATGGCACGTTCGATCTTTCGTACCTGCGCCATATCCCCAACATCGTCGTTATGGCCCCTCGGGACGAGGAAGAGTTGCGGCGCGGGATGGTCACCGCCCTGCAGGCCGGCCGTCCCTTTGCGCTTCGCTACCCGCGCGGCGCCGGCATCGGCGTCCCCCTCTCGCCCCACCCCACGTCGGTGAGCATCGGGAGGGGAGAAAAACTGCGCAACGGAAGCGACGCGACGCTGATCGCCGTCGGCCCCTCCGTCTATGAGGCGATTTCGGCCGCCGAAACGCTCATGGGCGAAGGAATCGACGCGGCGGTGCTCGATGCGCGCTTCATCAAGCCCCTTGACGAGGCGTTGCTCCTTGCCGAAGCGCGCCGTACCGGGGTCGTGGTGACGGTGGAGGAGAATGTTCTGGCAGGCGGGTTCGGTTCGGCCGTTCTGGAGCTTCTTTCCGATGCCGGGGTGAGTGTCCCGGTCGTGCGCGTCGGCCTCCCGGACGCCTTCATCGACCAGGGGAGCCAGTCCGAGCTCCGGGCGCGCCACGGCCTCGACGCGGCCGGCATCGCCGAAGCCGTGCGCAAGGCGCTGCACGCAAATTGCACTCTTTCGAAGAGGCCGTCGATGTCGGCTTAAGCCGATCATTGTCAGCCGCTTTCGCGGCGTCAACCGCTTCGCGGTGTCAGGCCGCTTCGCGGCCGTCATTGGTCATTTGTTTGTTGCAGATTTTCTCCAGTCGTCGTCTGATTTCCTGGCTCCTGGCTCCTGGCTCCTGGCTCCTGGCTCCTGGCTCCTGGCTCCT
>JARFUG010000093.1 GCA_029289095.1 Desulfuromonadales bacterium
CGATGGTCCCGATGTTCACATGGGGTTTGGTTCTTTCGAATTTGGCTTTGGCCATTGGCTAACCTCCCTTTTTTCTAGGAATCTTCTGAATTGCTAATCAGCACCGGCCGCAGATCCCCATGCGACCTCAATAAATCTATTATAAAAACAGAAAAATCCCCCCATGCAACGATGGAGCCCACAACCGGACTTGAACCGGTGACCTCTTCCTTACCAAGGAAGTGCTCTACCGACTGAGCTATGTGGGCTTATAACACCGACCGCCTGCGGAGAATGCTTTGAGTTATGGAGCGGGAAACGGGATTCGAACCCGCGACCCTCAGCTTGGAAGGCTGATGCTCTAGCCAACTGAGCTACTCCCGCCCAAACCATCGACACTCTTTTGTAGCGTTTTTGGATTCCAGCCCGATTGTCGTCCCCAGTACCGACGGCCCACGGGCCTCCTGAGGCAAAACGCCAACCGGCCTTCCTCCGGCATGCGAATCAGTGGTGGAGGGGGGAGGATTCGAACCTCCGAAGTCTACGACGGCAGATTTACAGTCTGCTCCCTTTGGCCGCTCGGGAACCCCTCCAGAAGAAGTTCCATCTATTCAGTTGTAAGGGCCTGCGCCCAATCAAACAGTGGAGCTGGCGACAGGAATTGAACCCGCAACCTGCTGATTACAAGTCAGCTGCTCTACCTATTGAGCTACGCCAGCACGGTGGCAACATATACACTAGCGTCCGGAAGAATGCAAGGCCTTTTTTGCAGCCCAACAACCATTCAGGGCGAAGCGCTAACGGTACTCTATCAGGCCGCCGGTGTCAACATCAATTTCCCCTGCCGTCAAGACCGTCGGGCGGAGCCCCATGCCGCATTCGCTGGCGCACCCCTTCGAACAGTGCGATCGCTCCGGCGACAGAGGCGTTCAGGGACGAGAGCGCACCCTGCATCGGTATCGAAACGACCATGTCGCAATGCCGGCGAACATTGGGGCGCAGGCCGCTCCCTTCGCTGCCTACCACAAGGGCGACATCACCGGCAAGATCCGCCTGATAGATGGGGAGCGAACCTTCCCCTCCGGCCAGCCCCAGAATCCAGACCCCCTCGCGCTTGAGCTCTTCAAGGCTCCGCGCCAGGTTCGTCACGCGGCACAGCGGAACGTGCGCAAGCGCGCCGGCCGCGGCCCTGTCGACCACCGGAGTCACCTGACAGGCGCGGTCTTTGGGGATGATCGCCCCTTGCGATCCGGCCGCCTCGGCGCTTCGCAGCAGCGCTCCGAGATTGTGCGGATCGGTAATTCCGTCCAGAACGAGAAAAAGAGCCGGCCGCTGCGATGCGCGCCACCTCGCCAGCAGGTCGTCGAGATCTGCGTAGGCGAATGGCTCGACCCGCAGGACCGCCCCCTGGTGATGCGGACTGCCGGCCAGGCGGTCGAGGTCGGTGCGCTCACGAAAGCGAACCGGGACTGCCGCGGCGGCCGCATCTTGAACGAGTTCCTGGAGACGCGCAGATCGATCGCGCAGAAGAAAAAGCTCCACCGGCCTTCGCAGCCGCCCCCGCAGCGACTCCTGCACAGCGTTGATGCCGAAGACCAGATCCATGCCGCTCACTATTCCAGGGCTTGCGCCATCTCCGACAGAATCTTGCCCGCTGCAGCCATCGGATCGGCGGCGGCCGAGATGGGGCGGCCGATGACGAGATAGTCCGCGCCTGCGATGATCGCCTCCGCGGGGGTCATGACCCTTTTCTGGTCATCGAGTGAGGCATCGGCGGGGCGCACACCCGGCGTGACGATGAGAAAGTCGCGACCGCACGCCTTGCGGATCGCCTCGACCTCTCTTGGCGAGGCGACCACGCCATCGAGGCCTGCCTCAAGGGCAAGTCGAGCCAGACGCGGAACCATCTCGTCGACGGGGCGCTCGATGCCGACATCCCGAAGGGTCTGCTCGCTCGACGAGGTCAGAATGGTGACCGCCAGAAGCAAGGGCCGCCCAGGGGTTCCGCGGGGGAAATCCCGGTCGAGGGCCGTGGCGGCGGCCTTCATCATCTCCAGCCCTCCAAGGGCGTGGACATTGAAGATCCTGACCCCAAGCCGCGCCGCCTCGAGCCCGGCCATGGCGACCGTGTTGGGGATATCGTGGTATTTGAGGTCGAGAAAAACATCGCCCCCTCGAGAGCGGATCATCCTGACGATGTCCGGACCACAGCGGGTGAAGAGCTGTTTGCCAACCTTGAAGATTCCGACTTTCTCATGCAGCACCCCGACCCAGCGCTCGGCCTCCTCGAAGGCATCGACGTCCAAGGCAAAAATCAGGCGTTGCTTAGCTTTCTCGATCACTCGTTCCTCCCGACCATCGTATTGATCTTCTGCAAGGCATCCTGCACCCGGGAGAGCGTTTCAGCCGAACCTGCATCTCCGAATTTTTTCCACACCAGATGGCATTCCATATAGACCAGTTCGCTCAGGCCGTCTGCCAGAAGCTTCATCTTGTCCCCTTCCTCAAGCCCCGCCAGATTCCCCAGTATCCGCTCCCCATCGACGGTGCCGTCCTTGCGCAGGGAGACGTCGCGGAAAACATAGGAGAGGGGCTGCGGCAGGTCGAGCAGGAAGGCGCGAATGGTCTGCAGATCCCGATCGCTCATCGCGAGCTTTTCGTGGATGCCGGTAAGGATGCCGTTGAACAGGGAAAGGATTTCGCCGAGATCGCCCTGGGCGGGGGCGGCGGCGCGCTGAACGAACTCTACCGCTTTTTTCTCACCCAGCTCGTAGATGACGCGCAGTCCTTCGAATTCGCCGAGGCCGCTGCGCCGAAGGACTTCCTGGACTTCGACTCCCCCCTCGCGCACGATCTCCATGACCCGCGTTGCCGTGGGATCGAGCCCTTCGGGTCCCCTGCCGGTGGGCACGACGATCGCCTTCATGCTTCGGATGACCCCCATGAAAAGAGCGCGCTCGTCGACCCTGCGGAGACCTTCCATGATCAGGTTCTGCGTGCTGAGCGAAAGACGCAGAATCTCCTCGCTGGAGAAAGAACGGTGTACGTACGAAAAAGTCCCTTCGTGGAAAGTAAAGAGGTGGTAGACGATTTCCTCCACGAGCTGGCGAGCGAGAACCCAGACATCCTTGGAGGTGATGACCTTCTTCTCGACCAGAAGCTTGCCCAGGGCGATGGGGTCGGGGGCGACCTGGCGGGCCTTTTTGAGAAAATCGTCATCGACCTTTCCCTGCATCACGAGGAGATTGCCGAACTCCTCCTGAGGGAAAGTGCTCGAGGCATAGACGATTTCCCCTCCGTCGAAGTAGAGCTTCTTGACTCCTCCGTTGAGGAAAAAGGAGAGGACGCCCGTTTTGCGAAACATGTTCAGGAAAGAGAGAAGATCGGGGATGCCGATCTCTCCGATTTTGCCTGCAAGAACCACCCCCGGGGCTCCCGTGTCGGCGCTGAGCAGAAGATGCTGCTCGGAGGCGGAAACGAGTTCGAGGGGTCGCTGGCCAATCTCTTCGACAATGGGGCGGGGCAAAGGAAGACGCCCCTGTAGATCAATGATCAGATTCATGTCCTGTTCCCGGCTCCGGTACCTGCTCAATCCATCTGCAATTCGGTGCGCACCTGTTGCGCGACCCGGGCGGCGGCTTCCTCCAGGGCGAGCATGGTGCGCTCGGCGCTGCGCCTGTGCTGCAGTTCAACCTGTCCGTCCTTGAGCGCCCGGGCGCCGACCGTCAGGCGCAACGGGATGCCGATCAGATCGGCGTCCTTGAACTTGCTCCCGGGACGCTCGTCGCGATCGTCGAGGAGCGACTCGACGCCGAGAGCCAGGAGTTGGGCATGGATCTGTTCGGCGGCCAGGCTCACCTGCTCGTCATTGGGATTGACCATCGTGACGATAACCTGAAAGGGGGCGATGGGCATCGGCCAGATGATGCCGTTCTCGTCGTGGTTCTGCTCGATGGCCGCCGCAACCGTGCGCCCAACGCCGATTCCGTAGCACCCCATGAAGAGAATCCGCTCCCGCCCCTGGTCGTCCAGGACGGTCGCTCCCATGGATGCCGAGTATTTCGTTCCAAGCTTGAAGACATGACCGACTTCGATCCCCCGCCAAACTTCCAGGCGCCCTTCGCAGCGGGGACAGGGATCGCCGGCCACCGCCTCACGCAGATCGGCATAGGCTTCCACTGCAAAATCACGCTCCGGATTGACACCCGTGAAATGGGCATCCTTCTCGTTGGCGCCGGCGACCGCATCGGACATTTCGCGCACTTCCCAGTCGGCGAGGATACGCAGCTTCAGCCCCACCGGACCGGCAAATCCGCTCGGGGCTCCGGTCACCTTCAGCACCGTCTCCTCCGAGGCGAGCTCGGCCCAGTTGCACCCCAGAAGACGGCTTAGTTTGATGTCGTTCAACTCGCGGTCTCCGCGAAGAAGAACGGCGACGATCTCTCCCGTGTCGGTCTCAACGATGAGGGTCTTCACAAGTCGATCGGGAGTCGTCCCGAGAAATTCAGCTACCTCCTCCACACTTTTCCGCGAAGGGGTGAGGACCTTCTGCAGAGACGCAGCAGGGGGCGCGGCCGTCGCGGCGCTCTGGCGCAGTTCGGCCTTCTCGACGTTGGCGGCATACTCGCAACTGTCGCACGAGACGATCGAGTCTTCCCCTGACTCGGCGAGCACCATGAACTCATGGGACGACGTCCCCCCGATGTTGCCGGTATCGGCCTCCACCGCCCTGAACCTCAACCCGCAGCGCTCGAAAATGCGCCGATAGGCCTGGTACATCTTTTCGTAAGCGGCATCGGCGCCAGCCTCCTCCAAGTCGAAGGAGTAGGCATCCTTCATGATGAACTCACGGCCGCGCATCAACCCGAAGCGCGGCCGTATTTCGTCCCGAAACTTCCCCTGGATCTGATAGAGATTGAGCGGGAGCTGCCGGTAGGAACGCACCGTGCCGCGCACGATGTCCGTGACGACCTCTTCATGGGTGGGACCGAGACAGAAATCGGCCTCCTTGCGGTCCTTCAAACGCAAAAGCTCCTTGCCGTACTCCTTCCACCGCCCCGACTCCTCCCAGAGCTCGGCCGGGATCGTCATCGGCATCAGCAGCTCGATGGCGCCGGCGCGGTCCATCTCCTCGCGCACGATGCGCTCCATCTTTCGAATCGAGCGCAGACCCAGCGGCAGGTAGTTGTAGATCCCGGCAGCCACCTTGCGGATCATCCCCGCACGCAACATGAGCTGGTGGCTGATCACTTCGGCATCGGAAGGGGTTTCCTTGAGCGTTGGAAGCAGGTATTGCGAATAACGCATGAAGATCCTCGATCAGATTGGATTTACGCCGGCGGGGGCGGGGGCAAATGGGAGAACGACCCGTTTTCGGACAGAAACTATCCCATTTCAAATGCAAAAGCAAGAAATCTGAACTCTTGAAACAGCTCTCGGGAAATCTTCCCGAACACTGCCGGGCGCCCATGGACGGCTCCTGATGAATTTCTTTGCGGGAGGCTTGAATCTCGGAAGAAATGGTATTACTATCTTTTAATTATATAGTTCAAACCTCAACCATTCTTCCGATTCTCCTGAAGGGAGCCCTTCGATGCCCCGCCCTAAGAGGCTTGCTCTTTTCCTCCTCGCCTGTTTTTGCGCAGGCTGCGCCACTGCGCTCCCTCCGCCGCCCACGCCAGTCGCCGTCGGACACCTCGACATGACGCAGAAGGAGGCCTACATCGCCCGGACCGGAACAACTCTGCAGACGTTCCATTCTGCCGCCGCAGACCTGCGAAGTCGCTCTCTTTCGGCTCCCCTGCAGGAACTGGGCGAGAATTTCGACCGTTACGTGGCGATGCAGGTCGCCCCGATCGTCGAGGACGCCGAGGCGAGGAGCAATCTGGCGACCCGGATGGAGCTTGCAGGCCTGCAGTTGCTGTGCGGGCTGGTCTACATCGAACTCGGCGATCACCACAGAATCGAAGCGATACTGGCGCAGATGGAGGACTACGGGACGGACACAGGAATTTTAAACAGCCCTCTGGCCGGCGATATCGGCATCACCAGAATCGAAGACGGACTGAAACGGCTTAGGGAGAGCCTTGACGGTGCGCCCTCCCCTGCGCCGGCGGAGCAGGCCTCGGCCCCGGGAAAGGATTCAGCATGGATACGAATATTTTCAACGCCCTCTCCGAAGGGCTCATCGGCTCCCTGACGCACTTCATCCATTCGCATTCAGGGTTGCTGCAGATTGCGGTTTATCTCCTCATCGGAACATTCTTCTGCTACGCGCTCATCAAGGCGTGGCAGGGATTCCGGACGTTGGCCCGCTTCGATGTGCGGGCTCTGGGAAACCGTGCGGTCCCGTATCTGGAGAAGTGCGGTGAAGGGCCGGCGCCCCTGGCGGTCGTGGCCGCCGCGTTCTACTATCAGGCGCGCAAGCACTACCTGCTTGAGCACGACGCCGATTCGCAAAAAGCGATCCCGCCAGAGACCTTCATCCAGGACGCCGCCTTCCAGTACAGCGAGAAGTTCTTCGAGGAAAGATATCTCAACCCGATCGCCATGGTCGCCAATCTCATGCCCCCTCTTGGGTTCATCGGCACCATCATCGGCATGGTGGTTCATTTTCTCTCGGGTTCGGCAACCCTCAACACCCACCTGGCCGTGGCGGGGATCGCCACCGCTCTCTACACGACCTTCATCGCCATGATCTGCTACACCATACTCGAATTTTTCCTGAAAGTCTTTTCGGGCATGGCCCGCAAACGGATCGACGAAGGGGTGACAGGCGTCACCGACCGCATGATCCTTGCGGCGAAAAGGAAAGCGGCGCCGGCATGAAGCTGCGCAGCCGTCAGGCGTGGCTCTTCGCCTTCACCGATCTGTCATTTCTACTGCTGATCAGCCTGAGCCTGATTCCGAGCGCTCCATCGGGCCTTGCGCTGCACTTTGCCGAGATGAACCCTCCCCTCGTCCCCGACAGCGCTGCACTCGCCCCCGTGGAGGATCGACACGATTCGTGGGAACTTCAGGTTGTCGCAGCAAGGCAGGATCAGAGATCCCCTTTTCAGCTCGTTCGGGTGGCGGGTCGCACGGGTGAAGAACTCGAAAGGCTAACCATCGAGCGGGAAGGACTTCTCGCGGCACTCGAAACGATGCGAAACGAAGGGACAAAGCCCCTGCTGCTACCGGAGCGGGATTCGCTCAGTCACGACTTTCTCTATGCGGCCGCCGCCCTTGCCAAGGTCTGGTCCGACGGACGAAGCCCGACCGTTGTGCGGCCGATCCTGACCGGAGGTCTCGAGTGATCGAGCGTATTTACGGATGGGGGAGCGGCTCCGTCCTCATGCCCAAACCGAAAAGGGACGGCAGAAAAAGAATCCCGGTTCGCACCAGGATCGGCGTCGACCTCAGGCGTCATCTCATCGACGATGTCCCGTGGCGCACACTTGCCGCAAGCTTTTCTCTCTCTTTCGCAGGGCTTCTGATCCTCTACGCCCTGCATACCCAACTGCCGGCTCTGACACGGGAAACCGCTTCGGTCGTCGTCGCCGTACGCTTCCTCGAGCAGCCGGCGGAGCCCGTGCCGCCAGCCAGGGTCGAACCGCAGCAACCCGCCGTCCGGCGCAAAGATTCCCCGCCAAAGAGCGCACCAGTGGTGAGCACCCCCCCCAGAAGAGCCGCAGAGGCCCCGGCGCCGGCGCCCGCCCCGAATATCGCAGCCCCTTCTCCTGTTACGGAAATCACATCGCAACAAAGAGCCGACGAGGGGAGGGTGACGCTCGGCCCTCACCCCGACCTGAGTCCCCCATCCCTGCGCACCGGGCAAGACGGTCTCCCGCCTTCCGCCGTTGCCGTCTTCTCATCAGCCAGAGAGCACAGCCTTGATCTGGGCGAAACCGCTCTCTCAAGCCGGCTGCCCCCGAACAGACGCGCAGAGTTGCCCATGTCCGAGTCCGCGCCGCGCAGGGAGTCCGTTGCAGTGCAGAAGGGCACGGAGGTGGGCGCACTCCCCGAGGCGAAAATTGCGCCTCTTCGCCAGCGCGCCGCATTGGAGGGCAAGCTGCCGGAATCGAAGAGCGCGCTTCACGGCGCCGCTGCGCCTCCAGCCCAGGGGATCGCACTTCCCAGCGCCCCGGCATCACCCCGAAAAACGGATCAGAACGCCCATCAAGTCGCACCGGGCCATCCGACATTTGAAATCGTCGACAGAGACAATCCATCTGTCCTCGACCGCAGCCGCCTGGTGAGCCTCACCGAGCTTCGCACCTGCGTCGACCCTCAGGCGGAAACAAACCTCAGGACGCGCCTGGCCACCCTGCTGAGTCGCCCGACACTGTGCCGCTCAGGAGGCTTGTATTTCGACTTCCACCACCCCGAATCGGCCTGGTCGATACGGGTCGACATCTACAACTATGAAGGAGCGACTTTCGGCGACCGCTGCGCAGCGCTTCAGCGGGCCGTGGAATGCTCCGAGAATGCAAGGAGGACTCCGCTATGAGAACGCTCCGGCGGCTCTTGTTTCTGCTTTTTTTCTGGTTCGCCCTCCTTCCAACGGCACAGGCCGCCCAGCCGTCCGAATCGTGGGATGCCCTGGTGGAGGTGACGCACAAATTCGCCTGGTATCCCCACCAGGATCTCAAGCGCCTTCTCGAGGAAAAGGGGGCCGAATACGGACAAACCTTGCCGGAGTACCGCAACGCCCTGCTGCGCGAGATCGCAGGGGGGGAGATCCGGGAAAGAATCCGTCCCAGCGATTTCCGCGCAGGCCACCCCTGGCGCAAATACTACCGCCTCTCTCTGGCCGAATTCTGCCTCTACCTGATGAGCGAGCGGCCGTTGCACCTGCAGAACGCTTCATCCGCCCTGTCGGTTCTGGCCCAGAAGACGGGACAGCCCGAAATCGAATTCTGGAACACCGTCTACGCAGCCCACGGAGCGTTGCGCAAGGAAGACCGCAACGCCTTCATCACCGAGGTCTACAGGATCTGGCAGAACGTCATCCTCCCCCTCGAACTCGAAGTCCTTCTCTTTCCCTCGCAATCGGCCCAGTCCGGGTTCGTGCGCAGCCTCCCTTATCTTTACGAGAATGTGGTGCACCTGGTGGTGCGACGCGGAATCCTGGAAGCGGAATTCCCCCGGCTTCACCCCCTGACGCCGGTCATCCTCGACATCCACTCCAAGCTCTCTCTGGAAGGGGGACACGGAGCGTTGGTCGAGCGGATCGTGGAGCGAATGCACGGCGTCAACTCCGACAACAATAATCTCAACTTCGCCGTTGCCCTGCTGGAGGCGACCTCCGCCCGCTACGATTTCGAAGACGAACGGGACGATGGGCGCCTGGGCTCCAAATACCATTTAACCAGCAAATATTATCGGCTCGCCTTCGAGTGGGCCGATACAGACAAAGGGAGGATGGCTGCCCTGACGCAGCAGATGGGCTTCATGAATTACGTAATCCGCCGTTTCGGCGATCGGCGCGAGATGCTTCTCTCACGGGCCTTCTTCCATAACGCCCCGGCTCTGGCCAACGAACGACTGGAGAGCGCTTTCGCACTTTACGACCGGCTCGCAGCCCCTGCGGTGCAACAGGGAGAATACCGCTCCAGGGGGTTTGAAGATCGCGAGACCTACCTGCAGGGGCTGCATCACCTCCTCGACTCAGCGGCAAAGCTCGCCATCGTCCTGTCTAATTATCATCGCTCCGGTGACGGCGCAGGGTATGCAGCGCTCCACCCCCTCCGACAATTCTGCGCCCTGTTCGACCGACACGCCAGGACCAACAGCGAAATCCTCCCCGATAACGCCTACTTCTTGGCAGCATTCGCCGCCGGAGAACTGGCGGAGATCTACCGTGCCCAGACCCGCTACGCCACCGACGACCGGGCGAGCACCCTCGCCTTCGCCTACCAGATGCAGGCTGTGGAGATCTTTCCCCTCGACCTCCCCGGGGTGCTGCGGCTCGCCCTGCAGAGCAGCGTCGACGGACGGGTGCGTGACTACTTCGAACACTCCCGCTCCCTCGCGGCGCGTCTTCGCACTTCGACCGATCTGGCCGGCCGCGGCGCCCGTGCGGCCCAGGAGTTCGCCTCCCTGACGAACCTCCTTCCAGTGATCGTCCCGGTAGCGATTGAAAATATCTTCGTCTTCCTTCCCCACTTTCCGCAGGGTGAACTCTCGGAAGAGGCCCTCTTCACGACGACCGTATCGATGGCGCGGACCCTCAACGCCCAGCGCTCCGTCGCCGCCCAGGAGAAGATCGAGGGGATGCTGGCGGCGATAGGCAGGGGCGCAACGCAGGAAAGCTTCCCCTTCTTCGAACTGAAAAGCCGACTGTACGCGTCGCCGAACGATCCGCTGCACGCCTTTCTCCGCGAGCTCTACCATGAGGCGGGACATGAGGATCATGCTTATGTGAGGATCAGGGGGAGAATGTAGAGGGGCAAGGGAAGACGGAAGACGGAAGACGGAAGACGGAAGACGGAAGACGGAAGACGGAAGA
>JARFUG010000094.1 GCA_029289095.1 Desulfuromonadales bacterium
CGCTGATAAACTGGGAGGAAACCCCCGAGTCGCCCCGTTGCTGGCGGTTCTGGTTGCCGTGCAGGTGGGGCGATGTCTCAGCGCCTGGTCCTATAGGGGTCTGCAAGCCCTCGGCCTCGGGTTCTCGGCAATTGCAGTTCTTGCCCTGCCAGTGGCTGGCGGCTGGGCCTGATCTGCTACCGACTCGGCCGCATGCAGGAAGCACGCACAAAATCCGAGGATATACCATGAGCGTAAACGACAATTGGATATCTCGTAGAACCTTCGTCGGCTCCCTGGCCGCCGCACTTGCAGCCGCCTGGATCATGCCTCCAGGCCTGCGGGCCGCGGAGAAAACCTTGATTCGCAAGGCGATTCCCGGTACCGCCGAAACCCTGCCGGTCATCGGCCTCGGCACCTGGCAAACCTTCGACGTCGGCCGTGACGAGACCTCCCTGAAAGGTCTCGCTGAGGTTCTGCATGCGTTCTTTGTCAACGGCGGGGAGTTGATCGACTCATCGCCGATGTACGGAACGGCTGAGCAAGTCATCGGTGTCTTGCTGAAACGGGTGGGAGACCGGGGCCGGCTGTTTGCCGCTACCAAGGTCTGGACCGACGGAAAGCAGGCCGGCATCCGGCAGATGAAGGACTCGCTGCAGAAGTGGAGCATTCCCCGCTTCGATCTGATGCAGATTCACAACCTGCGCGACTGGCAGATCCATCTGAAGACTCTCCGGGACTGGAAAGCCGAGGGGAAGATCCGCTACACCGGCATCACCACCTCCCATGGCCGGCATCATCGGGAGTTGGAGGAAATCATGCGCAGCGAGCCGCTCGACTTCGTCCAGCTAACCTACAACATCGAAGATCGGGCTGTTGAGGAGCGTCTGCTGCCACTGGCGGTCGAGCGCGGGATAGCGGTCCTGATCAACCGCCCCTATCAGGGCGGCGAACTTTTCCGCAAGGTCCAGGGCAAGGCGCTGCCGGACTGGGCCGCCGAGTGCGACTGCGCGAGCTGGGGGCAGTTCTTACTCAAGTTCATCGTCTCCCATCCTGCAGTCACCTGCGTCATTCCCGCCACCTCGAAGGTCCATCACCTGCAGGACAACATGGAGGCAGGGTTTGGCCGTTTGCCCGACACTGCGATGCGCAAAAGGATGGTGGACTATTTTGCCTCGTTATAAAGGAATACCCGCGGGAACATTGACGAGATGCCAGCAACTGCCGAAACTGCGCAATCGAATATGATCCGCAGATTATGCAGATTGCACAGAGTTTGATTCAACTGCCTAGAGTTAATCTGAGAAATCTGTGAAAATCTGCGGATGAGGGAGGGGCAGAAGGGAGCCGACATGTGTCGAAACATCAGGACCCTGTTCAACTTCGATCCCCCGGCGACGGCAGAGGAGATCCATGCCGCCTCGTTGCAGTTTGTGCGCAAGCTGAGCGGCTTCAACAAGCCGTCTAAGGCGAACGAGGCTGCGTTCAGCTCCGCTGTCGAGGCGATCACGGAGATCTCGACGGAGTTGTTGCGCTCGTTGGAGACCAGTGTTCCGCCGAAAAACCGTGAAATCGAAGCTGCCAAAGCACGCAAACGCTCCGCCAGTCGTCATTCGAGCTGATTGACGAAGACAGAAAAAGGCGGGTGGATCATGCCCACACCGGCGGCGAAAAACGCCCACCAAATCCTGACCAGAGAAGACCATCTTGCCATTGATGAGAAAACAGCTCATATTGTCCGCGTATTCAACGCAGAAGATGTTCATCCACGCAGCATAAGTGCGGTCCTCAGCGCTCATAATCACGATGCTTGAAAATCCCGAAATATGCAGACGCCTCCCCGTGGACGTCTTCGTCTGCGAGGCAACCGGCGCTGCTGAAGCCCAAAGACGCGAGCTGATCCAGTCGCTGTGGAGCGGCTACGGCGAGATCGTCCGCTATGACCTGAGGGGGGCGGAAGTATCCAGTGTCGTCGTGAAGAATGTCGTCTTCCCCACCAGGGTCAATCACCCGCGCAACTGGCATAACGACCACGCACACCGTCGCAAGGTGCGCTCCTACGAGGTCGAGATGGCCTGGTACCGTGACTGGAGCGGTCGGTGTGACGATTTCTGCAGAGTGCCGCGCTGCTACGGCATGCAGAGTGCCGCTGAGCAGCACCGGATGGTGCTGGAGGATCTCGACGCCGCCGGGTTCAAGCTGCGCAAGGAATTCCTCACCCGAAGTGAGGCCACCCTTTGCCTGGAGTGGCTGGCCAACTTCCATGCAACCTTTCTGGGGGAGGAACCGGCCGGCCTTTGGCCGATCGGCAGTTACTGGCATCTCGCCACACGCCTGGATGAATTGCAGGTGATCGAGGACGAGGGGATCCGGAAGGCAGCCCCGCTCCTGGATGCGAAGCTGAACGATTGTCGGTTCAAGACGATCATCCACGGCGACGCCAAGGTCGCCAATTTCTGTTTTTCTCAAGATGGGCAGACGGTGGCGGCGGTCGATTTCCAGTACGTCGGCGGCGGCTGCGGAATGAAGGATGTCGCCTACTTCCTCGGCAGTTGCCTCGAAGAACGCGAACAGGAAGAGTGGGAGAAGGAGCTGCTCGACGCCTATTTCGCTACGCTGCGTCAGTCTTTGAAAAGGCGGGGGAACGAAGGAGCATGGAATGCCCTGGAGTCCGAGTGGCGTGAACTCTTCCCCGTGGCGCAGGCCGACTTCTACCGTTTTCTTGTCGGATGGAGCCCCGAGCACTGGAAGATTCACGATTTCAGCCGACGCGTTGCGCTGTCAGTGGTGGACGATTGCCACCATGTGCAGGAAGGTTGAAGGACTCCCATGGTCGATGATCTGAGCTTTGCTCTTTATATAACGGCGCCGATTTTCTTCATCCTGGGGTTGGGTATCCTGTTTCGGCGCTACGGGCTGGTCACGGAAGAGTTTTCCAGGGTCGGTTCGGCGCTCGTGTTCAAGGTGACCCTGCCATGTCTTCTGTTTGTGAAACTGGTCGATACGGATTTCAAGAATGTCCTGCCGGTGACGCTGGTGGTCTATGCCGTTGTCGCCACCGTTGTCGTCTTTGTCCTGCTCGACAGGCTGGCGGCCCCCATCATATCGTTGCCAAGGGACAGAGGCGTTTTCGTCCAGGGCGCTTTCCGGGGGAACATGGGTATCATCGGGCTGGCGTACTGCCTGAGCGCCTTCGGCGAAAAGGTCGTTACCGTCGCCTCGATCTACCTGGCCGTCATGACGACCCTTTACAACGTTCTGGCCGTCATCACCCTGGCCCGGCACCAGGAACAGATATCAAACCGGAAGACCTTTCAATACATCACCTTGGGGATCATCAAGAATCCGCTCATTCTGGCCATCGCTGCCGGGGTCGCGATTTCCCTCAGCGGCATAAGCTTTCCCCGGATTCTGCTGGAGACCGGCGGCTATTTCGCGCAGATGACGCTGCCCCTGGCCCTGCTGTGCGCCGGAGCTTCCATCCGCCTTCACGAGTTCCACTCTTCGCCGCCCCTCTACTGGGCCACCGGCGGCAAGCTCTTTTTCGTGCCGCTGCTCATCACACTGGGAGGGATTGCCATCGGGCTGCGGGGGGAGAGCCTGGGCGTTCTTTACCTCATGTCTGCGGCGCCGACCGCCGCGGCCAGTTACCCCATGGCGCAGGCCATGGGAGGGAACCACCACCTGGCGGCCGCCATTGTCGCCTCCACTTCGCTGGGGTCCATCGTCTTTTCCACCGGCGGGGTCTTCCTGCTGCGCGTTTTCAATCTCATCTGAAATCACCGGTTCAACCCCTGTGTTCGCCTGAGCACTCACCGGAAGAAGTGAAGAGATGCATTTCCAGATCGCGGCGCTCGCCCTCCTCGACAGCCTGAATATCCTGACCCTGGCGATCGCCATCTATCTTCTCGGAACTCCCCGGCCCGTGCCGCGGGCGTTGGCGTATATCGCCGGCACCTCCGTCGGCTATTACTGCGCCGGCGCCATTCTTCTTTACGGCTGGCGGATATTCTTCGAATATCTTCTGCCGATCCTCGACCCCGATAAGCTGCGGTTGATTCAGGTCTTCGCCGGCGCGGTCCTGATGATCGCGGGGATTCATGCCATCCGCAGGCCCGCGCGGGAGGTGGCGTTCCGGCCGCCGCAGCATATCAATCCTGCACCGCTGTTCGTGCTGGGGGCGGTGATCGGCCTTTTGTACGCCCCCACCGATCCGCGCCACAACATGGCGATCGGCCTGATCGTCGCGCACGCCGAGAGCGTCGCCGCACAGCTTCTGTGGCTTCTCTGGTACAACTTCTTCTACATCCTGCCGCTGCTGGGGATGGTCCTTCTGCGCGTCCTTTGGCCTGAACGCAGCCGGGTCCTGTTCGGCTGGCTGACGGACACGATCACCAACTTCTTTCATCGCGTCCTGCCATACCTGATCGCCGTGACGGGGCTGCTCCTCGTCCTCGACGGGCTCTGGCGACTGCTGCAATAAAGGCCCTCCGGAGAGCTTGAGCATCTAAGCTTTCGTTCCTCTCGTCTTCACTCCCCCCGCAAATCCTTGAATTCCCGACAAAGAGTGTTAGAGATTTCTTCTGCTTCACATCCTTCTCCCGGAGCCTCCTCATGATGCCACCTGTTTCGAGCCCGACGGCCGCCCTCACTCCGGCCTCTTCTGAAGACGCCGTGACCGAACCGGAAAAGAAGTGTCCCGTCAACTCCTGGAACGAATGGGATCCGCTGGAGGAGATCGTCGTCGGTCGACTTGAAGGGGCGACCATCCCTCCAGCGCATCCGATCGTGACCTTCAATATTCCCCCCTCCAGCGTCCCGCTCTATCGGCTCGCCGCCGGGCGCCGATACCCGCGCATTCTTGTGAAACGCGCCCAGAAGGAACTCGACGGGTTCATTCGCCTCCTGGAGGCCGAGGGGGTCACGGTTCGGCGTCCGGACCCCGTCGATTTTTCACGGCGCTACACCACCCCGCACTGGAGCTCCCGCGGGTTCTGCGTCGCCTGCCCCCGCGACGGCTATCTCGTGGTCGGCGACGAGATCATCGAGACGCCGATGTCGTGGCCCTCGCGCTACTTCGAAACCTTCGCCTACCGGCGCCTCTTCAAGGAATATTTCCGCGCCGGCGCCCGCTGGACGGCGGCGCCGCGGCCGGAACTGGCCGAGGACCTGTACGAGCGCTCCTATCGCCTGCCGAAGTCGGGAGAGCCGATCCGCTACATGGTCAACGAGTGGGAGCCGGTCTTCGACGCCGCCGATTTCGTGCGCTGCGGCCGCGACCTCTTCGTCATCCGCAGCAACGTCACCAACTATTCGGGGATCGAATGGGTGCGCCGCCATCTCGGCCCCGGATTCCGCATCCACGAGGTGCCGAACCTCTGCCGCCAGCCGATGCACATCGATTCGAGCTTCGTGCCGCTGGCGCCGGGGAAGGTGCTGGTCAATCCCGAGTATGTCGATGTGGAGCGCCTTCCCCCCGTTCTGAAAGGGTGGGATATCCTGATCGCCCCCCGCCCAGATCCCTTCACCGGCTTCTCGGCCCGCGTCTCCTCCTGCAGCCCCTGGACGAGCATCAACGTCCTGATGCTCGACGAGAAGCGCGTGGTGGTGGAGGAATCGCAGACAAAGCTGATCCGTGCGCTGAAGGAGTGGGGATTCAATCCCATCCCCTGCGCATTCAAGAACTTCCTCCCTTTCGGCGGCTCATTCCACTGCGCCACCCTCGACATCCGGAGGCGGGGAACTCTTCAGTCGTATTTTTGAGAATCAGAACGATCGCTCGCCCGCTCCTTTCAGTCGCTCGAGGCGCAGAGGCCGCAGAGAAAATCTCTTTTTTCATCCGGCTTGTGCTTTTGACTTCTCTGCGCCCTCTGTGCCTCGAGTGAGCGAAGCGAACGGGCGAGAGATGCTCTTGATCAACTGTCTCTGGTTTTCCGATGCAGCACCCTTCGTCCCTCGAGCAACTGCCACAGCAGAAGGGCCGGGAGCCCGAGGAGGAGCTCCCGCACCCGCTTCACCAGCGAGAGGGCAAGCCCCGTTTCCGGCCCCAGGCCGACAAGGCTCCCGAGCAGTATGAAGGCCCCTTCCTGAACACCCAGACCGCCGGGGACGATGAAGGCTGCATGGCGTATCGCCTGACTCAGACTCTCCAGAAGGAGGGCCTCCGCCAGGCTCACAGGGTACCCCAGGAAATAGAGGGCGAGCCAGACCTCCAGGACCCCTGCGAGCCAGCCGAGCAGACGCCATGCGCAGGCGAGGAGGAAATCGCGGCGCCGACGGTAGGTCTCGACGATGGCGTCGTCGAGGGCGGAGGCGCCGCCGATGATCGCCTCCCAGTTGCCGACCTGGATCATCATGGCGAGGGTTCCGGCCAGCCTTCTGAAGAGGCCGGCATGCTGCGCCAGATAGAAGAGGGCGGAGAGTGCAGTGAAGAGCGCGATCCCTGCCGCTGCAATCAGCAGTGTGTTTTGCACCCCTTCGTGGCGCATCAGCAACGCCACCCCCATCAGGGTGAAGACGATCTGGGACGCGACAGCCGCGGTGATGTCGGCCACGACGCTGGCGCCGGCGGTGGACGCCGAAACGCCACGAAACGTGAGAAGGCGCGCCCGAACCAGATCCCCCCCGACCTGCGTCGCCGGCAGAAGAGTGTTGACGGCGTCGCTGATCCAGCGCGGGGAGAGGAGGGAGGCGAAGCTGGGGCGCTGGTGAGGAGGAAAGAGGATCCGCCAGCACCAGGTGTCGAAAATCAGGGAGAGGGGATAGAGAAGGCAAACGGCGACGATCCCCCCGCCGACGACGGCAACGGCGCCCCCGATCTCGGCGAACCCGTAATAGCCGACGAGCGCGATCAGCAGCGCCAATCCCGCCAACCAGAAAAGGGACGCCATTCTCTTCATCACAGGAGCCCCGCTGCGGCTCTTTGCTCATCGGCGGCCATGCCGGCGAATCCGGCGCAGGGGTGCGCCGCTGCCCGCAGGGCTTCGGCGACGGCGGGATCGATCAGGGCGGCGAATTCCTCCTCCATCCGGTATGCACGAGCCGCCGCAGAGATTCCCTCCCACTTTCGGGTCGCCGGATGGAAGTAGATCTCCGACACCCCGGGAGGCAGATGCGCCAGGAGGCGCAGGAGCCGCCCGGAGTCCATCCGGCCGCTGTCCAGGATGCCGAAGACGGCATCGTTGCAGATGAGCCCTTCCGTCTTCAGCATCGCCTTCATCCGGGCAGTCAACGGGGCAAGGAAAAGCCGGTGAAGAAGCCTCCGAAAGAGCGCATCGCCGCAGGCGCGCCACGTCGGGAGGAAGGGCTCCAGGGGGAGTCGCACCGCCCGCATCCCGTAATCCCTTCCGATCTCGAGGAGGAGCCCGAACACGGTCGGGTGCAGGTGCATGTGATTGTGGGCGTTGACGTGATCGAGAGGGAGGCCCGTGCGGGCAAAGGCCTCGAACTGCGCACGGATCTCGGCTGCCATTTGCCTGCGCACTCCCGGGCGCAGGAAAAAGGCGAACCCCGCACGCATCAGGTCCTCACGGAAATTTCCGCGACGATCGACCAGGTCGGGGATCGTGGCCGGGGGGAGGAGGGGGCGGCCGCAGACAAGGACCAGGTGAAGCCCGACCTTCAGTAACGGCAGCTCCCTGGCCCGGCGGAGGGCGTCGCATGCGGCATCCCCCCCCACCATCAGGCTGGCGGCGGCGAGAATCCCCCGGCGGTGCGCCTCTTCGATCGCCTCATTGGCCGGGAGAGAGATGCCGAAATCGTCCGCTGTGACGATGACGCGCCTCAAACGCGCTCCTCCCGATTCGAAAGGAACCGCAGGAACTCCTTTCCTTCGCGCAGCCGCCGCTTCATCATCTCCGGGCTGCGCAGCATCTCTCCGAACATCTCCAGCATCTTTCCGGGCCGGAAATAAAAGGATCGATAAAAGGACTCGAGCCCCCTGGAGATCTCAGCGGCGTCGAGGTGAGGGTAGCTCAGGGAACTGACCTGAACCCCCTGGGCGCTGACCATGCAGCCGCTTTGGGCCAACCATCCGTTCTCGATCCCCTGCCGGTAGAGTTCGGTGCCGGGATAGGCGGCGGCCAACGACACCTGCAGAGTATGGGGGTTGATCTGCTTGGCGAAGGCGATCGTCTCCCGGATCGTTTCGCGCGTCTCGCCGGGAAGTCCCACGATAAAGGTGCCGTGGACGACGATCCCCAGGCGGTGGCAGTCGGACATGAAGCGGCGGGCCGCCTCGATCGTCGTCCCTTTGCGCACGTTGTTGAGAATCTGCTGGGACCCCGATTCGAAACCGACCAGAAGGAGGCGCAGACCGTTCTCCCGCAGGAGCTTCAGTGTATCGAACGGGACGTTCGCCTTGGCGTTGCACGACCAGGTCACCCCCAGTTTCCCCAGGAGCCGGGCGGTCGCCTCGACCCGCGGCAGGTCGTCGGTGAAGGTGTCGTCGTCGAAGAAGATTTCCTTCGCCTGCGGGAAGCGAAGCTGGATCCTGGCGACTTCCTCGGCGACGTTCCCGGGGGAGCGGGTGCGGTAGCGATGGCCGCCAATGGTCTGCGGCCAGAGGCAGAAGGTGCATCGCGAGCGGCATCCGCGCCCGGTGTAGATGGAGACGTACGGGTGGAGCAGGTAGCCGATGAAATAGTCCTCGATAACCAGATCGCGGGCGTAGACGTCGACGACGTGCGGCAGGCGATCGAGATCCTCGATGATCCCCCGGGGGGAGGTGCGGAGCGCTTTGCCGTCCGCCTTGTAGCACAGACCGTCGATGCTCTCGAAAGGGCGCCCTTCGGCGATTTCCCGAACCGTTTCGTCGAACTCACCGATCGTGACGAAATCGACGGCCGCGGAGGCCAGGAGCGAGGGCTCGGGGAGGACCGATACGTGCGGGCCGACCAGGCCGATCTGCAGATGCGGATGCCTCGCCTTGAACGCCTCGGCGATCTTCACGTCCGAGGCGAAGGAGGGGGTGCTCGTGTGCAGGATCAGAAGCTCGAACCCGGCCCCCAGGGGGAGAACGTCCTCAAGGGAGAGGCCGCGGGCCGGGGCGTCGACCAGGCGGCTGTCCGGGACCATGGCCGCCGGCTGGGCGAGCCACGTCGGATACCAGAAGGAGCGGATCTCGCGCCGCGCCTGGTAACGGGAGCCGGCGCCGCCGTCGAAACCGTCGAAAGAAGGGGGGTTGAGGAAAAGCGTCTTCATGGAGCTGTCCTTTCGGATTTATCCCGGGTCTTGTTTCCATGCTGTTTGCGGATCGGATCGAGCCGGCCGTCGGGACGGATCTGAAAATCCGATTCCCGCCAGGAAATCGTCCGCCCGAAAAAGCTCATGGCCCATGTCAGCAGGCACAGCACATCACGCAACGGCAGGAGCCAGGGGACGGGATGCCCACGGGAGGGGAGGATGGAGCGAACGGTCCCGTGCAGCGCCAGCCGCAACGACACGGCGCCGGCGAGCAGAACCCATCCTGCAGCGGCGCCGGTGAGCAGGAGGTAGATCGCGGCGAGGGAAATCGTGTTGTTGCCGATGAAGGAGAAGGCATAGCCGGCGGGCTGGCAGGCGCGTATGGTGCGGGCCCAGCGCAGTTCGTGCCGCAAGAGC
Source organism: Desulfuromonadales bacterium (assembly GCA_029289095.1). Lineage (GTDB taxonomy): Bacteria > Desulfobacterota > Desulfuromonadia > Desulfuromonadales > JACZKF01 > JARFUG01. Next base: position 9,580 of record JARFUG010000094.1, read on the forward strand.
GCCTTGAAACCGGGCTCATGGACGATGTTTTCGGTCAGGAACGAGGCGAGCCGCACCTCGTACCCTTCGCGGCTCACCAGATGTCCCAGCATGTAATCGTCGGCCAGATAGGCGGAGAGCTCCTCGAAGCCGCCGATCGCCTCCAGAGCCCCCCGGCGCACGGCCATCGTCGCCCCGAAGCAGTAGCGCAGCCGCTGGAAGGTCAGGGCGACGAGGACCGAAGGGAAGAACCAGTCGTTGATGAAGAGGGCGCCGAGGGTGGAAGGGAGCCCTCCGGCTGCCGTGCCGCTGTAGAGACAGGTGACCGCCCCCACCTTCGGGTCGGCGAAGGGCTCGACCACCGCGCGCAGGTAATTCTCTCCGACGCGCATGTCGCTGTCGGCGATGACGATCAGCTCATGGGTGGCGTGGGGGAACATGTTCGCGAGGTTGGCTACCTTGCGGTTTATTCCGCAGGCCCCGCCCCCTGCGACGAGGGTGAAATCCCCCCAGGGGAACTCCGCCATGACGTCCCGCGCCACGGCGGCCGCCGGATCGTCGGGATCGGCCACCCCGAAGACGATCTGAAAGCCGGGATAATCCTGGTTGCAGAAGGAGCGAAGATTTTCCCGCAGCCCCGGCTCCAGGCCGCACAGGGGCTTGAGAACGGTCACAGGGGGAGTGTAATCCGAAGAAGTGCTGCCGAGCCTTTTGCCGAATGCCCTGACCCGCGCGATGGCCACGGCAAGATAGGCGAGAGAGGCCAGGCAGAGGGCGAAAAGGACGATTTTTAGAATCCCGGCGATAACCGAAACCATGAAGACGTTCCTTAGAGGCAAGCTATCTCCCTCTCCCTGAGGGAGATGGGATGCCTTTTACCTTGAATCTTGAACCTTGGACCCGCACCTA
>JARFUG010000150.1 GCA_029289095.1 Desulfuromonadales bacterium
CCCGGCATCTCGGCCTTGAAGAGCTGCATGCCGCCGACCCCCAGCATGGGGAGGATGGCGAGCGACAGGACGATGAACCCCATCCCGCCGAGCCACTGGGTGAGGGCGCGCCAGAAGAGGATGCTCGGCGGAAGCGCCTCGATGTCGACAAGGATCGTCGCCCCCGTGGTGGTGAAGCCGCTCATCGTCTCGAAAAGGGCATCGACAGGAGAGGGGATTGCACCGCTCAGAAGAAAAGGAAGGGCGCCGAAAAGGGCGAAAGCTCCCCATCCGAAGGTGACGATGGCGAACCCTTCGCGGACGCCGAACTCCTTTTTGCTTTCGAACTTCTTGAAAAGACCTCCGCCGACGCCGGCGCAGATGAGAGCCGAAAGGACGAAGGCGATCCAGGCGCCGTCCTTGAAGTAGAGGGAGAAGGGGATCGGCGCCAGCAGGGCTGCGGCGAGAAAGAGAAGGAGAATGCCGAGGATGCGAAGGACCAGGACGGCGTTCATGCTATTCGAAGAACCTCTCCACTTTGTGCAGCGCATCGGGGAGGGCGAAGATCACGACGCGGTCCCCTGCCAGCAGGCGGCTCTCGCCTGTGGGGATTTCGTAGCTCTGCTGATGAACGATGGCGCCCACAATCGCCCCCTCCGGGAAATCGATCTCCTTAAGGGACTTTCCGATAATCGGGTTGCCGGATTTGATCTCGAGCTCCAGCACCTCGGCGTTGCTCCCCTCGATGGTGGCCAGGGAGATGACGCCGCCGCGGCGTACGTACTTGAGGATCGCTCCGGCGGCGGCCAGGCGCGGGGAGATGCAGGCATCGACGCCGAGGGAGGGGGCGAGGGTCAGAAACTCGGGGCTGTTCACCAGGGACAGAGTGCGCCGGGCGCCGTGGTGGCGCGCCAGGAGCGAGCAGAGGATGTTCGTTTCGTCGTTGTCGGTGACGGCGATGAAGACGTCGGCCCCTTCGACGCCCTCGTCGATGAGGGTGCGCACGTCGTTCCCCTCTGAATGGATGACCATCGTCTTGTTGAGCTTGGAGGAGAGTTCGATGCAGCGTTTTTCGTCGTGCTCGATGAGCCGCACGCTGAAATGGAGCTGCTCCATCTCGCGGGCGATGCGCAGCCCGATGCGCCCGCCTCCCAAGATGAAGGCGCGGGGGCGTTTGCTGCGCTTTTCCTCCTCCATCTGCAGCAGGTACTGGATGGCGGGAAGATCGTTCTGGTGGGCGAAGATGAAGATGCTGTCGCCGGCCTGGATGACGTCGTCGCCCCGGGGAATGATCGTCTCGGCGCCGCGGGTGATGGCCGTTACGACGAAGCGGTACATCCCCCTGAGTTCACCGAGCTCACGCAGGGTGAGATCGCAGATGGGGCTGTCCTGCCGGATGCGGTAGCCGAGGAACTGGATCTTTCCCTCGACGAATTCGGCCACGTCGAAGGCGCCCGAACGGCAGGAGATCTTGACCATCTCCTCCGCCACGGCGTCTTCGGGGTTGATGAGCAGATGGATGCCGAGCTTCTCCTTTGAGAGGATCGCTCCCCTGCCCGTGTATTCGATGCTCTTGACGCGGGCCACCCGCGTCTTTACGTCATACTCTCTGGCAAGAAGGCAGGCGAGGATGTTCACCTCGTCGAGATCGGCCACGGCGATGAAGATGTCGGTCCCCTTAATTCCCGCCTGTTCGAGAATTTCGGCGCTGGCGCCATTGCCGAGAATCCCCAGGACGTTGAGCCTTTCCTGCGCAGGGTTCAGCCGCTCAGGGTCGCGGTCGATCAGAGTGACTTCATGACCCTCGGCAGAGAAGCGCTCGCACAGGAAATAGCCGACCTGGCCGGCGCCGATAATGAGGATTTTCATGGTATCCTGCCAGAAACGTAAAATCCGCCCGTCCCCTCAGGACGGGAGTGCGCACCATTCATCGCATATTTCAACCAAGAGTGCAAGAATGACGGCGGTTGTCCCGCAAGGGAGGGTGCTGTAGAATGA
>JARFUG010000095.1:0-8041 GCA_029289095.1 Desulfuromonadales bacterium
AGAGCCTGCTGGTCGACCGGAATCTTAAATGGCTCCCGAAGATCGAGGGCTTTTTGCGCACCCCGGAAAAGGAACTCGTTCTGGTAGGGGTCGGCCATCTGGTCGGAGACGACGGCGTCATCGAGCTACTCAGGCAGCGCGGCTACCAGGTGAAGAAGCTTACGCTTCAGTAACCGCAAGCCCGCGGCGCTGCTGCCCATTATCTGCACCCTGCGCGTTGCGCGGGAGACACGGAGAGTCGGATGGACGAATACATGAGGGCTGCGCTGGAGGAAGCGAAAAAAGGATTTGCGGAAGGGGGAGTTCCCGTCGGATCGGTCATCGTTCACGACGGGCGGATCATCGGGCGCGGCCGCAACCGCCGGGTGCAGCGCGGCAGCGCCATTCTCCACGGGGAGACGGACGCCCTCGAAAACGCCGGCCGTCAACCGGGGGCGATCTACCGCGAGTGCACTCTACACCACCCTTTCGCCCTGCGTCATGTGCAGCGGTGCGATTCTTCTTTTCGGCATCCCGCGGGTGATCGTCGGCGAGAACCACAACTTCATGGGCGAAGAGGAGCTGCTTCGATCAAGAGGGGTGGAGGTCGAAATCCTTCAGGATGCCGAGTGCATCGAGCTGATGAGGGAGTTCATCGCGAACAGGCCGGATCTGTGGAACGAGGATATCGGCCGATAGAATTACTCTTTGCCGCGCATGGCCAGAGGACTTCCGGGCAATCCTGGCAAACTATCCAGTAAATTATCTCTCCAGCCCTTCGAACAGAGGGAGAAACCGGCCATATCCTTTAATCTGAAGTTCCGCCCTGGGAATGAAGCGCAAGGCAGCCGAGTTGATGCAGTAGCGAAGCCCGGTGGGGGGCGGCCCATCTTCGAAGACGTGTCCCAGGTGGGAATCGGCATGCAGGCTGCGAACCTCGGCGTACACCCTGAACCATCTGCGCTCTTCTGTCTCCACCACATTCTCGGGGACCAGCGGCCGGGTGAAGCTTGGCCAACCTGTTCCGGAGTCGAACATGTCCGTGGAGCTGAAGAGGGGCTCGCCGGAGATGATGTCGACGTAGATCCCCTCCTCTTTGTTGTTCCAGTAGGCGTTGTTGAAAGGCGGTTCGGTGCCGTCCTGTCGGGTGACCTTGTACTGCATCGGGGTCAGAAGACGGCGAAGCTCGGCATCGTCGGGAATGACGTATCGCTCGCCCCCCTCCGTGGCAAAACGGTCCATTTTACCCGCTTCAGGTCCGGCCTGCCCTACCCCCCCGGCGACCAGAACCAAGGCGAAAAGAACCAGTGCGGTGCTGAACAGGGTTTTCATGGCCACTTCCTATCACGGCTCCATCTCTGGAGTTGAGCCGCGCGCCGTCTTCAGGCTTCCGATCGTTCGCGCGTCAAGGGTTTCTGTTGAGCGTCTCGGCCGGGTGCTTTTTGAAGCGTTGCCACGATTTCCGGTCGGCGTCCTCGCGGCAGCGATCAATCGCCGAAGACGGTAAAGGCGTGCGGCGCACCGCCATAGGTCATCATCTCATGCGCTACGCCGGCCTTCTCGAGTTCGATGCCACTCGGGCAAATTGCGCCATCGTGACGCTGGCATCGGCGCTGCCGTGCAGGATCAGCAGGCTGCCTCGTGCTTGAGAACAATACTGACTACTTTGGTTAATATTACCACGACAGGTGTCTTCTCACAGACAAAAGAAGCGGACAGATTCATTTTCGTTTATGAATGAACTGTCCCCTCATGCACGAGGCGCCGGGCAGCCCTGTGACCCGTCAGAAGGCCGAGGCGGTCAGGTCGAGATCGGCGCTTCGCCACGCCTTCCTGAAATCGTGCTCGACCTTCTGCGCCTCCTCATTCCGCCCCTGAGCGCGCAGGCTCTGCATCAGGCCGAAAAGGGACCAGCCGTTCTGCGGGTTGTGCGTCAGGTCTTCGCGGTAGACTCCTTCCGCCTCGGCGGGGCGGCTCGCCTGCAGCAGGGCGGCGCCGAGCGATTGCCGCACCGGGTAGTACCAGTACGGCGGCTCCATGTAGGGGAGCTGGTCCTGAAGGGCGACCGCCTCCCGCAGCAGGCGGATGCGCTCTTCACTCCTTCCCTCGGCCCAGGCAATCTCTCCCTGCAGAACCTTCTGCGCGATTTCGAGCTGACTGGCGGCATAAAACGCGGGGATCTCCAACTCCCGAATCTCATCGCTGCCGGCAATCTGCTCGAGTCTTTCCGCCTCGGCAGCCGCTTCCGCAGGTTTTGCCCGGGCGGCAAGCGCCAGCCCCCGCGCATAGTGCCAGATCGCCGTCGAATAGGGGAAATCGTCAGGCGGTTTCGGCGCCGCCAGGATTTCCTCCCATTTTTCGAAGCGGGCCAGGGCGAAGAGCGGCGTCGGGTAGAAGACCTCCATCGCCGGCTCGTGCCGCACCATCTCCGCCGGCATGACGTCCGTCAGCCGCTTTGCGGCCGCCATCGCTTCGGCGCTGCGCCCCGCCATGGTCGCGGCATACCAGAGGAAGTGGTAGTTGTGCGGATAGTACATCATTGTGTAGAAGTCGTGGGCGCCGGTCTGCTCGATGTAGTTTTCGTCCACCGCGACCGCCTCGCGGTTGGCCTCAACCGCCTCATCGTACATGCCGAGGCGCAGGTAGATGTGCGCCGGCATGTGGACGAGATGGCCCGCGCCGGGAACGAGGCCGCCCAGGCGCTCGGCGCTGGCGAGACCGCGCTCCGGATGGGGCGATGCTTCTACGGCGTGGATGTAGTAGTGATTGGCCCCGGGATGATCGGGATGGCGCTGCATCACCCTTTCGAGGGTGACGATGAGCTCTTCGGTCCCCGGCCGCGGCTCTCCGTCCTCGGTCCAGTAATCCCAGGGCATGGTGTCCATCACCGCTTCGGCGAAAAGGGTCGCTGCGTCGAGATCATCGGGATAGCGCGCGGCGAGTTCGCGCATGGCGTCCGCATAAGCGCGGTCGAGGGCGCTGCGGTCGGCAACGGGCTCCGGAGCATAACGGGCGGACAGGGCGCGAATGTACGCCTGCTCCCTCTCGCTGGCGTGCTCTGAGAGCTCAAGGGCTTTCTGCAGGGCAGCGTACGCCTGAGGCGCCGCCTCATCGGCCATCGGCGCATTGATGTTGGGTCCGAGGGCGAGGGCGACCCCCCACCAGCACATGGCGCACTGCGGGTCGTGCCGGGCCGCTTCTTCGAAGGAGCGGATCGCTGCGGGGTGGTTGAAAGCGTAGACCAGCGTCAGCCCCTGGTCGAAGTAGCGCTGTGTGAGCTCCGAATCGGTGGTGATCGCGTGATGATGGTTCCCCATCCCTTCGAGGAGAGGGGCAGCCGGCTCTTGACCCCAGACCATGGGGGTTGCCAGCAGAATGAGGATAAGGGTCAACAGGATTTTTTTCATGGCTGACCTCGCTCTGTGCGGCCTGAAGCCGCGTCGATCTGGAACGAAAAAAGCTCAATGGATCGGCATGATGGGGCCGTTTTCAGGAATTATAGCCGTCTCGGAGGGGAGCGAAAGGAGAACAGGAAGAAAGCTGAGAGGCAAAAAGGAGACAGACGTTGAGCTGACAGCTTCAGTCGATATTACCACGGCAGGAGCCATCCGAGGTGCGCGCGAGCTTGCCATCCGGGCGTCGCAGGATATCCTCTTTCACTGAACCTGTTTGTTTACAGCAGGAGTGTGAAAATGCCTGAGAGCCCATCGATTCTGATCGTCGTCACCAGCCATGCCGCCATTGATGAATCACATCCGACCGGCCTCTGGTTTGAGGAGTTCGCCGTTCCATACGCCCTTTTCCGACAGAAGGGTTATTCCATCACGGTCGCCAGCCCCAGGGGGGGTGAGACGCCCGTCGACCCTCTAAGCCTCGAGGGGTGCGAATCGACGCCGGACAATGAGGCCGCCAAGGCGGCGCTCCGCGAGACCCATCGCCTGGACAGTACATTTCGGGCTGAAAACTTCGAGGCCGTCTTCTTCCCTGGAGGGCACGGGACGATGTTCGATCTCCCCGACAACCCCGAGGTCCAGCGGCTCGTCTGCGAATTCGCCCGGGCGGGGAAGATCGTAGCCGCCGTCTGCCACGGACCGGCCTGCCTTGTGAATGCGAAGGCTCAAGAGGCTCCCCTCGTCCGGGGACGAAGGGTCACAGCTTTCACGGATGAGGAGGAGCGGGAGGTAAAGCTTGACGGGAAGATGCCTTTTCTGCTCGAGAGCCGTCTGCGGGAGCTTGGAGCGAAGTTCGAAGGTGCACAGAACTGGCAGGAAAAGGTGGTCGTGGACGGCCGGCTCATCACCGGGCAGAATCCGCAATCGAGCGCCGGTGCGGCGGCCGCCCTCATTGATCTGCTCGGCTGAGGCGAACTGCTGCGTCCCCCTCAGCCGACGTGCGGATTTCGGGTCGAACGGATCAGGCGACCTCGACAACAGTGTAGGATCTGCGGTCGCGGCCATGATCCGCCTCGATCTCGTCGCCGCAGACCTTGCCGAGAAGAGCCCGTCCGATCGGCGACTCGGGGGTGATGACGAGGCACTCCGTTTCGCCTTGGCCCACCTTCAGCCCCCCGGCATCCGGTCCCACGAAGACTCGTCTGCAACGGCCCTCGTCCGATTCGAGGGTGACCAGAGCTGTCAGGCGGATCGGCGTCTCCTCGTTGAAAGGGAGAAGGATCAGTGCGCGGTAGCGCTCCAGCGCCAGACGGATTTCCGCGGCGCGGTTGGCCTGCCCCTGGGCGACATAGGAGGCTTCGAGGGCGGTGGTGTCGTATTTGTTGTCGGGGATGCACTCTTCATGCGTGGCGGCAGCATGGGCTCCCCTGGCCGCCGCGGTGAGTGTGGCGAGATCGGCGCTGAGGACCTCGATGATGGTATGCAGAAGATTTTCTTTCGTTATCACTTTCCGCAGCATTTCTTGTACTTGTGGCCGCTGCCGCAGATGCACGGATCGTTGCGCCCGACCTTGCTCGAGCTCGCCGGCGGCGACTTGATCATGATCCCCTCGGTGAAGAGCCAGCGGTCATCCTTGCGCTTGAACTGCCCGCGCTCGTGATGGCTGTGTATACCGTCCTTGTCGCGATAGCGGGCGACGAACACGACCTCCCCCTCTTCGTCCCGGGGGCCTCCCTGAACCGTTTCGAGAATTTCAAGGCCGTGCCATTCGGAACTCGCAGCCCAGTTCCGGGTCCCCTTGTGGTCGTACCCCTGACGGTGATCGGGGTGGGTGCTCTCGAAGAGAAAATCGACCTCGACCTTCACGTGAGCGGCATAGCGCGCCCGCATCAGTTGCTCGGCGGTCTCGGCCGTTTTCTTCCCGGTGATGACCGGTTCGCAGCAGGCGGCGTATTCGGAGCCGCTTCCGCAGGGACAATTGTTCATCGTTTGTTCTCCTTGCGCCGTAAAAGGCCGACTTGCCAGGATAAGCAGATTTATGGGACGTCTACCGAAGTGAGAGATCCTGAAGGAACATTACCGCAGGGGATCGAAGAGGTACTCCAAACCGTTGACCTTGATTTCATAGACCGCCCCCAGCAACTCTCCCAGCTTCCCTTCCGGGAATCCCTGCTTCGCAAACCAGACGACATAAGGTTCAGGCAGGTCGATCAGCCGCATTCCCTCGTGTTTTCCGAAGGGCATGCGCATCTCGGCCAGTTCGAGAAAGGCTTTGTGGTCGAAGAGAAGAGCAGGTTCCATCAGATTGCCCCTGTCATAAAGTGGCCATTTTATACCCGGCTTACATGATCTTTGCAAGCCTGGAGGAGAACCAAGGCATACAGGTTCCTGCGTTGACACCCTCTGTTTCCGTGATTTAGTGGAAGCGCCGGTTTCGACAGGGGGGAACATGGGAAGAGTCGACGATCTTCGGACTTTCATTTACCGCATCGATGCGCAGGACAGGATCACCTTCGTGAACCGGGAGTGGGTCGAATTCGCCCGGGAGAACGAAGCGTCCGAATTGACGCCCGAGAATGTTCTGGGTCAGCCCCTCCAACGCTACATTTCCGGTTGGGAGACCCGTCATCTTTATGAACTCATCTACCAGTGCGTCAGGGAAAAGGGGCGCGAAGTTCAGGTTCACTTCAACTGCGACTCCCCCCATCTGAGGCGCTCGTTCCGCATGCGCCTCTTCCCACTGGACAGAGGCGCTCTGGAATTTTCCATCCAGGTCCTCGAGATCAAGCCGGTCCTCCCGCGGCCGATCCTCGACAACACGATCGAACACTCAGCGGAAGTGGTCGTGATCTGCAGTTGGTGCAAGAGAATCCGTATCGAAAACGGCCATTGGGTTGAAATCGCCGATGCCATGACCTACAGGGCGCTGTTCGGAGCCATTCCCCCCAAACTTACGCATGATGTCTGTGAAGACTGTTTTTCCGCCATCCGTCGCCAGCTCGACGATCCGTAGGTCACATGGACAGACCGGCGAACTTGTCACGGATCTTCTTCTTGCTGTAAGTCGTCCCCGCCCCATCCGGAAAGTCCTCGACCTCATCGACGGAGAAGGCAATGCTCACCGACTGACTCTCCGTCTCCACCACAAGAAAAAGCTGCTCGTCGGTCACCTGCTCCCACGATACGTTTTTGGGCTCCAGGCCATGCTGGTGGGCATACTTTTGCGCGACCTCGGCGAGCATTTGCATTCCGCGCCTGCGCTGCTGTTCCATCATTCCCTCCCTGTGATATCAGTGGATTCGTGTCGTACTCGTAGATAAGAGTTTGATTATACACGAGGCCATGGACATTTGTCCTTGAGATCCACCGGTTTCCGAGGTAATTTCCTGCCGGTGAGAGTGCAATTCTATATCAGGAGGAAGCACAGATGCACCAGGGGTGGCTTGGAATCGGAGCACTGCTTGCGCTGGCGTGGCTCGTCAGTGAGGACAGGCGGGGAGTGCAGGCGAAGCCGCTCGTCATCGGGGTTGTCCTGCAGTTCGCGCTGGCGATCGCCTTGCTGAAGATTCCGCTCTTCAAGGGGGCTTTTCTCACCCTGAACGAGGTGATTCTCGCCCTCGACCGCGCCACAGCCGCCGGAACCTCTTTCGTCTTCGGCTACCTCGGCGGGGGGGATCTCCCCTTCGCCGAGCCCTACCCGGGCGCCTCCTTCGTCCTGGCCTTCCGCGCCCTCCCCATCGTTCTGGTGGTGAGCGCCCTCTCGGCCCTGCTCTTCCACTGGAAGGTGCTTCCCCTGCTCGTTCGCGGCTTCAGTTGGCTGCTGCGGCGCACCCTCGGAGTCGGCGGAGCGGTAGGGCTCGGCACGGCGGCCAACATCTTCGTAGGGATGGTGGAGGCGCCCCTTCTGGTGCGCCCCTACCTGCGGCAGATGTCGCGCGGCGAACTCTTCATCGTCATGACGTGCGGCATGAGCACCATCGCAGGGACGGTGCTCGTCCTGTACGCCGCCATCCTGCGCGATGTGATCCCGGACCCCCTCGGGCACATCCTGACCGCCTCGCTGATCAGCGCCCCGGCCGCCATCGTTGTCGCCCAACTGATGGTCCCCCCGGGCGAGCGGCGCACCGAGGGGGATGGCGTCGCACTCTCAGGCGCCACCAGCGCCATGGATGCCGTCACCCGCGGCGCCATGGAGGGGCTCAAGCTCCTTCTCAACATCGTCGCCATGCTCATCGTACTGGTCGCGCTGGTGCATCTGCTCAACCAGATGCTCGCCCTTCTCCCCCCTCTGGGAGGGACGGAGATGACGCTTCAGCGCATTCTCGGGTGGCTGATGGCCCCGGTCGCCTGGCTGATCGGCGTCCCCTGGGGAGAGGCAAGGGTCGCCGGGAGCCTCCTGGGGAGCAAGATCATGCTCAATGAGCTGATCGCCTATCTGGAGATGGCGGCACTGCCGGAGGGGAGTCTCGGAGAGCGTGGGAAGCTGATCATGACGTACGCCCTGTGCGGCTTCGCCAACTTCGGGAGCCTGGGGATCATGATCGGCGGGATGGGAGCGATGGTCCCGGAGCGACGGGAGGAGATCGTCGCCCTCGGCCTCAAATCGATCGTCGCCGGCACCATCGCCACCTGCCTGACGGGAGCAATCGTCGGCATTCTACTCGGCTGAG
>JARFUG010000095.1:8141-10214 GCA_029289095.1 Desulfuromonadales bacterium
CTGATCAGCTTGTTGAACCGGCTGAGCTCGCCGTCCTTGGTCTTTTCCTGATAGACCAGAGCCAGGTGGCTCTCCTCGAACTTAGCGAAGAAATCGTCCCAGGAGATCTCCTCGAGCTTTCCCTCCCCCGAAAATCCCGGAAAATCGATGCGCAGGATTCCAGGGTCCTTGCCTTCGCCGGTCTGCTTCACCGCCGCGGGATGGCCGCCGCGCTCCTCGACCCACTTGCGGATCGTTTCGTGATCGGTCGTCGTTTTCGATTCCCCTGCCATATGCGTCTCCGTCTGCTTGGGTTATTACCCTCCCCGCGAAAAATCAACGTTTGCGGCGCTACACCCTTTCGATCAGGTTCGTCCAGTCTTCGGGGAGAGACCTTTCGACCTCGCGCAGCCCTTCGGTATCGAGGGCCTCCTTGACAAGGCGCAGGATTGTCACCGCAAGGACCTGCGCCTGCTCGGGGGTGATCCTGAACTGGGTCGCCAGGTTGCCGTAGTACTGCTCGACCGAGAGATCGGTGACGTTCATCTGGTGGCCCCTCAGGTTCTCCAGACTCAGCGGATCGGGCAGGGTCGCGGCCAGGCGTCTCGCCTCCGGTTCCTCCAATCGGCTCGCCAGGATTCCGAGCACCGCCTTCACAGCCGCCTCGGCGGTCTCCTCGCCTTCGATGAAACTCAGACTCATCGCGGCATTGACAAAATTGTCGTAGCCGATGCTCACCTCTCCCTTTCGCGCCCCCGAGTGAGCCGGGCCTGGGGTCTGCTCCGCCATGGCGGCTTCATCCCGGGGCGGGGTCCGGGGCCAGTGGGCTCCGGCACCTTCCTCAGAGGGACGATAGACGGGGGCCGCTTTCCGAACGGAGGGTTCCACATCCCACTCCCGCGTATCGACACCGAGGAAGGCGTTCAGAGGACACGTCTTCGTCAGGGCGGTTTCCGTGACGAGAACACCTGCGATCATCGTCATCAACCCGGCCCCCTTCCCCTGCTTCGCCCCCAGGGCGTAACCGGCCGCTATCATCAGCGGACCGGCGACGGCTCGCATCATCTGGTCGTTGCGTCCGACATTCTCTTTCATTTTCCCCTCCGCTGTTCGAGTTGGATGTTATTGGTCCAACCGTATCGCAGGTTGCTTGCGATTCAAGCTCAGGGCGTGCAGGAGCCGCATGCAGGCTGGCTCACATAAATGCAACCTCGCGCAAGCTCGAAATGAAATGCTTTAGAAGGGGGAAATGGTCAGATCTGTTACGAATTGAATGCCAGACGCTGCTTGCCACACAAACTGGAACCACAGAAAGTGGACAAGCTACTTTTTCAGGGAAAGTAGTCCTTTTGGAGGCCGCTCGGTTTGGGGACGGTCCCGCCGCCCCGCTTTTCCCATCAGTTTGATGAAATGCTCCGGAACCTCAGCGTCGAAAGCCATCTGCCTGCCGTCGAAAGGATGCCGAAAGATGATCGACCTCGCGTGCAGCGCCAGGCGCGGATAGTTGTCCTTCCCGCCCCCGTACTTCCGGTCCCCGACCACCGGGTGGCCGATGCCGGAGAAATGGACGCGGATCTGGTTCTTCCGACCGGTCAGGAGGTCGATCTCCACAAGGCTGAACTCCTTCGACTCGTTCAATACCTTGTAGGCAGTATGGGAGAGCTTTCCCTTTTGCGGGTCGGTGGTGGAATAGACATTGTGCGCGCTGTTTTCAGCAAGGTAGGTGCTGATCGTCCCCTCTTTCCGAGCCAGGCGCCCATGCACGATGGCCAGATACGTCTTTTCGGCGGCGTCCCATTGCCCCTGCAGAGTCGCTTTCGCCGATTCGGATCTGGCGAAGATGAGGACGCCGGAGGTGTCCCGGTCGAGCCGATGGACGATGAACACCCGGTTTCTCGACTTGGGATTCCCCTTCTGGACGTAATCGGTGATGAGGCGAAAGGCGGTCCGGGTCTTGTCCCGCTCCGTCCCCATGGTGAGGAGCCCGGACGGTTTGTCCACGACGAGAATGTCCCGATCCTCGTAGAGGATTTTCATCCCCCCCGGCCGGTTCCGAACGCTGGTGGTTTCGCCTGTGGGCATCAGATGACTTCC
>JARFUG010000151.1 GCA_029289095.1 Desulfuromonadales bacterium
CTGGTGGCTGGTGGCTGGTGGCTGGTGGCGACCATCGCCGGCTTTTGAAAAGGAGAATAATTCACATGCACCTTCAGAGTCTCGCGGTAGGCCCGCTTCAAGTCAACTGTTTCATTCTCGGCTGCCCCCGCACCAGGGAGGCGGCGGTCGTCGATCCCGGGGGTGACGGCGAGCGCATTATCAAGGCTCTTGAAGGAGCCGGTCTTGTGCTCAAGACAATCATCAACACCCATGGCCATTTCGACCATATCGGTGCAAACGCCCTTCTGGTCGAGAAAACGGGGGGCGAACTGCTCATTCACCGGGCCGACCAGCCTCTGCTGAGCCGCGCGGCCGCCCACGCCGCCTCATTCGGCCTGCGGGCCGACCCCTCGCCGGAGCCGACCCGCACACTGGAGGGAGGCGAGACGCTCAAGGTGGGCGATCTGTCGCTGCAGATCATCCACACCCCCGGACATTCCCCGGGTGGGATCTGCGTGCTGTGCGACGGGCATCTCTTCAGCGGAGACGCTCTTTTTTCCGGCTCCATCGGGAGAACCGATCTTCCTGGGGGCGATCACGATCTTCTGATCTCCGTCATCCGGGAGAAGCTCCTGGTCCTCCCCGAGCAGACCATCGTCCATCCCGGGCATGGTCCCGACACCACCATCGGCCGCGAGAAGCGGATGAATCCGTTTTTCGGCTGAGTTCATGGGTCCTATGGGTCCCATAGGACCATGACTCTTTTCTTCTGAGGAGCAGCCATGTTGCAGGGAAAGAAGATCGTACTCGGCGTCTGCGGGGGGATCGCCGCCTACAAGGTGGTGGAACTGCTGCGCCTGTACGTGAAAGCCGGGGCCGAGGTCCATGTGGTCATGACGGCCGGCGCCTGCGAGTTCGTCACCCCTCTGACCTTTCAGACCCTCTCGGGCAACGCGGTCCACACGGATCTGTTCAATCTCTACCAGGAAAAGGAGATCGGCCACATCTCCCTGGCAGATCGGGCCGATCTCTTCGTGGTGGCGCCCGCGACGGCGAACGTGATCGGCAAGGTCGCCGCAGGGATCGCGGACGATCTGCTCACCACGACGATTATGGCGACGAAGGCGCCGGTCCTTTTCGTCCCGGCGATGAACGTCAACATGTGGGAGAATCCGATCTACCGCCGCAATCAGAAAACCCTCGAAGGGCTCGGCTACCGTTTTATGGAACCGGCGGCCGGTTTTCTCGCCTGTGGTTGGGAAGGCAAGGGGAAGCTCCCCGACCCCCTCGCCATCTTCGAGGAAACCTGCGCCGCTCTGACCCCGAAGGATCTGGCCGGAAAAACGGTGCTCGTCACTTCCGGGCCGACGCGCGAAGAGATCGATCCGGTGCGATTTCTAAGCAACTATTCGTCCGGAAAGATGGGGGCCGCCATCGCCCGAGCCGCCCGAGACCGGGGCGCCCGGGTGATTCTCGTCTCAGGCCCCGTTTCGCAGCCGATCCCCTGCTCGGTGCAGGGGTGCAGCGTCGTCAGCGCCCGCCAGATGCATGAGGCGGTCGTCGAGCATGCCGCGCAGGCCGACATCATCATCATGGCGGCGGCCGTGGCCGACTACAGGCCGAGCGAGCGGGGTGAGATAAAGATAAAGAAGGGAGAGGCCCAGCAGATGGTCCTGAAGCTGGAGAAGAATCCAGACATCCTCGCCGAACTCGGTTCGATGAAGAGGGAAGGGCAGATCCTCGTCGGTTTCGCTGCAGAAACGAACGACCTGGTGGCCAACGCCCGCAAGAAGCTGCAGGAGAAAAACCTCGACATCATCGTCGCCAACGACGTCACGCAGGAAGGCGCCGGTTTCGACTCCGAGACGAACATCGTGCGCTTTCTCTTCCGCGGCGGCGAGATGGAAGAGCTGCCGCAGCTCTCAAAGACAGAAGTGGCGCACCGGCTTCTCGATCGCGTTGC
>JARFUG010000096.1 GCA_029289095.1 Desulfuromonadales bacterium
GGGAGGGCACATGAACTCATCGAGTTCCTGCACATCGGCCGGATCGTTGGGGTTGAAGGGGCTGCCGGCATCGCGGGGGATCAGGTCGGGCATGTCTTGTCTCCTTATGGCTTAGCGGAACCGCAGCGGCACGGTGGCGTAGGAATGGATCTGGCTGTGATCCGCCTCATCATGGAATACGATGGTCACTCTGCGTTCGGCCAGAACTTTCAACGATCTGCCGGTGAAGGACCAGTGACCATTGCCATGCACGTGAATGTGGCCGATATGTGGCCCGTCGAGTCCCCCCGCGTGGATTTCGAACTCGACACTCGCCGTCGAGCTCAGGCCTTCCAGCATGATCTGCCCGGTGCGCACGCGGTACTCGGCCTTCTCCACCTGGATGACGGCCGCCAGGGGGTCGATATCGCCGTCGATCTGCCAGTGGGTGGCCAGGCCGTGGGGATAGTTGGCCCCTGCGGCGGTGTTGGAAATCTCGTTGTGGTCGTGCATGGGGTAAAGCAGGGGGAACTTCTCCTGGTTCAGCCCTTCGGCGGCCAGTTCCCAGAAATTTGGCGGAATATCCGGCGGGGCGATGTAAGGATGGAGTACATCCCGTACATCCCCGGGCGCCATGGTCCAGGTGTCGACCATGAGCAGATTGTTGGAGAGGGTCCGGGCGCCGCTCAGGTAGTTGGCCCGCCCCAGAGGATAGACATGGTTGCCATGGATATGGGGCGAATGCCACATGAGGCCGGCATTGACGTTGCGGATGAGCACCGGCTGGCCGACTCTGCCCTTGATGGAAATGTTGGCCTGGATGTCAAAGGTGAAGCGGTCGAGGAGATCTTCATGGGAATGGTCCTCACCTCCGCTGTCGTGATCGTGGCCATGCTGAGCCCCGAAGAACCCGCTCTTGCCGTTGATGGTGAAATACTGGGGGAGATAGCCGCTCAGGAAGGCGGCGGGAGTGATTCCGCCCGTGCTCGCAGCAGCGGCAATGTTCTTGACCGGATCAATGGTATTGAAGACCCAGACGGCATTGCGGACCGGGTCCCAGGGATGCCCGGGGAAGTGCGCCGTCGCCCCGAGATCGTCGAAAAGCTGCTGGATGCGGGGGGTCGGATCGCTGTAGGGGGTATGCTGGCCGACGGGGTTGGGCAGCACCACCAGCACCCCGTGCAACCCCATGACCCGGTTGACCGGGGCATTGAGGGGATCCAGATAGACATAAGTTCCCGCCTTCGGGGCGATGAAGTCGACGTCTTCCCGGTCGTCCAACTCCATGGGGGGCGTCTCGACCACCCCCGGGATGGCGAAGGCATGGGGCCCGCCGTTTGGGATGCGGTTGCGGACGCGGAGGCGGACCCGTTCTCCTTCCATGACAAAGAGGGCCGGGCCCGGGATGCGCGGCGAACCGATCAAGGAGTCGGAAGAACTGCTATCGCCGTTGTCATCACTGTTGACCTTGAAGGCCCACATGGGAACCTGGACTTCGTCGACCATCTCGGCAAAGACCTCGACCATGTCGAGCTCCAGGCGGGAGCTGCTGCTGGACTGGGCGAAAGCCGGATTGGCCTTCATCAGCAGAGGCATGGTGGAGCCGACGGCGACCATGGTCAACCCGCAGGAACTGAACTTGAGGAATTCACGTCTGTCCATAAAAATTCACCCTTCTCCAGATTTTTTTGCTACCGCAACTGCAGGGGCACGCCGAGCACCGTCACGCCCCCCGCGGAGCGGAGATTAACCTGCCGGAATGTCCCCGGGCTCGCCGTGGACTTGCCCTCGAATATCCATGTGCCGACCCCGTTTACATCCACCACGTCGGCTGTGCCGACGAGAGGGACATCGATCGCGCCGCGCAGTTCACCGCCGCCGAAGGAGTGGGCCTCGGTGTAGATGTTCAGGTACGCCCGTCCCTCGAGAATGGCCGCGACGGCATCGGCGAAGGTGTTCACCCCTACCGATGGCCGGGCGATGAAGTTGGTCAGGCTGTCACTGAAGGAACCGGTAAAGACGCCGTCGAGAATGTCATCGAAAAGGAAGAAAACGGACGGTCCGATCGACTCGCCGGGTGCGGTGATGTGAATGGTGGCGAAGATGACCGGGCTGGTTGGGAGCGGATCGACGGAGAAGACGTAGTCGATGCGGTTGTCGTGCAGCGCCAGGGCGGCCCGGCCGACGGCATCGGTGACAACCGGCGTCGGAAGGACCGAGGCGCCGGTCATTGCGGCGACGGGTCCGGCCAGGACCTCGACGGCATTGCCGTCTATGCGGCTGCTCGTCCCGGCGATGCGCCATTTGCCAAGGCGGGGGCGGTATTCGGCACGCTGCGCCTGCAGGTCTTCGACGATGACCGTCACCCGGGCGGGGTCGGAGATAAGACCCCCCGTATCCTGGACGACGAAATCGAAAAAGTCCTCCCCGGTGAAATCTGGGCTGGGGGGGGTATAGGTGAAGAAGGCCCGGCCGGTGCTGATGGTGGTGAAGCGCTGGACAGTCCCTCCTGCGGGTGTCGTCAACGCCCTGGTCAGGAGGATCTCCTCCCGCAGGTTGTCGGGATTGGTCGGCAGCCCGAGGGCCTGCGGATTGATGCCGTGGACGTTCCCCGGACCGACGGGATCTTCGACGTTGTCCAGCACGTCGATACGCCCCGTGCGCCCCTTGGCAATCACCACCAGATCGTCGTTGGCGACGGGCTTGAGATTGGGGCCGTCGTTGAAGAGCTTGCCCGAAAGCTGGAACTCGTCGACATGGACGATCTGGGAGTCGTCGGCGGCATTAAGGTAAAAGCCGTTGATGCTGCGATCGCCCTCTAGATCGGGGAAGACCGGAGTCAGCACGCCAGGGACTTCTTCCACCAGAAGGGCCACGAGTTCGAGTTGGAAGAAGTTGGCGAAGACTCCGGGGAATTCCTCTGGATCGAATTCAAAGGTGCTGCCGGTTACCGGCACTTCCAGGTGAATGGCGCCGAAGCCGGGATCGGCCAGGTATAGATCGCCGTTGACCGCCTCGATGAAGTCAAGAGGGATCCCGCCCGGGGCGTCGGCCGCCACCAGGAAGGGACCAATGCTGCGGCCTTCCACGTCGACGATGCCGGCATTGGCTGAAAAGTCGAACCCGAGGGGCGGGGAGGCGCCGCCAAAAGGAGGCTCCCCGTCGAACAGCGCCTCGGTAAAATCGCCCATAGGGGGTGGACCGGGTGAATCGAAGTTGCCGATATCCTGCGTCTGGTTGATGACCCGACGGCCGACGTCTTCAAGCCGATAGGTGAATGTCCCGTAAGGGTGGGTTACCCGGTAGATGCCCGGTCGGGGCACGCTGATGCGCAGGCGGATGCGGGAGAAAGCGACCTGGTCGCCGTCGATGGCGCCGAGATCGCCGGCAAAGGCCGCTTCCAACTGCGCCACGAAAAGCATGTCGCCGCCTGCCACCACTGCACCGTTTTGCCGACTGGAAAAGACGGTGGCTGCGTTGGCGCCCCACCAGAAAGCCTCGGCCCCGAAGTTGCCGGGGAAGGAGATGGGCGAACCGGCCAGCGGCTCCTCGGTGAAGCAGGGCCGGAAAATTCCCCCGCCTGCCCGCTCCACCGCCTGATCAAGGCAGAGCTGGAGCTTGAGGCCGTTTTCGTCCTCGTACCAGATGGGGAAACCATTGGCCAGACTGTAGGCGACCTCGCCGGGGACGATGGTGGGAACCAATGCCGCACCTTGCGGGCCATCCCACCCGGAAACCGAGTCGAGGGCCGCCCCGGCCAAGGAGACCCATAGAGCAAGTATTCCAAGGGATATCAAAGGGATACGCAAATTCATTTCGCCTCCTGATCAATCTCCGGACAAAAATTAGGAGAATTCCGATACTTGCACTCAAGTAATATCATGCGCAGATTGCGTGAGATAAGTTTGACGCAGAAGGCGGGATTAGTCTATGAGGGAATTCCCTACTTTGTTGTAAAAAAACAGGGCCTTAGAGGGAGGAAAAGTTAGAATTTTCAAACCAACAGAAAGGTGAATTAACTTTGCCAGAAGTCTGCATCGACGAGCCCGAGCCGCACGGCGTATTTCACCATTTCGACGGGATTGCTGATGCCGAGTTTCCTGCTGATGCTGCCGCGGTGCTTTTCCGCGGTCTTGTAGCTGACGCAGAGGATGTCTGCGATCTGGGAGAGGGTGTTTCCTTCTACCAGAAGCTTGAAGACCTGCTGTTCCCGTTCCGAGAGTTGAGCAAAGTCTGTCAGCGCCGACCCTCCGCCGGCCGGCTTGTCGACCAGAAGGCGAATTTCATCGGCGGGGATTCTCGATCCAAAGAAGTAGTCCCCTGAATGGACGACCCGGATCGCCTTCAGGACGTCTCTGCTGGGAGATCCTTTGAGGACATAGCCCTTGATACCGACAGCGAGGGCTTCGCGGGTATAGGCCTCCTTCTCGTACATCGAGAGAATGACGATTTGGCTTCGGGGACACGCGTCGCGAAGCAGGGGAGCGGCCTCCAGACCGTTCATCCGGGGCATGGCGATATCGAGGAGGATGACGTCAGGGCGAAGGTGACGTGCAGCTTCGAGCGCCTCCACACCGTCGCCGGCTTCGCCGACGACCTCCATATCGGACTGGGTGCGGATGAGCTGGCGCAAGCCGTTGCGGATCAGGTCGTGGTCGTCGACGATGAGAATGCGTATCATAACTGTATCCTCAGGCCGCTTCGCAGCCTTCGATTGTCATTTGTCAGCCGCTTCGCGGCCGTCCGTCTTCCGTCTTCCGTCTTCCGTCTTCCGTCTTCCGTCTTCCGTCCTCTGTCCTCTGTCCTCTGGCTTCTGGATACTGCTTTATACCGGTATCTCCGCCCGCACGACGGTTCCGTGCCCTTTGGCGGAATCGATCCGGAGGGTTCCGCCCAGGGCGGCAATGCGCTCTCGCATTCCGGGGATGCCGATCCCGGCGGCCTCTGCGGGATCGAACCCGGCTCCGTTGTCCACGATGGTTAGAACGATCGCATCGTCGCTGCAGTCGAGGCGGACTACCGCGCGCTCGGCGTCGGCATGCCGCAGGACATTGGCCAGGCCCTCCTCGCAGAGGCGGTAGAGGGTGATGCTCACTTCGGGGGAGAATTTGCTTGCGCTGCGTTCGCAGGTCTCGAGAGAGAGTTCGACGCGGCTGTTCTGTTCGCGCAGGCGCTGCAGATGCCACTCGAGTGCGGGGACGACACCGCTGGTCTCGAGCATCGAGGGGTGCAGATGGGCGCACAGACCGCGCATCTCGTCGCCCAGAGTGCTGATGCATTGCTGCATCTGGTCGCACTGCTGCAGCAAATCGTCATTATCCGGAGGAAGCGAGTAGCGCAGGATGTCGACTCTGAACTGCAGTGCAGTGAGCGTCTGGCCGAAATTGTCGTGCAGTTCCTTCGCAAGGATTCGTCTCTCACCTTCCATGATGTGGAGCATCTGGCGCGACAGCGAGCGGATCTCGCCGTGTTCCTTGAGATGGCTGGCGTAATGCCTTCGCAAGGGGAGGTAATAGAAAAAGTAAAGGGGCGAGAGGAGAAGGACGACGATGGCCCATTCTGAGAGGACCTTGAGCCAGGGGTCGAGCGGAGGGAGAAAGGAACTGACGACCGTACGTGCCGAAACCGCCAGCAGAAGGACGCTGAGGGCGATGAGGAGAAAATAACGGTTGGGGAGGCTGAGGGGCCAGTCGGGGAGTCTCCCCTGTTCCTTGGCTCGCGTGGTCGATTCGCTCATGCAAACAGCTTTCGCAGCAAATGGAAGAATGAGCGGACGCGCAAGGCGGCGTCCACTAAACCACAATAGGCCTTTGTGGCCGTGACTCGACCAGATGCACGGTGCATTAACAAGGGTCAGTGATCATGCCCCTGGGTTTGCCTTCGGAGCGGCCTTTGCAGAAAGTCGATGTAATTCACCAGGTGCCAGCGATCGGCGGGGCCGATCTGATCCTCAAACCCCGGCATCCCGGCCTCTGGAATTCCTTTTCCGATGATCCAGTATTTTTCCCCGGGTCCAAAGATGTCGCTATGACTCAGATCGAGAAAACTCGCAGGAGGGGTGTCGAGGGCGGCGGCAAGAGGGCCGTCCCCCTTCCCTTTCACTCCGTGGCAGGAGGAGCAGTGTGTTGCGAAGAGCTCCTGCCCCCGCCTTAGCGACGACATATGGGGGGTCATCGGCGTACGGTTCATGATGCGGTAATCTTCTGGGATTTGCTCCCTTTGGTGCTTCATATCTTCCGGATGATGATGTCGATGATCCCGGTCATGACTGTGGGCGCCGTGCGCCGCAGCCTCTGCCGTGCCCAAGAGAAGTAGACAGAGAACCAGGGCGGCTCCACTTTGAAAAGACTTCACTGCTTTCATTCCTCTCCCTTCACGGTCATCCCGGTCTCATTCGTCCGCAGATCCGTTTCATGCTTAATTATAGCACCCAGAACCCGAAAGCTGCCCATCCTTTTATTCCTCATCCAGCCCCTCGCAAGGTCACCCTGAAGAGCGCCCCCTCCCCCGGCCTGCTCTCGACGTCGATGCTTCCCCCCAGGGACTGGATGATTCCGTAGGAGACCGAGAGGCCGAGCCCGGTCCCCCCCTGCCGCGTGGTGAAGAAAGGATCGAAGATCTTCTTCAGGTTTTCAGGAGGGATGCCCGGTCCGCTGTCGGCCACCTCTACCAGAACGGCGCCGCTTTCACCGCGGGTCCTCACAACAAGACTCCCTTTTCCCCGCATCATCTGCAGGGCGTTCAGGACCAGATTGTTAAAGACCTGCCGCAACTGCTCGGCATCGGCTTCGACGGGAGGAAGAGAGGACGCAAGTTCGGTGCGGACTTCCACGGCTCCGAGGGGAGTCTGGTGGGGAACTCGGGTCAGGACGTCAGCCATCAGTTCGCTCACATCAATGCGATGACCGATGGCGGCCTTGTGGCGGGCAAATGTGAGGAGGTTCTGTGTGATCGAGGAGATGCGATCGGTCTGCCGCAGGATCACCTGCGCCTCTTCCCTGTGCCCCTCGCTGCACTCGGGGAAAGAGAGGATGATTTCAGCGTTCCCCCGGATAATGGCGGCCGGATTGTTGATCTCGTGGGCCACCCCGGCGGCGAGGGAACCGATGGCGGCGAGCTTTTCGCTGCGAGCGAGTTCCTCGCGGGCGCGGATGAGCTGACGGCTTTTTTCTTCAAGCTCGGCGGTGCGCTCTCTGACCTTCCCCTCCAGTTCGCGGTTGAGTTCCTGCAGGGCTTTCTCATGCTCCCTGAGCGAAGCGCTCATCGCATTGAAGGCTGTCCCCAGGGCCGCGATTTCGTCGGAGCCGGCAACGGGGACGTGCAGGTCGCGCTCACCGGCGCCGATGCGCCTGACCCCTTCTTCCAGTTCGAGGATCGGACGCGAGAGCCGCCGGGCTCCCTTGCGGGCCAGAAGAGCGCCGAGAAGCCCGCCGAACAGCAAAAGGGCGAGAAGAGCAAGAGCGGCCTGCCTCTTGAGTTGGGAGAAGGGGCTCTCGAGTTGCCCGACATAGAAGGCGCCGATCGCTTCGCCCTGGGGGCCGAGTATCGGTTCGTAGGCGGTCAGGTACCACTCGTCGACGACACGCGCCCGGGCGATCCAGGGACGGCGCTCGCCAAGAACGGCTGCGGCGACCTCGTCGGACATGGTCGTTCCAAGAGCACGCTCTCCGTCCCGGAGGCGAACGGTCGTCGCCACGCGCAGATCGTCAAGAAACAGGGTCGCGCTCCCCAGCTTGGTCCCGCGGAAATCCTCGCTGCCGTAAACCGTCTTCTTGATCTTGTCGATCAGATCGAGATTGCCGTTCAGAAGCACTCCGCCGTAGAGATAGCCATGAACTTTCTCCTCGTCGACGACAGGGGAGGAACAGACAAGAAGCATCCCGCGCTCCTCGACGTCGAAAGGAGAAACCCGTCGGGGGATGCGGGCCGCAGAAGCGAGTTGCGGGCTCTCCTGCCTGAGCTCCGATTCGGTGAGGACAACGGGACCGCAGTACCCCTGCGTTGCGCCCAGTCCCACCAGGGCGCCGGGGGATTGTGCGCCGTGGGGGGCTGAAGAGGAGCCCCCCTGCAGCACGATTTTCCCCGAAGCGTCGGTGAGGGTGAGAAAATCGAGGCGCTCGCGCTGAAGGATCTCCGTCATCTCCGCAGCCACCGTGCCGGGTACGCTCTGCTCCAGAACGAGAGCAAGAGCAACGTAGTCGGTGCTGAACCGGATCACGTCCCGAAGACGTTCTTCTTCATGCATCAACACCGAGCGAGCGACGCCGAGATCGTGACGGACTTTTTGCTGCGCCTCGCCGACGATCCATTGATCGATGAGATACAGGGCCGCCCCCCAGACCACCAGCAGCGTAAGCGCCAGCGGAAGATGGGAGGCGAGGAGCATCTTTCCATGTATGGACCGTACGCCCGGGACTTTGGAGACTTTCATGGAGTCAGATTGAACTCCTTGACCTTGCGGTCGATGGTCTTGCGGGTGACGCCGAGAAGCTCGGCGGTGCGGGTCTTGTTCCAGTCGGTCTGACGCAGAGCCCGCAGGACCTGACGCCGTTCCAGCTCCTGCAGCGTCAGCAGCGGACCCTGCTCGTCTGTCTGTGGAATCGAGGGACAATCGACCCGAAAGGGGAGGACGTCGGCGGTGATCATTTCTCCCCGCGCAAGAATCGTGCCCCGTTCGATGACGTTCTCGAGTTCACGTACATTGCCTGGCCAGTGGTACTCCCGCATGAGAGTCAGCGCCTCGGCTGAAAGCGCTTTGGCCGGACGGCGGCTCTTGCGGGCGATCCGGGCAAGAAAATGGCTGGCAAGGAGGGGGATGTCCTCGGGGCGCTCCCTCAGAGGCGGGAGATTCAGGGCGATGACGTTGAGCCGATAGAAGAGGTCTTCCCGGAAACGCCCCTGGCGCACCTCGCTCTCGAGATCCTTGTTGGTGGCGGCGATGAAGCGCACGTCGACCCGCCTGGGGCGGTTGGAACCGACAGGCATGAATTCGCCAAACTGCAGAACACGAAGGAGCTTGGCCTGAAGCCCCGGGCTCAGGTCACCGACTTCATCGAGAAAGAGGGTGCCGCCGACCGCCTCTTCGAGCAGCCCTGGATGATTCTTGACCGCACCGGTGAAAGCCCCCTTGACGTGACCGAAGAGCTGGCTCTCGAGCAGGGTTTCGGAAAAAGCGGCGCAGTTGACCGGAAGAAAGCGCCCTGCGGCCCGCGGGCTGTGGTCGTGGACGGCGGCGGCCATGAGCTCTTTCCCCGTGCCGCTTTCCCCCAGGATCAGGACGTTCGAATCGCTGTCGGCCACGCGCATCGCGAGATCGAAGACGTGGGCGAAGCCGGCGCTCTGAAAGACGAGCGTTTCGGATGCGGTGCGTTCGCGAAGTTCTTTCCTGAGAGCCTTGTTTTCTTGGACGAGGCGCTCGCGTTCGAGGCAGTTTTCAACGAGAAGATAGAGCTTTTCTTGCGGAAAAGGCTTGGCAAGGTAGTCCCAGGCTCCGAGCTTCATCGCTTCGACCGCCGAATCGATGGTTCCGTGCCCGGTCATCATGATGACCGGCAGTGTGGGATGCGCCTCCCGTATGCGACGCAGCGCCTCCATCCCGTCAAGCTCCGGCATCCTGACATCGAGAAGGAGAAGATCGGCGCCCCCTTCGGATTCCTTCAGGGCCTGAAGCAGTTCCAACGGGCCGCCGAACGTCTCGACCTCGTAACCTTGCGCTTTCAGCAGCTTGGCGAGGTACCGCCGGATCTCCTCTTCATCATCACAAATAAAAATCCGCCCCTTCATCTCTCTCCTTTTGTGGCTCTTGGCTCTTGGCTCTTGGCTCCTGGCTCCTGGCTCCTGGCTCCTGGCTCCTGGCTCCTGGCTCCTGGCTC
>JARFUG010000097.1 GCA_029289095.1 Desulfuromonadales bacterium
TGTAGGCCCTGGCGGCACGGGAGTCAACGAAGACGACTCGAAGAATCGCGCGCCGAGAGCGCACCATCCTTGCATTATGTCCGAAAAGGGGCGAAGATAGCGTCCATTATCCTTCCTGCAGAGGGCTCGGGACCGATGCGTTTCTTCCGAGGTATCCGCAACAAGTTCATCCTCAGCTATCTCCTCTTCGGCCTGGTGCCGTTGCTGGTCATCTCCTATCAGTCCTTCAGCTCGGCTTCGGCCTCCCTCGAGCGACACGTCAACAATCAGCTCTCCGACCTGACGCTGAAGACGGCGAGTCAGTCCCGCCAACGCTATCGGGAGATCACGAAGGACCTCGACCTTCTGGCGGGCTATCCCTTCATCCAGCTCTCCTTCTTGCAGTTCAGCTTCGGTCAGCGCATGGAGACGATCCATTTCATGCTGCAGCGCTACAAAAGCCGCAACGACCTCTATTCACGCATCAGCCTGATCTCGCTCGACGGCGAACTGATTCTCACCATTCCTGAAGGGGATACCCGGCGGGTCGCCGCGAACATCGACCAGAACCGCCTCAAACTCGCCGCTCTGACCGACGACTATTTCTCGGGGGTGATCACCGATCACCACGAGGGTCCGCTGCTGATTTTCAGCAAACGGGTCTACGACTTCGAACATCCCACCATCCCGGTGGGTCTGCTTGCCTTCTATATTCGCCTCGACAGTCTCACACAGTTTGTAGAGGAGCTCGATGGGGATTCCAACGCCGTCGGTTTCGTCTACGACCATTATCTTGACCGTTTTCTGCAGAATCGTCCCCTCTCCTTCGATCCTCGGGAGCAACTCCCCCCCCGGGCTCTCGACGATGTGCGCAGCGTCGATCACCTGGGCAACAAGCTTTTTTTCGCCGGGGTTCCGGAGCTGAACTGGACCGTCGGGTTCACCCTGCCCACGGACGTGCTGTTCGGCGACATCAACGCCCTTCGAGGCCAGAATCTCTTTTTCGCTCTGGCCATCGCGGTTTTCGCCCTGGTGACGACTCTCTTTTTCGTCCGCCGCATCACAGAGCCGATCCGCGCCCTGACGCACGGCGCCCAGCAGTTCAGCGAGGGGAACCTGAGTCATCGCATCTGCATACGGGGCGAGGGAGAAATGAAACGCCTGGGCGAGGAATTCAATGCCATGGCGGAAAAGCTCACCGCCCGGGACAAGCAGATCCGAACCGTGGACCGGCTCGCCTCTCTGGGAATCCTCGCAGCCGGGGTGGCCCATGAAGTGCGCAACCCCCTGGCCGGGATGAAGAGCTGTGCGCAGCTCATGCAGCGCAAGGCCATCTCGCGGGAGGTCGCCGAGCTGGCCGGAGGGATCAACGAGGAAATCCAGCGGCTCGATGCCATCGTGCGCCGCCTTCTCGAATTCGCACGCCCCGCCGAAGCCGCCCGATCTCCGGTGGCGCTGGCGGACGTCTTCGAGCGCGCCCTGGAGATGACCCGAGGACCGCTGGAGAGTGCGGGGATTGCCATCCGCAAGGAGTTTCAACCTGTCCCGAAGGTCTTCATCGATCCGCGCCAGGTCCAGCAGATCCTCCTCAACCTGATTCTCAATGCGGCGCAGGCGATGCCTGCCGGCGGGACGCTGCGCCTCGCTCTGACCCTGGAGGGCGAAGACGTGGTCGCCACCGTCGCAGATACGGGATGCGGCATTCCGGCGGAGCATCTTGAGCGCATTTTCGACCCATTCTTCACTTTGCAGCCCGGCGGAACCGGTCTCGGGCTCTCCATGGCGCACTCCCTCATGGAAGAGAACGGCATCCGTCGCCAGGTCGCAAGCCGACCCGGCGAAGGGACGGTTTTCCGCCTGTTCTTTCCCATCGCATCGGCAGGATGAATTCAAATGGCGGATATCCTGATCGTCGACGACGAAAAGATCCTCGCAAACTCCCTCGGCATCCTCTTTCGCGACGAGGGGCACCAGGTCACGACCGTCCACGGCATCGGCGAAGCCATCACTCGCCTGGAACACCTCTCGCCCGATGTGGCGCTTCTCGATCTGCGACTCCCCGACGGCAGCGGCCTTGAAGTGCTGCGCGCCATCCGCCTCAAGCATCCCGATGCCCAGGTGGTGATGATGACCGCCCACGGAGACACCGCCACCGCCGTCGAGTCCGTCAAACTCGGCGCCGTCGACTACATCAACAAGCCTTTCGAGTTGCAGGAGATCCTGCTCATCGTCGAGCAGGCCCTCGAGCAGCAGCAGCTTCGCTCGGAGGTGGCGTTTCTGCGCCGGCGCAGCCAGTCCGAAGGGCTGGCCGAGATGATCGGCGAGTGCGAGCCGATGCGCGAGATCTGTTCGCGCATCCACCTGGTCGCGGGGGCCGGCGACAGCGCCGTTCTCATCACGGGCGAAAGCGGCACCGGCAAGGAACTGGCGGCGATCGCTCTGCACCGGCTGAGCGCACGGAGAGATCAGCCCTTTATCGAGGTCAACTGCGCGGCCATCCCGGAGAACCTGCTGGAGAGCGAACTTTTCGGCTTTGAAAAAGGGGCCTTCACCGATGCGCAGTCGCGCAAGAAGGGGCTCTTCGAACTGGCCGACGGAGGGACCCTGTTCCTCGACGAAATCGGCGAACTCCCGCTGCACCTGCAGGCGAAGCTTCTGCGGTTTCTTGAAAAAAAATCTTTTCGGCGGCTTGGCGGAACCCTCGACATTTCGGTCGACGCCCGCATCATCGCAGCCACCAACCGGGATCTGCGCGACGAGGTGCGAAAGGGGGGATTTCGCGAGGATCTCTTCTACCGCCTCAACGTCATCCCCATTCACCTTCCGGCGCTACGCACGCGGGCGGACGATATTCTGCTCCTCGCCGAGCACTTTCTCGCCCACTTCAGCAGCAGCCTCGGCAAGCCGTTGCTGAAACTGAGCCCTGAGGCGCGCATCGCCTTCACCCGCTACCGCTGGCCGGGCAACGTTCGCGAACTGCGCAACATCGTCGAGCGCCTCGTCATTCTCAGTCCCTGCAGCGAGATCGATCTTGCGCTCCTGCCGCAGGAGATGTGGGATGAAAGCAACCTGCTGGACGATCCGCCTCCACTGTCTTCAGGCTTTGATCTCGAGAGCCACCTCCAGCAGGTCGAATTGCGTCTGGTCAAACAGGCGCTGGTCTTGTCGGGGGGACACAAGGGGCATGCCGCGCAGCGTCTCGGCATGAGCCGTCATGCCCTCAAGCGCCGCCTCTACAAACTGGGGCTGGCCGAAGAGCTCAACGATGACTAGACGCCTGATGCGCAGGACGGCTCTGGGCGTCTTTTTTCTGGCGCTGCTCGTCGGGGCGGCGGCGGCGGAACCCTTCCCCAGCATCGCCATATTCGCCTGGCAGCTCGACGGCCCGGCGGAAACGGGCTTTCGAGAAGGAATCCTGAAGCGCTTCCCCAATGCGCGTTTCTATACCTACTGCGCCGCCGAGGATCCGATGCTGCTGGAGCGGTTCCTGGAGATCGCGGCGCAGCGTCGGCACGACCTGTACTACGTCTCGGGCACCTCGGCGACCCTGCAGGTTCTTGCCCGGGAAAAGAAAAAACCGGTCGTCTTCACCATGGTTCTCGCCCCGGTTGAAGAAGGCGTCATCGCCAGTTGGGACTCCTCCGAGACCAACACCACCGGGATCAGCAGCCAGGTGCCGATTCTTAACCAGCTAAAAACTCTCAAGCGCATCGTCGATTTCAAGCGCCTGGGCGTTCTCTACAATCCTTCCAGCCCGGATGCCCGTCATCAGATACGCGAGTTGGAGCGTCTCCAGAGCTTCCTCGGTTATGTCATCGTCCCCATCCCCGTCGCCACCCCTGCGAAGGCCCTCGACCTTGGGCTGAAACACAGAACGGATCTCGATGCCGTCTTCCTGACCCAGGACCCGTTGATCGAGAGGCTCGGGCACAGCATCATCTCCCAGATCAACGACGCCGGGCTCCCCTCGCTGGCCGCAGAACTGACCCTCGTCACCCGCCGGGGCGCCCTGCTCGGCCTGGTGCCGGACGGATACCGTATCGGACGCCTGGCGGCGCTGAGCGCCCATCGCATCCTCGACGGAACCCCGCCCTCGCGGATCCCGAGCCGCTCTCTCGACTTTTTCATGGTGGTCCTCAACATGCGCACCGCCTACCAACTCGACGTCCAGGTTCCCTTCTCCCTGCTGGTCACCGCCGACACCATCGTTCGCTGAAGTTCGATCCTCGCCCGCAATGAGCGCAAAGCGCTCCTCGATGAGCGCCTCGCGCTCATCCGAACCCCTCCCCACACGCAGAAATGGTCGATTCCGTGCCTGCTGGGGCGATGGCGCCATCTTTGCTCTACAAAACTGTCGCAAGCCAACTTCCATTTCCCAAGGAGGAGAGAAGATGCTGAAGATCCCCGTGCTCAGATGTCTGTCCCTGGCCCTGGCGGCGGCCCTGCTGCTTGCCTTCCACACGCCGGCGCTCGCCAACAAATCCCTGGTCATCGCCACCGCCACGACCGGCGGAACCTACTACCCGGTGGGAGTGGCCATCGGGACCCTTATCAGCATCAAACATGCACGCGAGGGCATCACCGCCAGCGCCATCAACTCGGCGGGCTCGGCCGAGAACATCCAGATGCTCAAGAACAAGGAGTGCGAACTCGCCATCCTGCAGGGGCTGTACGGCGCCGAAGCCTACCATGGCCGGGGCAGCTATCAGGGATCTGCCATGCAGCAGATGGCCGGGATCACCATGCTCTGGCACAACGTGGAGCATTTCACCCTGCTCTCCCGCTTCGCCAAGACCGGCACCATCATGGACCTCAAGGGACTCAACCAGAGATTTTCCATCGGCAGTCGCGGCAGCGGCACCGAAGGGTCGGGCCGTGTGATCCTGGGGGCGCTGGGGATCGATCCCGACAAGGACCTGAGTCTTGAGTTCCTGGGCTACAATCCCTCCGTCGACGCCATGCGCGATGGCCGCATCGTCGGCGCCAACATCCCCGCCGGCGTCCCCGTCTCGGCCATCACCCAGATGTACGCCATGATGGGCGACCGCTCCACCGTGCTCGACTTCAGTGACGAGCACCTTGCCGCCGTCAACAAGGACTTCGAGCTTTGGGTGCGCTTTCCCATCGAACCCGGCACCTATCCGGGGCAGACCAAAACGATCAACACCATCGCTCAGCCCAATATCCTCGTCGTTTCGACCGATCTCGACGAAGAAACGGTCTACAAGATCACCAAGACCATTTATGAGAACCTCCCCTTCCTCAACAACATCCACAGCGCCACCACGGCGATGAATATCAAACAAGCCCTCGACGGCATGCCGATGCCGCTGCATCCCGGGGCCGTCCGCTATTACAAGGAGGTCGGCCTCCAGATCCCCGACAGGCTCCTTCCCCGCTGAGATGGGCAGTTTCCGGGAGACGGCCTTCGGGGCCGTCTCCCGGGCAGTCGTTTCGACATGCAGAGGTTGACTTATGACCGAAAACCGAAGCACACCCTCCCCGGATGAAAAGACTGCGGCCGAGCAGGGCGAAGCCCTGGCCGTCCAGCGCTCCCTCACGGGCATTCCCGCGAGGATCCTGTTCGTCGTCGGCATCGGGATGTCGCTGTTCCACCTGTGGTACAACTCCTTCGGGGTGATTTCGGAAGTGGAGCGCAACGCCGCACACTTCTCTTTCATCCTTCTGATGGGGTTCTTCATCTACCCCCTGTCGAAAAAACATCCGGGTCGTACGCTGGGCGTCGATGTGGTCCTGGCCCTGCTCGGATGCGCGGCGGGTCTCTACCTGATCTTTTTCGAAGATGCCCTGCATGCCCGAAACCAGGTTCCGATCCTGCGCGACCTGATCTTCGCCGGGCTGTCGATCGTGCTCCTTCTCGAGATCACACGCCGCTGCACCGGGTGGCTGATTCCGATCCTGTCTCTTTTTCTGCTGAGTTACGTCACCTTTCTCGGCCCCCACTTTTCGGGGCTGATGCAGTTTCGCGGCGTGACCTACGAGAGGCTCCTCTACCGGATGTATTTCGCTCCGGACGGAATTTTCGGCAGCATCGCCACCATCAGCTCGACCTACGTCTTTCTCTTCATCCTCTTCGGCGCCTTTTTGCTGCGTTCGGGAGCGGGCGATTTCGTCCTGAAGCTCGCCATGTCCCTCATGGGGCGCTCCATCGGCGGCCCGGCCAAAATGGCGGTCGTGGCCAGCGGGCTCATGGGGAGCATCTCCGGCAGCGCGGTCGCCAACACCGTCAGCACCGGATCGTTGACGATTCCGCTGATGAAGCGCACCGGCTTCCGCCCTCACTTTGCCGGCGGGGTGGAGGCGGCCGCCAGCACCGGAGGGCAGTTGATGCCGCCGATCATGGGGGCCGGAGCCTTCATCATGGCCGAATGGACCCGCATCCCCTACCTCCACATCATCGGGGTCGCCACCATACCGGCCTTGATGTACTTCATGTCGGTCATCTTCATGATTCACCTGCGCGCACAGCGGCGGGGACTCACCCCCCCAAAGGACTCAGAGATCCCCCGCACCCGCGATGTTCTGCGCGAAGGCTGGCCGTTCATCATTCCCATCGCCGTCCTCATCGGGCTTCTCATGTACGGGTTCACCCCGACCTACGCGGCCAGCATCGCCATCGTCAGCGTGGTGGCGGCGAGCTGGCTGCGCAAAGAGACGCGCATGGGTCTGGGCGCCATCGCCGAAGCCCTGTACCTGGGGGCGAAAAACATGGTCTCGACCGGGGTGGTTCTTCTGTGCGCCGGCATTATCGTCGGCATCGTGCTGATGACGGGGATGGGAACGGTCTTCTCCATCGTGGCCATGGACCTCTCCGGCGGAAACCTCTTCCTCATGATCATCCTTGTCGCCCTGGCCTCCCTGATTCTCGGGATGGGGCTGCCGGTCACGGCGGCATACATCGTCCTGGCGGTGCTGGCCGCGCCGGCGATGCAGATGATGGGGATCAGCCTCCTTGCCGCCCACATGCTGATCTTCTGGTACAGCCAGGATTCCAACGTGACGCCTCCGGTGGCGCTTGCCGCCTACACAGCCGCGGGAATCGCGGGGAGCAAACCTCTGCAGACCGGGTGGGAGTCCTGGAAACTCGCCAAGGGGCTCTACCTGATTCCGCTCCTTTTCTGCTATACCCCGATCCTCTTCGAGGGACCCCTGTGGCTCGTGATCGAAGCTGCCGCATCGGGGCTGGTCGGCCTCTTCGCCTTTGCCATCCTGTCGGAAGGCTATTTCTTCCGCCCGGCGGGCATTGTGATGCGTCTCAGCTTCGGCCTCGTCACGGTCCTCTCGTTCTGGCCGGGCTATGTGACCAACGGCGTCGGATTTCTTCTCTTCCTGGCACTCGGGGTGGTTCAGTACCTCGGTACGCGCAAGCCGGCGAAAGCGACGGCGTCAGCTGTTGTTTCCGGGGATTGACCTGAGTCGTCCCCTCGCCGTATAAGAATCGGGACATTTCCCGGCTCGCTCGGCCATGAAAAGGCCTGAGCTGCCGGCAAGGATTTCCCATGAGTCCCGAACCTTATTTTCTGACAGCCTTTGCCGTCACGCTGTTTGCAATGGGGGCACTCGCCGTGTACGGCGGGAGGCACGCCCGGAGCGCCGCCGACTTCACACTGGCGGGCCGGGCCTGCGGTCCGTGGAGCGTCGCCGGGGCGATCATGGGAACGCTGGTGGGGGGAGCATCGACCATCGGCACGGCGCAGATCGCCTTTCTCTTCGGCCTCTCGGGATGGTGGTTCACCCTGGGCGCGGGGCTCTCCTGCCTCTTCATGGGGATATTTCTGACCGGCCCTTTGCGGGACGCGGAAGTCGAGACGATCCCGCAGTTCATCTCCAGCCGCTACGGCGAGCGAGCCCGCGTCGCCGCAAGTCTCTTCTCCTCGGCGGGGATGTTCGTGCATATCGTCGCCCAGGTCCTCGCCGGCGGAGCGATCCTTGCGGCCCTATTCGGGCTTTCCCCGGCTGCTGCGGCGCTGGCCTGCTTCGCCCTCATCGCCCTCGCCGTAGTGTGGGGAGGAATGAAGGGGGCCGGCCCGTTCGGGCTCGCCAAACTGTTTCTGCTCTACCTGACGATGACAGGGGCGGGGCTTCTCGCCTGGGGGTTTCTCGGCGGATGGGATGGGGTGCGCGCCGCCTTTCCCCGCGAGCCGTGGCTGAGCCTGTTCGGATATGGCGTTGGCGCCGGGGTGAACGATCTTCTCTCCATGCTTGTGGGAGTCGTCTCGACCCAGACCTATCTTCAGGCTGTGTTCGCCGCCCGCGACAGACGCGCCGCCCGAACCGGCGCCTTTCTGAGCGCCGTCCTGATCCCTCCGCTGGGGCTCTTCGGCGTAGCCGTCGGGCTCCACATGCGCCAGGTCGCCCCGCAGATCGAAAGCGTCCAGGCGCTTCCCGCCTTTCTCCACCTTTACTTTCCCCCGGCCCTGGCGGGTGCGGCCTTCGCCACCCTCCTTCTGGCGGCAGTGGGGACTGCGGCGGGCCTCACTCTCGGGGTGACGACGACCCTGCGTCTGGACATCCTGGCGCGCAAACCCTCGCGGCGCCTCTCCGAGCTCGCGCTGTACCGCGTCCTCACCTTGGGGGTGCTTGCGACGGCGCTCCTTCTCGTTCTCGGCAATCTCGGGTCGGCCATCATCGCCTGGAGCTTTCTCTCCATGGGGCTGCGCGGAGCGACCCTCTTTCTGCCGCTCATGGCGGCCATCTTTCTGCACGAGGCGATCCCCCGCCGGGCCGTCACCCTCTCCATCTTCATCGCCCCGACCTGTGTTCTGGCGGCCGGGCTGATCGGAGGGCCGGGATTCGCTTCGCTCTACTACGGGCTGGGGGCGTCGCTGGTGATCATTCTCGGGGGACGGATGCTGTGGGGGAAGGATGCGGAACTGTGAGTTTCTGAAAGGAATTCAAACCCCGGACCGCGGGCGCTACGCCCCGCACCCCGCCTTACTTTTGACCTCGCAAAAGTAAGCAAAACGCGTTTTTCTCCTGCGGAGGGCATGACTGTCGCGACGGGTTGTGGTTCCTGGGAACGACCGAGCATTCAACGGCGGCTGCGCTTCGTGGCGCCTCCCCTGGCGCAGGCAGTCAGCTCGCCCGCCCACATCGGTTCCGGTCGGACCGGCAGTGCATTGGCTTTTTGTCAGTAAAACCTGAAACCCGCAACCTCCACCCCGAGGTCCTTTATCGAGTCCAATCTGACGCAACCGGAGTGCAGTGGATGTTTCGGGATAAAGACCGGCAGATGTTTGAGCGAAGCGAGTTTGCTGCGCGGAGGGAGCCCAGAGCGAAGCGGCGGGCAGGACAGTTGGAATTTACCACGACGCCAGAGGATGTGAGGGTTTCAGATTTTCACCAAAAACAAGCCAATGCACTACCGGCCAAGCCTGCAATACCGTCGACAGGCATATTAGAATGCCGGCACAAGGGGAGTTGCCACGAAGCGCAGCCGCTCTCGCTGCAAAACTGTCTCGCAATTGCAGAAAACCGCGCGACAGTAATGCCCTCCGCAGGAGAAACGCCCTTTTCTTGCTTACTTCTTTTGGGCGAGCAAAAGAAGTAAGGCGGGGTGCGGGGCGCAGCGCCCGCGGTCTTGAGATTTCTGACTCCCCGGCATAATTGAGGAGTAAATGTGTTTTCTTGCACATTATCACCTTCGTACCGTATGATGGACCGGACCCTGACCTCGACAACTCACGGCGACCGACAGCGATGGCCCAATTCGTCCTCAAATACGGCTCCTCCGAGCTCACCTGCACCCTCCCCGGCGCCCGC